>NZ_BAABWK010000001.1:1892732-2221143 GCF_040362765.1 Pyruvatibacter sp. HU-CL02332
GTCTATTACGTGTCGATCACCGGCATTACCGGGTCTGCATCAGCGCAGGTTGAGAAGGTTGCGTCTGCCGTGACCGGTATCACCGGATCAACGGACCTGCCGGTTGTAGTGGGCTTTGGCATCAAGTCGCCGGAGCAGGCCCGTGATATGGCAGGTGTTGCGGACGGCGCGGTGGTGGGCTCGGCCTTTGTGGACTGCATTGCATCCACTCTGGACGCCGATGGGCGCCCCACGGATGAGACGGTACCCAAAATTCTGGCATTGGCGGCGGAACTGGCCGCAGGCGCCCACGCAGCGTAGACTGTTCAACAGCATGATTTGGCCTGATTTTGCCGCCATAAACGGCAGAAGACGGGCACACAGAGAACTGACCTGAGGAAAACGACATGAGCTGGCTTGAAAATGTGGTGCGACCCAAAATCCGCACCTTCCTTTCGGCAAAGCGCGATACGCCGGACAACCTCTGGCACAAGTGCAAGAATTGCGGCGAGATGATTTTCCATCGCGACCTGCAGGAAAACCTCCATGTCTGCACCAATTGCGGCCATCACGGACGTCTGCGCGCCAAGGCCCGTCTGGACAATCTGTTTGATGGCGGCGCTTGGGAAAAAATCGACAACCCGCAAGTGCCCGCCGACCCGCTCAAGTTTCGCGATCAGCGCAAATACACCGATCGCCTGAAAGAAGCACGCACAAAGACCGGCGAAGAAGACGCGATGACCATCGCGCTGGGCACGATCAGCGGGCAGAACGCGGTCGTTCTGGTTCAGGATTTTGCCTTCATGGGCGGGTCACTGGGCATGGCTGCTGGTGAGAGCATTGTGAAAGCAGCCGAGCTTGCTGTTGAACGTCGCGCGCCGCTCATTCTGTTTGCCGCTGCCGGTGGCGCGCGCATGCAGGAGGGCATTCTCTCTCTCATGCAGATGCCGCGCTCGACGGTTGCCGTGCAGATGGTGCGCGAAGCAGGCCTGCCTTACATCGTGGTCATGACCGACCCGACAACCGGCGGCGTGACCGCGTCCTACGCTATGCTTGGCGACGTACACATTGCAGAGCCCGGCGCGCTCATCGGCTTTGCCGGTCCGCGCGTGATTGAACAGACCATCCGCGAAAAACTGCCCGAAGGCTTCCAGCGTGCTGAATATCTGCTGGAGCACGGCATGGTGGACATGGTGGTGAAGCGTGGCGACATGCGCGACACGCTGGCAAAACTGATCTCCCTGCTGATGATCGAACCCGCCACAGCCCCATCTGGCCAGGCGATGCCTCAGGGCACAGCTCCTGTTCCATACGAGGCAGGCGCTGCAACCGCTGCCGGCGCTGAATAGCAACGTGTCGGCGAAGACTCTTCCCCAGCGCCAGTCAAGCGATGCCATCCTTGATCGGCTGACGGGGCTGCATCCCAAGCTCATTGACCTGTCTTTGGGCCGTCTTGAGCGGCTGCTCGGGGCTCTGGGCAATCCACATCTGCACATTCCGCCGGTCATTCATGTGGCCGGGACCAATGGCAAAGGCTCGGTCGTCGCCTATCTGCGCGCGATGTTTGAAGCGCAGGGACTGCGGGTGCACACCTATACGTCCCCGCATCTCGTCAAATTCCACGAACGCATTCGTGTGCCAGACCCAACCGGTAAAAGTGCGCCAGTCTCCGAAGATGAATTGATCCGTCTTCTGAGCGATTGCGAAGCGGCCAATGATGGCGGCGACATCACATTTTTCGAGATCACGACGGCGGCAGCCTTTCTGGCGTTCTCCCGCATACCGGCAGATGTCACATTGCTGGAAGTCGGGTTGGGTGGGCGTTTTGACGCCACGAACGTCATCGAGAAACCCCGGGCCTGCGTCATCACGCCTGTGTCGCTCGATCATCAAAGTTTTCTCGGCGACACAGTGGGCGAGATCGCCGGCGAGAAAGCGGGCATTCTCAAGAACGGCGTGCCTGCCATTATTGCCCCGCAGGTGGATGAAGCCCTTGAAGTGATTGAGGGTGAGGCCGCAAAGCTGGAAGTACCGCTGGCGCGTTTTGGCCAGGAATTCACAGCCTTTGAAGAACATGGGAGGCTGGTGTTTCAGGACACAACGGGTCTGTTGGACCTGCCTTTGCCCGGCCTGCGCGGACGCCACCAGATCGCCAATGCCGCAACCGCCGTTGCCGCAGCGCGCGCCTTTGGCGGGTTGGACGAAACAGCAATAGGCAATGGCCTGAAACAGGTTGAGTGGCCCGCGCGCATGCAGCGTCTGTCGTCGGGCGCCCTAGCGGACAAGGTACCCGGTGCCGAATTGTGGCTGGATGGCGGGCACAACCCGGCCGCATCAAGAGCCATTGCGGAAACGCTGGCAGACCTTGAAGACAAGAACCCGCGCCCCCTCGTGCTGATCAGCGGCATGATGGACTCAAAAGACACAGGCGGCTTCTTCGAGGCCTTTGATGGTTTGGCGTCGACGGTGCTGACGGTGGGTATTCCCGGTCAGACAAATGGCCGCCCGGCGGATGACGTGGCACAGATGGCGCGGGACGCGGGCCTTGAAGCTGTCTCCATGCCGGATATCGAGACCGCTCTTGAGCGAGCATCTGTAGTCTCGCCGCCGCCACGGATTGTGATCTGCGGATCGCTCTATCTGGCTGGCGAAGTGCTGGCGCGGAACACCTAGATACACCCGTATCCCCGGACTTGAGTGATCTCTTTGACCTTCCGGCTTGACCGGAGGGCGGGGTCCACTCTCGTTCGCTATGGTCTGAAACATCTGCGAGTAGGCTCCGGGTCGAGCCCGGAGACACGGGAGGCGTGGCGTGAAAAACAAAAAAGGGCCACCGCAATTATGCGGTGGCCCTTTGTCTGTCGATGTGTGTCTAAGGCTTATTCAGCAGCCTGGATCGACACGACCTTGTCTTCGCTCAGCAAGTCGCCCTGTGCTTCTTCCGTTGCCGCTGCTGGTTTCTTGGCAGCCGCCTTGGCCTTTGCCTTGGACGTAGTCTTGCGCTTGGTTTTGGTTTTGGTTTTCGCCTTGGCCTTTGTTTTGGCCTTCGGTGAAGCCTTGGCCTTGGAAACGGTCGTGCCGTCCCGCTCGCTCAGGCTTGCGTCAGACTGATGTGCTGGAACCGCAGAGCGTGACAGGGAGGCCCGCTTCTTCGGTGCTGCCTTCATGGCCTTCTTGAAGGCAGGGGAAGCGGCGCGCTTCTTGGCAGCGGCCATCAGCTCATCGAAGCTTTCCTGGATGCAGTCCGCAAAGAAGCTTGGATCCGGGATCATCTCGCGGCATGAGGTGATCGAAATCGTGATCTGACCGCCATAGCTGAATACCGGCATGATGAGACCCATGCCATCCAGGATCGGGCCTGTACCAAACTGCGTAACCAGACGTGCGCCGGTCATGTAGAGCGGCACATTGGGGCCCGGCACATTGGTGATGACGCAGTTCATCGGCAGCTTCATCCGGTTGGCGAGGCCAAGACCGGTGTAGAGCCGTGCAGCCATACCCGCCGTGGTGGACGGAATAAACTGGGTGTAGTCCGTCATCGTCTTGGCGCCGACGGCGTTGGTCAGTTCCTTGGAGTTGGTGGTGTGTTCAAACACCGCCTCAAGGCGCTTCATCGGTTCTTCAATGTCGGTACCGATGGCCACCGTCATGGCGGACACCTGGTTGCCCGCAGATTTCTGCTTGTCCGGCGAGCGGACAGAAATTGGCGTCATGGCGACCAGTGAATCGCCGGGAAGCTCTTCCTTGTCCGACAGATATTTCCGCAGCGCACCGCCGCAGACCGTCAGCACCACGTCGTTGATGGTCGCGCCGGGGACCGTCGTGCGGATGAACTTCAGATCATCAATGGCAAAGCTGCGGCCATCAAACACGCGGTGTGGCGACACGCAGCCATTGAAGCGTGTGCGCGGCACAGGGCCAGATGACTTGAGATCGCCTGTCGACATCTTGAGGCCGGCGCGGGCCAGAGCAGGCACCGAGCGCGCAACCACATTGGCAAGGCGGAAGGGCTGAACAGCCGTGTGACCAGCGGTGCGGGCCAGGAGTTCCATCGCCAGCGGTTCACGCTCGGGCACCCATGGCTCCTTGGGAGGTTCAGGTTTCGCATCCGGCTTCAGGTCATGGATCGCGGCAACCATTTCAGCGCCGGACACACCGTCAATAATGGCGTGGTGAACCTTTGACAGGATGGCGAAGGATCCCTTGGGGATGCCTTCCACATTGTCGAGGCCTTCAATCACATACATTTCCCAGAGCGGGCGGTTGGTATCCAGCGCGCGGGAGTGAAGGCGCGATGCCTGAATGCACAGCTGGCGCCAGTCACCGGGGTGCGGCAGCGCGATGTGGCGCACGTGGAACTCAACGTCAAAGTCCGGATCCTCAAACCAGTAGGGATGATCCAGATTGGCCGGCACGAATGCCAGACGCTGACGGAAGGCGCGGGACATATGCAGGCGCGCTTCGTAGTTCTTCAGAATTTCCTTGAAACCAAGCACGCCGCCTTCGACGGTTGACTGGTCATAAATCGCCACTGAGCCGATATGCATGGGCGCATTCTTCGTTTCAAAATACAGAAACGAGGCGTCCATTCCGCTGAGCTGTTCCATCGAGCGTACTCCCCATAATTTTGTTGGGATAACTTCACCACACTAAGGCGGCGGGGCAAAGCGCTGATACGCAGGCGCGGTGCAGATTGGCACTTTTGAGGGAAATAAAAAGACGCAACGCTTACAACGTGCTAGCGCCTCGATCATGACTGACCAAAAAGTCCCTCAGTTGTGCGGGATATAGACCGCATGCGGACTTTCAAGCAAGTTAACCGTGCCATGCATTTTTGCACTGCAGCATCGAGGGTCTTGTTTCACTCAGGAACCCGCACAAACAAAACCGGCGGCCCAGAGGACCGCCGGTTGCAGACAATCTGTCAGTCTGAGGTTTCGTCAGACGTCGAGTGCTAGATCGACTCTTCGATCCACTCTGAAATCTTGCTCTTGGGCAGGGCACCAACCTTGGTCGCTGCAACCTGACCGTCCTTGAAGATCATCAGGGTCGGGATACCGCGCACGCCGTATTTTGTCGGCACGTTGGGGTTCTCGTCGATGTTGATCTTGGCAATGGTCAGCTTTTCGCCGAGCTCGCCGGCAATCTCTTCAAGAGCCGGTCCGATCTGCTTACAGGGGCCGCACCATTCAGCCCAGAAGTCCACAAGGACGGGGCCGGACGCGTCAATCACATCGCCTTCAAAACTGTCGTCAGTCACTTTGGTTGTAGACATGCGACGTCTCCTAATACTCATGGGACCGTACACGGGGGTGTGCAGATATCCCGAAATGGAAAGGCAGGTTGCGGCTCACCTTGCTACTCACAGCGTGAATCGCGTCCCGCCAAATTGCTGTTGATCAGAATGTAGGAATGGCCCCCATGAGGGTCAAGTACAGTCTCGGCAGTGTGATAATGACTAATTCACACTGTTTCCACGTTGATCTAGCGCAATGCCGGGCAATTCCATGAGTCTGGGGCCGTCGGTCCACACCAGAGCACACGCAACAGACCGGCCCGGATAGGCCGCCTGCACAAGGGAACGGTAGGCGGCCATCTGATCCAGATAGACCGCCGCCACATCTTCAACGCGCTCCGGCGGTGGTCGGTTTGTCTTGTAATCCGCAATCAGAATGCGGTCATCGGTCACAACCAGCCGGTCGATCTGACCCGACAACGGCACCTGCTTGCCGTTCCACATGACCCGGCCTGCCAGCGAAACCTCCGCCCGGCTGTTGGGCCCGAACAGATCCGCAAATTGCGGGTCATCCAGAATGGCCAGCACTTCAGCCGCAATGTCGCCCTGTGTCGCCTCATCAAACTGTCCGGCAGCGGCGCGGGACAGATAACCCAGCGCCAGTGCTTCGCGGTCGTTGGAGGATTGTTCCGGCAAATGTTGCAACAAGGTGTGCACCAGCCGACCCCGTGCAAACCGTTGCGCCGGGTTGACGCCATCAGCCGCCAAGGGCGAGAGCGCCGGCGGATCACTGAACGCACCCGCTTCCCCTGACGCATCTTCTGCATCAGGCATCATGGACGGTGCCAGCGGACCAAGGGGGACCTGCTCCACGGGTGCTGGTTGTGTGGCCCAGGAGGGAAGCGTGATTGCATCGGCGACGGCATGGCTTTGCTTGTCCGGCACGGCCTCCACAAGCTGCTCGCTCTCCAGCCGCCAGACAGTGCCGGTGCCATCGGCAAACTCTTCTTCCAGTTCTTCTGCATCGGGCTTGAGCGCATCCGCCGCGCGCACATACCAGCTCGTGTCATTCATGCCCCGGGACCCATGGGCGGCGGCGATGTAGAGCCGGTCCATGGCACGGGTCATGGCCACATACAGCAGGCGGCGATATTCCTCATCCTCACGCGCCTCGCGCGCGGCGCGTGCTGCGAGCGACAGCTCGTCTGCATCGGTCTTGCGCGGGCTGTAGGTTACCAGCCCGTCGTCGCGGGTATCCTTGTGCGCAATGAGCGAGGCACGTCCCGGCGTGCCGCCTGCCTGCACCGTGTCGGGCAGGATCACGACGTTGGCTTCCAGACCCTTGGCCCCGTGCACGGTCATGATGCGCACCTGATTGCCGCCCTGGTCCAGGTCGCGCTTGATCTCTGTGTCGCCCGCATCCATCCACGCGACAAAACCCTGCAGGGACGGCGTATTGGAGGCCTCGTAGCTGAGCGTCTGATTGAGAAACTCGTCGATGGGGTCATGCACATCCATGCCCAGCCGCGCCACCAGCCTGTCCCGACCGCCATCAGCCCCCAGCACGCGCGTAAAAAATTCGTGGGGCCGCAGGATGCCGGTCCGGGCGCGGACCTCCGACAGATAGGCGAGGGCCTCGGGCGCGCCATCCACCATGTCGGCCCGCTCTTCCAGCGCCTTCCACAGGCTGATGGTTTTTTCCTTTGAGGCGCGCGCATGGGCAAGGTCAAACAGACCTTCCTCGCTGATGGCGCACAGGGGACTGCGCAACACGGTCGCAAGCGTCAGATCATCGTCCGGCAACAGCGCAAAGCGCGCCAGGGCCATCAGATCCATGACGGCAATGTGGTCCCCCAGTACCAGCCGGTCCACACCGGCCACGGGAATGTTGGATGTCTTGAGCTGGCGGATCAGCTCATCCACGAAGGCGCCGCGTTTGCGCACAAGAATGAGCACATCCCCCGGCTCCATGGCCCGGTCGCGCTGCGGCAGAATCTCCTTGCCGATCCAGTCTTTCAGCTTGCCGACAATCCGCGTTGCAAGCTTGGCTTCCTTGCTGCGTCCGCTGACCGCATCCAGCGGGGCGTCCCACAATTCCTGTTCGTCGATTTCGTCCGGGGTCACCGGCGACCAGAGTTCCACCAGCCCCGCACGCCCGGTCCACACGCTTTCATGGTGGATCGCCTCGTCACCGGCAACGACGCCCGCGCGCATCGGCTCAGGCGCAAACGTCTTGTCGACACCGGACAAGATCTGGTCTGCCGTCCGCCAGGAGACGGTGAGATCAATGTCATGCCATGTCTGGGTTGCCGCACCTGCCATGGACCGGAACGCAGCCCGACGGGCGGAAAACTCCTGCGGGTCTGCCCCCTGAAACGAGAAGATCGACTGCTTCTCATCACCCACGGCAAACAGCGTGCGCACGGCACCGGGGCCGCGCCCATCCTGATCCGGCGCGAAGTCCCGCGCGCCATCGCCTGCAAAAAACTCGGTCACCAGCGCTGCAATGACTTTCCATTGCTGCGGGCTCGTGTCCTGCGCTTCGTCCACCAGAATATGATCGAGGCCCATGTCCAGTTTGTAGAGCACCCACTGGGTGCCCTCGCGGCTGTGCAGCAGAGACACAGTGCGGGTGATGAGGTCGTCATAATCCAATAGACCGCGACGTGTCTTCTCGGCCTCATAGGCGTCGAGCACTGCATAGCCGACCCGCAGGATGGCACCGGTCAGAACGGCGGTCTGGGCTGCCCGCAGCTTCGCGGTGAGGGCTGCCAGTGCGGCCTGCTGATCTTCCATCCATTGCAGGATATCTGGATGGGCCGCAGCCAGATCCTTTGTCATCAGGCTCGCCCGTGGCTCACCTGCCTGGGTCAGGAAGATGCCCGGGTAGTGTTCCTCAAAACCCTCCGGTGTCATGTCCGCCAGCAAGGCGGCAAGGGCGGTTGCCTTGGTCGCATCCGTTTTTTTGCCCGACGCCAGTGCAGATTGCGCGCCCCGTATCTGAGCGGGGTCGAGCTCCGCGAGGGCCTCCGCCATCAAGTCGTGAGTGGTCGCCCCCGGCGGCACACCCAGAGCATCGGCGACCGCGCGTTCAGCAGCGTCCAGGCCTTGCGCCTGTTCAACGTAACGCCGGATGCGGTGGCGCATGCCCGTGACTTCGCCCAGCAGCATTTCAAACGCTGCTTCGTCGGCCTCGCCAACAAGTTTGACGACCGCATGGGCAAGAGGCGTCTCCGGCTCGTCGATGCTGGCCTGAAGAACGTCATCGCGCGCCTGCGCCAGAAGCTCCGCAGACTGACGGTCGTCGGCAAGAGAAAAATGCGGGCTGACACCGGCTTCAAGCGGGAAGCGGCCCAAAAGGCTTTCGCAGAAGGCATGGATGGTTTGAATCTTGAGGCCGCCGGGTGTCTCAAGGGCGCTGGCAAACAGACGCCGCGCCTTGGCGATTTCATCTGCCTCAAGATGCCGCCCTTCAAGCTGGAACAATGCCTCTTCAAGCTTGTCCTCGGCCATGGTGGACCATTGGCCCAGCCGGTCATAGAGCTTGGTCTGCATCTGTGCGGCAGCTGCCCGCGTGAAAGTGAGACACAAAATGTGCTCGGGCTTCGTGCCGCTCAGCAGCAAGCGCGCCACACGGCTTGTGAGCGTGTGGGTTTTGCCGGTGCCCGCATTGGCAGACACCCAGACGCTGGCCTTGGGATCAGCGGCATCAAGCTGCTTGGCCGTGGAGCGGCTTTGGAGCTCTGCATTGGCGCCGGAAGGTTCAAACTCAACCTCGACACCGTCGATCTTCAATCGGTGTCGGTTGCTGTCTGCCATTCTTTCACTCGGGCCAGATGGTCATAGTCGCCATCATAGGTCAGGAATTGCGGCCGGGGCCGCGAGATGTAGGGGGTGTCCTCCGTTTCAAACAGGGTGAGAAGGTCAACCATGTGCCCCATGGCCGCGTCTGCTTCTGTCATCACATCGGCATTCTTCTCGACCGCACTCACGACCTTGCCGGTCTTGAGTTCCACATAGGCCAGCTCGCTGGTGAGCGCCTTGGGTGGGCCGATGGTCTTGCCGTCCTTGTCCGTGTGGAACGCACCATCTCTGGCCATGGCGGCCTCAAGGGGCAGCTGCACGGAAAATTTTGCGGTGGTCTGTTTGGCAGTCGGCGCGGCGCCCGTCTTGTAGTCGAGGATCGCCAGCGAGCCGTCGTTGAGCAGGTCAATGCGATCGGCAATGCCACTCAGCGTGAATACGCGTGTCGGCAGGGCGACAATGTGCTCGCCTTTCAGCTCCACGAATGTCTGCTTGATGCCGGTCCGCCGCTCGGTTTCCCAGGTGAGGAACCACTCTGCGACCTCCAAAAAGCGCGGATACCAGATGGCCTGCACGGCAGGGCGGGCATCGGTCTTGTCAAATTCTTCCCGCGCAATGGCGACCAACTCGCCATAAGCATTGTCCGGCATCGGCTTTTTGGCGGTGGGCGGATGCTCCAGTGAAAACCGTTCGAGGATTTTGTGGATGATGTCGCCACGGTCCCGCGCACCGGCATCTGCGTCCAGATCATCCAGCACATTCAACCCCAGCACATGGCTGGCATAGATGGCATATGGATCGCGGAAGAGATCATTGATGCGGGTGACGGACAGGCGGCCAGGGCGCGCTTCCACCGGCGGGGTTGGTGCCGGGCGATCAATCTGTCGGGCTTCACGGACCGGTCGGTCCAGCTCCCGCGCCATGGCAAGCCATGGGCCGGTTGGGATGCGGCGTTTCTTCTTCTTGCTGTCGTCTCCGGGCATCGGCAGACCACCGACGAGATTTTCAAGCCGCAGCCACCAGCGCGACGGCACCGTGGGCTGACCGTCCGAGCGTTCCGCCCGGGTCAGGATCACGTCCCCGGTGCCAAGTCCCTGCGCCACATCATGGGCCGCAAGACCGATCAGCCGTTCAGGGGCCTCAAGGCCAAGCTGCGCGCGCATGGGGCGGTTGATCCATGCGCCCGTTTCAGCGCGCTGTGGCCACACGCCTTCGTTGAGGCCACCCAGCACCAGTCGGTCAGCATGTTGCAGACGCGCTTCAAGGGGGCCGAGTATCTGCAACCGGGCATGGGAGCGCCGCACGGGCCGCACCATGCGGCCGGTCATGAGCGCGCCAAGAATGGCCGGGTAGTCCGCAGGCGAAATGCTGCCCAGCAGACTGGCCTGCGCCATGACATCCGCCATGAAGGTGGAAGCCGCTTCGCCCGACGCACCGGACCACAATCGCTGTGCACCTGTTTCCTCATGGGTCGCCGCGAGCGCTTCTGCTGCGGTGAGATGCGCTTCAATGAGGGCGGCGGCATCAACCTCGTCCGCATCCATCACCTCAAGGGGCGTGCCAATGAACGAGGTAAGTGCTCCATGCAGTCGCCGTGCCCGCGCGTGTTCATTTTCGTTGAGCGGGCCATACTTGCGGGTGGCGGCTTCCTGAATGGCGTCGGCAATGCCGTCAAGACCGGGCGCAGGACGGGGGCCGCGCAGAACCTGCTTGTCCAGCAGGTCCACCAATCCATGGAAGACGCCTTCTTCTTCCCCGCCGCGCGCGAGGGGATGACGCAGGGCCGTCAGCATCTCGATGGGGGCAAGCTGCTCGGTCAGCATTTCGGCCACCTGCAGCAAAAAACCACCTGCCCGCGTATGAGCCAGCGGCTGGCCGCCACTGTCGTCCACAATGATGCCCCAGCGCGCCAGATCGCTGGCGACGCGGCGGGCGAGATTTCGGTCCGGTGTCACAAGGGCTGCGGTCTTGCCAGGCGTCTCCAGGGCTTCGCGCAGGGCAAGGGCGATGGTCAGGGATTCGAGCTGCGGATTGTCCGCACTCACCATGGTGAGACCGGTAAGAGCGTCGTCGATGATCGGCGACAGGTTTGTATCAGCGTCTTTCCACTGGTCCGTTGTTTCCGCGGGCCGCTGCGCTTCACTCACCAGCCGCGTACGCGCTTCAGCGTTGGGGAGTGTTTTGCCGTGGGTCCAGACGTTGACGGCATGGCGCTCCATGCCGATGCGCGAGAGAAGCAGCTTGAGGCCAAACTGCGGGTGCGCGGGTTCACACGCCGCCCACGCCGCGTCGTCCATCTGCTGGTCAAGGCCGGGCAGCACAACAGTTCCCTCGTCAAGACCGGCAATGGTCTTGAGCATGTCCGCAGTTGCCTTGAGGGAGCCGGTGGACCCGGCAGCGACGATGGCGCCGGGTGGAGTGTCCTGCCAGCGTTTGCACGTCGCCTTGATGAGATCGGCGCGGCGGCGGGCTGGGTCCATCAGGCCAAGGGTGCTGAGCATCTGTGGCCAGATGTCCGTAATCACCTCGAGAAAGGTCAGCGTCTCTTTCCAGTGGTCGGCGAATTCGCGATGCACCACATCCTGCAATTTGCTGAGTGGCACATCCTGCGCCGCAAATGTATCCATGAGGGCGGCCAGTTCCCCGGCCAGCGCAATGGCCTGTGCCTGGCTCATGGTGGTGAGGCCGGTCGCCTCCGCGTGACGCTCAATGATCTGCGCCAGCACCAGTGTGCGGTGCATGGGCTCAATGGCCGGCGGCAGGGTCAGCGGCGCGTCGCCGGCTTCTGCTCCCCCAAAGCCAAGCTCCTCGTCCACGTCGCCCAGCGGGCGAATGTCCGGCAGCAGCAAGGCGTCGGTTTCGCTTTGCTCCAGCAGGGCCTCCACAAGGGCACGGGCGGCACGGCGGGTGGGCACCAGAACTGTGGTTGTGGCCAGCGCATCCCCACGCGCCAGCAGCCCCGCCGCAAGGGCAGGCAGGAACGGTACATGCGGGGGAATGGTGAAAACCTGGCCCATGGCCACAAGTCTAGCGTGAGTCGGACGCGAAGAGTCGCTTCTTGGGCATGGTCATGCACTCAAATCCTATGCCGTAGCCCCGGACTTGATCCGGGGCCTACTCGCGAAGGCTTCACGCCGCAGCAACTGAGAGTGGACCCCGGGTCAAGCCCGGGGATACGGAGAGGGAGAGGACCTTAGAGCTCGCGGAGGAACGTCTCCGCTTCTTCCAGGGCACCTGGCGTGCCCACATGCATCCACACGCCGTCGTGGCGCAGGCCATAGGCGCGTTTGTCTTCAATCAGACCGCGCCAGACCTTGGTGGTGGAAAACGCATCTTCCTCGATGTCTGCAAATAGCTGCGGCTTGATGATCTGCACGCCCGTATACATGAACGGTGCGACCGAAGCCGTCTCCCGCCACTCGATGCAGCCAGCCGCATCCATGGTGAAGTCACCGCGCGCCACATCGCCGACAATGTTGGCCGTCACAGCGACAACCAGCAGGGCATCCATCTCTTCGGCGTCAAACCGCTCTAGCAGACGTGGCAGGGTCTTGCCCATGCCCTCGACCCAGATGGAATCGCAATTGTGGGTAATGATGGGTTTGTCACCCAGGAGCGGCAGCGCCTTCTTGATGCCGCCGCCTGTTTCCAGAATGGCGTCCGTCTCATCCGAGATGATGATGCTGTCATCATTGCGCGCCTCAAGATGTGCCCGCATCTGGTCGGCGAAGGCATGAATGTTGACGATGATGCGCTTGATGCCCGCATCCTTTAGCCGGTCAATGGCATGATCCACCATCGGCTTGCCCGCCACTTCGATCAGCGCCTTGGGCTTGTTTTTGGTTAGGGGGCGCATGCGGGTGCCGTGCCCGGCAGCCATCACCATTGCTGTGTCGATCGTGGTGTTTGGTGCTGTCATCGGGCTGCACTCATTTTGTGACAGTGTCCGGATCAATCGGTACACGGATTTTTTCAAGGGGCACATGCGCCTCAAACCAGGCCGCCACGGGCGCAAGGGCTGGATGCGCCAGATCGCGGGCGAGATAGTCAGCCAGTCGTGGAATGTGCTGCAAATAGCCCGGCTTGCCGTCGCGCAGAAGCAGACGGGCAAAAATGCCGATGATCTTGGTGTTCCGCTGCGCACCCATGATGGCATAGGCCGCGCGGAAGGCATCCGCATCAAAGCCTGCATTCTGAGCAGCGCGCGCAGCCTCGTAGCGGGCAAGCAACCGTGTTTCGACATCCACTGGAACAGTACGCCGCGCATCCTGCAGCAGGGACGCCACGTCATAGGCAGCAGGACCAATCACGGCGTCCTGAAAATCAATGATGCCGATGCGCTGAAGGCCAGACCGATCATCGAGAACCAGCAGATTGGGCGAATGATAGTCGCGCAGCAGCAGAACGTCGGCAGCGGTGCGGGCCTTGGGCAGCACCTGCGTCCACGCAACGTGGAACGCGGCCTGCGCTGTTGCGTCGAGGTCATCCCCAAAGGCCAGCCGTGCATACCAGGACGGCAGCAGCTCCGCTTCCGTCATCAAAGCGTTGTCGTCAAAGGGCGGGACAATATGGTGTGGACCATCATCTCCGCAGCCAAGGAGTGTGGGCGCAGGCACCGCGTGCAGGGCCGCCAGTACATCTACCGCACCGCCATACAGCTCTTCTTCGCTGTCGCCTGCATCAATACGCGCTGCAAAAACACCGTCGCCCAAATCTTCCAGCAGCAAAAAGCCCTGGGTCAGGTCCTGCGCAAAAATTTCAGGTGCGCTGAACCCATGCTGCGTGAGGTGCCGCGCAATGGCCGCGAAAGGCCGCATGTCCTCTGCCAGATGCACGATGGCGCTGTAGCTCTTGCCGTCCTTGACGGGCGGTCCGTCGGGACCGGGAGGCGCATCCATGAGAATGGCGCTCTTGCCGCCTTTGACCAGCCGCTCGTACAGCCGCGTCGAGGCGTCGCCCGCAACAGGTGTTGCACTGGCGTCAGCCCAGCTGGCCTGCGCGAGAAACGCATCTCTCGCCTGCGTGCGGTCAGCGCTCATCAGTCCATGATCCTCATTGCGTGATGCTCATTGCGTAATTCTGGCAAGCTTGGGTCCCCATGCACCGTACCCGACAGCGCTGAGTTTGCGTTTTTCAATCGCCGGGTCTTCGCCCTTGTCCTCAAGAGTGAGGGTCAGGTTGAGACGTCCCTTGACGCGCCCCGGCTCAAAGGCCCGGCCAAGACGGCCCGGCCATTCAACCACCAGTGCGCCATAGTCCAGCGCGTCTTCAAGGCCCAGTTCCTCAATCTCGCTGTCATCCTCGATGCGATAGAGGTCCACATGGGCGACCATCAGATAGGGCGTGTCATATTGCTGGATCAGCGTGAAGGTGGGGCTGGGGATTTCGCCTTCCACCCCAAGTTCACGGATCAGTGCCCGCGCCAGGGTCGATTTGCCCGCGCCCAGATCACCTTCAAGGGCGATCACGTCACCGGGCTCCAGATAGGAGGCCAGCCGCGCGCCAAACGCCTGGGTTGCAGCTTCGTCTGCAAGGTCCAGCTCGGCGTGTTGAAGATCAGCGACAGCAGGCATGGAAGGGTCCGGAAAATCGGGAGTAGCGCGAAAATCTGTTCTTCGCGCTTGTAGCCGGGGGCAGTGTGGCGCTCAACCCTTAAGGCGGCCCTCACAGCCCCAGCGACCATCCGCCGACTTGGCCCGTTTTGCGGTTTTGTGCTACGCGCTGGAGCAAAGCTAGGGCGACAAGCCATCCTCCGCTGATATCAGGCGGGGACGACGAACAGGGACAAGTACAATGAGCGACAGTGTAGTCATCATCGGAGCCGGCCATGCCGCCGGTCAGGCCGTGGCCAGCCTCCGTCAGGAAGGCTTTGAGGGCACCATCGTGGTGGTCGGCGAAGAAAGCGTTGTGCCCTATCAGCGCCCGCCCCTGTCCAAGAAATTCCTCGCGGGAGAAATCGGGCTCGACCGCGTGCTGTTCAAGCCGGTGGATTTCTACGCCAAGGCAGAAGCAGAAATGATCCTCGACACCAAGGTCGAGAAAATCGATACCGCCGCCAAGAAAGTGATCCTCGAAGAAGGCCGTGAGCTTGAATACGGCAAGCTGATCCTCACCACCGGTGGCCGCGTGCGCAAACTCAATTGCCCGGGTGCCGATCTGCCCGGCGTCAACTATCTGCGCTCCATCGCAGACGTTGAAGCCATTCAGGCGCACTTCAAGCCCGGCGCCAAGCTGGTGATTGTCGGCGGTGGCTATATCGGCCTTGAAGTGGCCGCGGTGGCCGTGAAACGCGACATCGACGTGACCGTCCTGGAAATGGCACCGACCGTGCTGGGCCGCGTTACCTGCAAGGAGGTGGCGACCTTCTTTGAGCGCGTGCATGGGGAGGAGGGCGTCAAGATCCTCACCAACACCGCGCTGGAAAGCATTGAAGGCGACAGCCATGTCACCGGCGTCAAGACCGGGGACGGCACCATCATTCCGGCAGACTTCGTGATTGCCGGTATTGGTATCCTGCCCAACATGGAACTGGCCGAAGAGGCAGGGATCGACTGCGGCAACGGCATCGTGGTGGACGAACTGTGCCGCACCTCCGTGCCGGATGTGTATGCGGCAGGTGACTGCACCTTCCATCCCAACCCGATCTACAAGACCGATCTACGGCTTGAATCCGTGCACAACGCCCTGGAGCAAGCCAAGACGGCGGCCGCCCATATCTGCGGCAAGGACAAGCCCTATGGCCAGGTGCCATGGTTTTGGTCGGACCAGTATGATCTCAAGTTGCAGATCGCAGGCCTCAGTCAGGGGTTTGACGAGGTTGTCATCCGTGGCGACATCACCGGGCGGTCCTTTGCGGCGTTTTATCTCAAGGAAGGACAGATGATTGCGGTGGATGCGGTGAACCGCGCGCCGGAGTTCATGATGTCCAAAATGCTGCTTCAGAAGGGCACAAACGTGCCAGCCGAGCGTTTGGCGGACGAATCCATCGAGATGAAGGATATTGCCAAATAGGGGCCGAAACGGGGATGCAACCGGGGGGTAGGTCAGGGCGCTTGACGTACCGCCAGCAAGGCTTTAATTGCAAAGACATAAAAAGTGACGGGTGCGTCATCTTTACGGAGTGCGGACAGGAGTTGTCTGTCCGCGCTACCGGTTTTGGTCATGGGCTTGCGTCCCCCAAAACCACCCCGTAAGACACCACCCGACGAAACCAAATGTGTGGGCGCCAGCTGTATGGACGACCCGCGGTTTAGAACGATGCGAGAGGGAACATGGCGAAGATTACCTATGTCGAGCATGACGGAACTGAACATGTTGTGGATGTGGCCGATGGCCTGTCCGTCATGGAAGGCGCAGTCAACAACATGATCCCAGGCATTGATGCCGATTGCGGCGGCGCCTGCGCCTGCGCAACGTGCCATGTCTATGTGGACGAAAAATTCGCTGACAAGATCGAGCCGAAAGAAGACATGGAACAGACCATGCTCGACTTCGCACCAGACGTGAAAGACACATCACGCCTCTCCTGCCAGATCAAGGTCTCCGACGCTCTGGACGGCATGGTCGTCAAGATGCCCGAAAGCCAGCACTAAAGACTTTCCGCGCCGGAGCATCCTCCCGCGCGCAAACAAGAACAGCGCCCCGGCTAATCCCGGCGGGCGCTGTTTTCGTTTGTGGTGATATCCAACCCCGTCTCAAGTCCGGGGATACGGAACGCAGGTGTGATTCTACCCCTGCAACTCCTTGAGCAACTCTGCCAGTAGCTCCATGCCGCTGCCCCAGCCTGAATCGAGGCCGGCGATGGCGCCTTCGAAGCAGGTGAGTTCTGCCTCAGTCGCCTCGTGGGGTGACCAGGTGAGGCGCATTTTGGTTTTGCCGCCTGCCTCTTCAAACGTCACCGTGGTGAGCAATATGCGGGGCCAGTCCGGCATCATGGGGTTGGCGGCGATGTTCCACTCGGCATCGGTGTTGGACATCAGCATCACCAGTTTTTCCGGCGGCGAGACTTCCGTGTATCTGGATATCTGATAGCCCGAACCTTGGCTCATGCGCATCTCGTTGCGCCAGACGCCGCCGACGCGCACATCCAGCTCGTGGATGACGGTTTCGACGTTGGGGCCGTACCAGCGGGCGAGGAGCTCGGGGTCGGTCCATGTCTTCCACACCATCTCGCGCGGCGCATCGAACTCTCGGTCGAGAATGTAAGTCGGCAACTCGTTCATTTGGTCGCTCATTTTGTTGGTCCTTGTTGTGTGGCGTTTTTCATGTCGTCGAGCAGGTCATCCAGCTGGTCAAAGCTTGCCGACCAGAAATGTCTGAACTCTTCCAGCCACGTCACGGCCGCCGCCATGGGCGCGGCTCTGAGGCGGGCGGGGCGGCGCTGGGCGTCAATATCCCGCTCCACAAGACCTGCGCGCTCCAGCACCTTGAGATGCTTTGAAACGGCGGGCTGGCTCATGGCAAATGGTGTCGCCAAATCGTTGACCGATGCCTCACCGGTAGCGAGGCGCGTCAGGATCGCCCGGCGGGTCGGGTCCGCGAGGGCGGAGAAGATGGCGTCAAGGTTTTGCGGCTGGGTGCCAAGGTTGATCTGTTCCATAACCACATGGTTATATAAAAACCAACACGGGTCAAGAGGTGTATCTGCGCCTTTGCGACTAGGATGCTTGCCGACTCAATTTATCCGGTGGGGAATGCGCCTATGCGACAGGTCGACGTGGTTCAGTTTGGCGATCATCTATGTGGCTGGGGCGAAGGGCTGTGCTGGGACCCGGACACGCAGCTGCTCCACCTGGTGGATTGCCTGCGCAATGTCAGGGGTGAAACCACACTGGATGCACCAGATGACCTTCGGCTGATCCCGACGCCCACATTGCCCACCAAGGTCCTGTTGTCCGACAAGGCAGACCGGCACCTGATCGTTCTGGATGACGGCATTTTTGCAATGGCGGAAACAGCGGATGCCTATGGGCAGGTTGCAGACATGCCACAGGCCTCCTCAGGCCGCTTCAACGACGCGACGGTTGATCCGGCCGGACGCATCATTACCGGCAATCTGGGTCTTAAGGCCAATACGGATGGATCCTACTGGAGCTGGCAGGGTGACGGCGGTGCAGGCAATTGGTCGACGATTGCGACGAAAAAGGGAAACGCAAACGGGCCATGCTTCTCAAACGATGGACGCACGCTCTATTTCGCTGACTCACCGACCGGCAATATTCTGCGCTACGACTATGATCCCGAAACCGGCACAGCCAGCAACGAGACGGTGTTTGCCAACACGTTCGAGCTGGGCGGTGGGCCCGATGGCGCGGCGATTGATACCGACGGATATCTGTGGAGTGCCCTGTTCGGCGGTGGCGTGATTGCGCGCTATGCGCCTGATGGAACGCTCGACGGCACCATTGCTGTTCCCGTGCGCAACCCGACAGACATCGTGTTCGCAGGCCCGAACCTCGACCGGATGATTGTGGTATCCGCCATGGAACAGCCGACAGATGACCGCGAGCCAAGCCCGCTGGCCGGTGCGAGTTTTGAAATTACCGGCGCCGGGGTGACGGGCCTTCCCATTGGCAAAGTCCGTCTTTGAAAAAATCTATCCCCGGTCTTTTGAGCGGGGGGATAATGCAGGCATCTCCCGCCACAAGGGCAGCCGGGCCGTCCGGGCTTGGGCGGGGGAGCGAATGCCTGGAAGCAGGAAGGTATGGGTCGCGCGGCCTAAGCCATTTCTGTGCGGCGGCAGCGAGTAACGGGCGCTGTGGCTAGAGAGGCGGTGACGGTTCGGCCCGGCGCACAAAGTAAGATCGCCCCGGTGGACCTGCATGCATGGCAAGGCGCGAGGACTAGCCCACGCTTTGAATGCATGTGTGACCGGTAGCAGGGCTGCGGCGGAGCAAAGCGGGTAACACCCGTACCGCCGGTTCTATTGGCACCGAAGCATGTTCGCGTGCGGAGCGTCTGAGGACTGCCCCATTGTTTGATTAATCGCATGAGCCTTCGCAGGCCTCAGGCGCTCCCACTCCCTTGCCCGCGTCAGGGCGTTTGGGACGAGACGGAATGGATACCGGCGGCAGAGCTTCTGCGTGCGGATGCTGGCGGCTGCCTTTTTAACCCCGTATCCCCGGACTTGATCCGGGGGCCACTCTCGGCCGCTGTGCAGTTGATCGGTAGCGAGTAGGCCCCGGATCAAGTCCGGGGGCACGGCAATTGAGGGCCTAGGACGCTGCCGCGGTCCCGGTTTCTTCGGCTTCCGGTGCAGGTGCGCTCAATGGTTTCGCGTCGGTCGGCAGGTGACAGGTCACTCGGGTGCCTTCGCGCGGGGCGCTTTCAAGAGACACCCAGCCGCCATGCAGCTCGACGAAGCTGCGCACCAGGGTAAGGCCAAGGCCTGCGCCGCGACGTTTTTCTGAACTGCCGCGCGCTTCAAAGCGGTCAAACACGGTCGCCTGGTGTTCCGGCTTGATGCCGTCGCCCGTGTCCCGCACCCACAGGCGGATTTCACCGGCGTCGCGTTCACCGCCCAGCGTGATGGTGTCGCCGGGATTGGTGAAGGAGATGGCGTTGGACAGGAGGTTGAACATGATCTGCTTCAGACGCCGTGAGTCAGCCTGAATGCTGCCGAGATTTTTGGGATGCTCGATTTCAAGCACCCGCTTGCCCTGCTTGGCGCGTGGGCTGGCCATATCAAACACCTGGGTCATCACCTGATCCAGATTGACCGGGTCAACGTCCAGCGTCATCGCACCCGCCTCAATGGTGGCGAGGTCAATGATGTCGTTCACCAGATCAAGCAGCTCGCTGGCGGATTTGAGAACGCCGCCGGCATACTCGCTCTGCTTCTCGTTGAGCGGACCGAAAAGTTCCGTGTTCAGAATTTCACCAAAGCCGATGATGTTGGTCAGCGGTGTGCGCAATTGATACGACACATGGCTGATGAATTCAGACTTGAGCCGGTCAGCGGTTTCAAGCGCATCGTTGCGATCCCGCAGCGCGCGCTCAATGCGCGAGGCATCGGTCACGTCCACATAGGTCAGCAGCGTGTTGCCATCGGGCAGGGGCACGGCGGCATAATCAATGACCGAGCCGTCCGGGCGCGACAGACGGCCGGTCTTGTTGCCGCGCTCGTCGCTGACCGCCGTGATGCGGCCTTTGATCTCGGCCCACTCGTCGGTGTTGCTGTAAAGGCCCTGACACCAGTCGATGATCTGGTCGATATGCGGTTCGCCGGAAAGCTGCTGCGGCTCCAGCTGCCAGATGCGTTGGTACGCCGGATTGTGCAGCTTGAGGCGACCGTCGGAACCAAACACGGCAACGCCCTCATAGAGCTTGTTGAGGGTTTCCATCTGCACGTGCTGCGCAGTGGTGAGGCTGGACTCGAGTTTAAGTTGGTCCGTGACGTTTTCGTAGAGATAGAGCAGCCCGCCAAACGGGTGCGGCTGGCTGATGACGCGCAGGGTGCGGCCGTCAGGAAGGTGCCACAACTCGTCGGTTGGTTCGTTGCTGGTGTAGAGCGCCAGGCGCTGCTGTTTCCACGCGCGGAAGTCCGTTTGCTCCGGGAGGCGGCGCGCCTCACGCAGCATTTCCAGCACTTCGCTCTCGCTGGGTTCGGTATCAAGAAAGCTCTCTTCAAGGCCCCACAGGGTCTGGAAGGCGCGGTTGTAAAACCGCAGGCGCCGGTCCGGCCCAAAGATCGCAACCGGACTGGCCAGTCGGTTGAGCGTGTCGCGGTGGGCCTCAAGGTGGCGTTGCAGATCCGCCTCGGCTTCCGACAGGGTGGAGATATCCAGCGCAAAGCCCGCACTGCCCCCATCGCCCAGCGGCAGCTCGATGATGTCGAGAACCTGACGCTCGCCATTCACCACGGCGTTGGCGCGATCCCGAAACTCTGTCTGCGCGGCAATGGCGGTGGTGGCAGACTTGAGAATGTCCGCGCCCAGAAGCTCACGGCCTTCGTCAATGGCTGTGTCTGCGTCCTTGGCTTCCACGGCCTTGGCATAGGCCCCGTTGACCCAGATGAGCGCCCCGTCTGCAGAGCGGCGCCACGCAGGGAAGGGGGCCGCATCAGTGACCTGGCTCAAAAGGGTGCGCTCGCGGTCCGCCTTGCGGGCGGTTTCGACCAGACGAGATTCTTCTTCGCGCTCGCCGGTGATGTCGCGCATCCACAGGACGGCCTGTGCCCCGGCAGGGCGGCCTTCGGCTTCATAGGTGCGTCCATCACGCATCTGCAGGCTGAGCGAGAACCGCGCCCCGCGTTCGCGCAGACGCGACACACCGTTGCGCAGCGCTTCTGCATCTTCAGGCTCAAGGCGCGACAGCACGAAATCAAAATCAACAGCGCCCGACGACGGATCGGCAAGGCCTGCCGTGGAACCAACCACGCGCGGACGGCCCCAGTTGCGCGAGCCTGTGGGTGTCACCATGCGTTCCGGTGACCAGATGAACACAGCATCCGGCTCGGCCGACAAAATGCTCTCGGCACTGTCGAGCTTTGTTTCAAGCTCGGTCATGCGCTCGGCACGGGTGGTGAGGTCGCGGCGGTTGCGCTTGAACGCGCGGCCTGCTGCCCACAATGCGCCAATTGCGACGATCACAGCCCCTGCCGCAACGGAAGCTAGCAGCGTTTCAATGGAGGTTGCTTCTAGGTTTTGGCTGAAGCCCTGCTGGGCCTGCAGGGTGGTGGGTGTCGTCAGGGCGCAGGCCAATGCTGCCGCACCCAGAAGGGGGCGGTTGTGCGCAAGTCCGCGTGGCGTTCTGCCGGCGTCTGGTCGTGAAGTGCGCATGAGCCCTGACATTGATTCGTCTTGTTCCTACCTAGAAAACCCGCATACGGCGCGCCTTGCAACCATATGCGTGTCCCGACCGGCATTTGCACGCAACAAAAAACGGGGTGTCCCGAAAAGGACACCCCGTTTTGAAGTGCGTTGGTCGTCGAAGCCGGGTCGCTTAGTAGCGGTAGTGCTCCGGCTTGAACGGACCCTGCTGCGGCACGCCGATGTAACCGGCCTGCTCGTCGGAGAGTTCCGTCAGCTGCACGCCGAGCTTGTCGAGGTGCAAACGGGCAACCTTCTCGTCGAGGTGCTTGGGCAGCACATAGACCTTGTTGTCGTACTCATCACCCTTGGTGAAGAGTTCGATCTGCGCCAGCACCTGGTTGGTGAAGGACGCAGACATCACGAAGGACGGGTGACCCGTTGCGTTGCCGAGGTTCAGCAGGCGGCCCTGAGACAGCAGGATCATCCGCTTGCCGTCGGGGAACTCAACCATGTCGACCTGTGGCTTCACTTCAGTCCACTTGTGGTTCTTGAGTTCAGCAACCTGAATCTCGTTGTCGAAGTGACCGATATTGCCAACGATGGCCATGTCCTTGAGGGCGCGCATGTGATCGATGGTGACCACATCCTTGTTGCCCGTCGTTGTGATGACGATGTCAGCTGTTGGTGCTGCGTCCATCAGTGTCACAACTTCAAAGCCGTCCATGGCAGCCTGCAATGCGCAGATCGGGTCAACTTCTGTGACCTTCACGCGGGCGCCGGCACCCTGCAGGGACGCCGCAGAGCCTTTGCCCACATCGCCATAGCCGCACACGATGGCGGTCTTGCCGGCCATCATCACGTCTGTGCCGCGACGGATGCCGTCCACGAGGGATTCCTTACAGCCATACTTGTTGTCGAACTTCGACTTGGTGACCGAGTCGTTCACGTTGATGGCCGGGAACGGAAGATGACCTTTTTCCATCAGCTGATAGAGGCGGTTCACGCCGGTCGTTGTTTCTTCCGACACACCCTGGATGGCGTGGCGCTGCTTCACGAAGAAGCCTGGCGTTGCTTCCATGCGCTTCTTGATCTGCGCGAAGAGATATTCTTCTTCTTCAGATGTCGGGTTGGAGAGGATGTCCTCACCTTCCTCGGCACGGGCACCCAGCAGGATGTACATGGTGGCGTCGCCGCCATCGTCGAGGATCATGTTGGTGGGCTCACCGTCAGGCCACTGGAAGATGGCGTCGGTGTAAGTCCAGTATTCTTCGAGGCTCTCACCCTTGACCGCAAAAACCGGCGTGCCGGATTTGGCGATGGCCGCAGCCGCGTGGTCCTGGGTCGAGAAGATGTTGCACGACGCCCAGCGCACTTTTGCGCCCAGGGCTTCCAGCGTACGGATCAAAACCGCCGTCTGAATGGTCATGTGCAAAGAACCGGTGATGCGCGCGCCAGCCAGTGGCTTGCTGTCACCAAACTCTTCAACGCAGGACATCAGGCCCGGCATTTCCGTTTCTGCAATTTCAATTTCCTTGTAGCCGAAATCCGCAAGGGAGATATCAGCAACGACGTAATCCTGCTCGCTCATAAGCGCTCACTCCGTAGAAATGGGCACCTGATGGGACGCCCGCACATAAAACCCCCGGGCGCGAACCCGTGGCAATTGAGGGGGTTCTATCAGTCCGCGTCCACCACAACAAGGGTGATATAAAGACATGTTTATATCTGTGCGTCGAAAACAAGCCTCAGGCGCAGAAAAGCCCACAAAACAGACATTTCAACCAAATACACCAAATTAGTTCGCCGTCGTATCTGTCTTAACCACGAATTATCTGATTCCGATTAGCTTTGCTGAAGTTCCCGCATTGGTTGCTGGGATTTTCGAGAGGCGTTCGGTGGGTAAGGCAGAGTCACTTGTTGGGATCATTCAGCGGCATCTGATCAGGATGTCGGCGCTGGCTGTCCTGTTGTGCTGTGGGCTGGTGTTCATTGCCTATGTGTTGGCAGACACCAAGCAGGAATGGGCTACCGCCGTTGAGCTGCGCGATCCGCGACCCATCGCGGTCAGTCGGCTGCGTCACCAGCTGGGCTATGGCGGGCTGGTCCATCACTATCTCAATTCGATTTTGCGGCCCGGCCAGTCGCTGGAAGAAACCGCGACATTTGACCTGGGCGCTGTCCGCGGCGCCATGCTGGATTTTCAGTCGCTCGAAATGAGCCCCCTGGAACGCACGGCGCTCACAATCATCAACGATGAACTCGATCAGGTGTACATCGCTCTGGAACAGATGGAGCGCGATGTCTACGCGGGCCTGACGCCGCAAGAGGCCTATGCCCGCTTTGATGTTGACCTCGATCGCATGTCGAACGCGGTTGATACGCTGGCGACGGTGACCTTTGGCGAGTTTGGCGACGTGCCGCCGCACCATCAGCTATTGTCCGAGTTTGAAGCGGCGATCGGACTGGACGGCATCGTCCACCATGCAAAAGCATTCCTCCTGACAGCGGACCAGGACCACTCCGACCGGGCCAACGAGGCCGTGATGCGTGCAGAAGCACTGCTCTCTCAGCTACGAGACCGCGCGGTATCAAATGCAGAGCGCGAGGCCGTACGTGTTATCGGACAGACCGTAAATGACTATGCCGCTGGCATTGCCCTGGCCATTGACATGGTAGAGCAGGGCAAATCTCCGATAGAAATCGACGATGCCATCCGCGTGGATGACATGCCGGCCATCAGTGCCTACGCGACTCTGATGAGCTTTGAAATGGCTCGTCTGGAACGTGGCACCGAAGCGGTGGGGCGCGGACTGTTTTCCGCGCAGCTGACGGCAGTCCTGCTTATCATCCTGTTCCTCATTCCTTTCGTCGTTCTGTTCGTGCGCATTTCACTCAGCCTCATTCGCGTGGTGCCGCAATGGGGTAAGACCCTCAGCATTGTTGCTGACGGTCTGGCAAAAGAAGAATTTGAAAAGAACCAGGACTTCACCGGTCTACCGTCGGAGTTGGCGGCGCTGGAAGAGCCATTTGCAGCCATCCGCCGCACGCTTTGGTTCCGCAAGGAGCAGGCGCTTGAAGGCGAGGCCCAGGTGGACTCCATGGCTGCCGAAACCGAGCAGCTCACAACCAAGATTGCCGGTGTCCGTGACGACCTGCGGACGGCGACCAAGCGTGCGGACGAAGCCGAGAAAGAAGCTGCCAAGGCCAGCCAGGACGTAGAGATGATGGGCGGGGTCATCGAGGCCATGTCCCATGGCGTGCTTGCGACCCGCGGCTTTGACGGGATCCTGTTCTGGAATTTGCGCTTGAGCGAATTGCTCGGCGTTCCCCCGGACTGGTTCTCCCGCGATCGTTCACTTCACGAGTTGTTGCTGTATCTGGCAACCCGCGGCGACTTTGGGAAAGGTGACCCCACCGAGACTGTGCAGAAAGTGATCAGTTTCGTGGGCGAGAAACTGACCGAAGGTGTCCTGCGCCATGACCTGTCCCTGCAAGGCGGCGTAGAGCGCGTCATCGCATTGGAAATCGTGCGCCGCGGCGACGGAACCATTGTGTTCTCCGCCACCGACATTACGGCCCGCCATGAACTGGCAGTGGCCATGGAACAGCAGGCCATTTCCGATCCGCTGACCGGGCTTGCCAACCGCACGGCGCTCAACGACTTCACGTCATCAATGCTGAAGCACGCCAAGCGCTCCGGCGAGAAGGCGGCGATCCTCGCGCTGGATCTTGATGGGTTCAAACCCATCAACGATCACTACGGCCACGGTGCCGGTGACGAAGTGCTTGTGGAACTGTCCAACCGCCTGAGCGAAGAAGTGCGCGAAACAGACTTCGTGGCACGAACCGGCGGGGACGAATTCATTCTGGTGCTCCTGCACCTCGATGATGGTCTGGGCGCGGCACGCTTTGCGACCCGCCTGCTGCGCGCCATCGAAGTGCCGGTTCGCCTGTCATCGGGAGAAGATGTGAGCGTATCCGGTAGCATCGGTATCTCGGTCTTCCCGGACAACGCGGAAGATCTGGAGCTTCTCTATCGCAATGCTGACGAAGCGCTATATGCCGCCAAAGGTGCCGGGCGTAACTGCGTCAAGACCTATGACGAGATAGCGGTCATCAGTGAAGACGTGGAAGACGTTGCTGAAAGCGCCTAGGCGTCATTCCTCACCGAAATTATCTGTCACCAGCTTGCTGAGCGCTTCCATGGCCGCCTCTGCCTGAGGGCCTGACGCCTGCACTTTGATGCCGCAGCCTTTCGAGGCAGCCAGCATCATCAGCCCCATGATCGATGTGCCGGCAACTGTCTGTCCATCACGGGATACGCGGATATCCGCATCAAATGATTCCGCCAGATTCACAAACCGCGCCGATGCCCGGGCATGCAGGCCACGGGCATTTGTGATTGTGAGGTCACGGGACAGATTGCCCCCCTGGGGCGTATCGCCCTGCTTGTCGTCCGGCGCACTCATGGCCCGTGTTTCATCCCTGACCGCCTGATGATTGCAGCAGTCTTTTTGTTATTTGTCGTTCGCCAGGAGTTCGCTGGCAATGTTGATGTATTTGCGGCCTGATTCCTGCGCCATGGCAGCCGCCTCGGCAAGAGGTGTATCCACTCTGACGCTGGCAAGCTTGATCAGCATCGGCAGGTTGATGCCTGCCAGCACTTCCACATTGGCCTGCTCCATGACGGAGATGGCAAGGTTCGACGGTGTGCCGCCGAACATGTCCGTCAGCAAAATGACGCCATCGCCGGTTTCAACAGCGCCGACGGCGGAGATGATCTCCTTGCGGCGCTCCTCCATGTCGTCATCCGGTCCGATGCAGATGGCGCGGGTATTCGATTGCGGACCAACCACATGCTCCATAGCAGCAGCAAACTCTGTGGCCAGATGTCCGTGGGTAACAAGTACAAGACCGATCATGTGTCTTCAGTGATCCGTATACGGTGGAATTGAAGCCGTGCCTTGATCCCAAGGAGCGGCGCTGACGTCCAACACTTGAGCGTCAAGGATGATCTCAACGCCTTCCGGGGCGATTTGGCAAGAAGATTTGGCGGTATTTGCGCGTAAAGGGTGCCGGGCGGTCTCAGCTCATACGACCATCGTCGCCGGGAAAGTGCCCCTGGCCGATGGTTTCAAGCGCCAGCGCGAGTTTTTGCGGGGCTGAAACCTCGAATGCTGCCAAGGGGATAACCGGCAAATCAACGCCATTCACGGTCTCAAAATGAGGCTCCGCAATACGCGGGAGGGCTTGGTTCGGCGTCATATCCACAATCAGGGCAACTGGAAAAAGTTTGGCATCCGCCGGCACCGCACGACTGACAATGCCCAGACCCCGGACCTCAAGAAGCCCTTTGAGGACATTGGGGCCCGACGCGTAAACATGCGACCCCGCGCCTGACAGGATCACCTGATCATCGGCAATGAGCCATGCATCCGCGTAGGTCTCCAGAAAACGGAAGGCAAGGTCGGACTTGCCCGACCCTGAAGGGCCGCGCAGCAAGGCGGCGCGTCCGCGACGGGCGACGCAGGTTGCGTGATGCGTGTCCGTCATTTGGCCGGCAGGCGAATGATGAAGCGGGCACCTGTCGTCTTGCCGTTCTCATCTGTCGCGTTTTCCGCGTCCAGCGACCCACCAAGGGCCTGCATGATCTGCCGCGAAATGGAGAGGCCAAGACCGGAGTTCTTGCCAAAGGCATCAGGCTCGGGCCGGTCTGTGTAAAATCGTTTGAAAATCGTCTCGAGGTTTTCAGGTCGAATGCCCGGGCCGCTGTCTTCCACCGTGATGTCGATATCACCGCCATTGCGCTTGATCGCCAGCACCACCGTGCCGCCGTCAGGGCTGAAGGACACGGCATTGTCCACAAGGTTGGCAAGCACCTGCCCGAACCGTAGTTCGATCACTTCAGCAACAAATGGCTGGGTGGACGGTGTGGACGTATCAAAGGTCACGCGGACACCGCGGGTCTCAGCACCATCGCGCGACTGGGTGTAGTTCCGCACAAAGGTCGCCAGAACCTCCGTCAGATCAATGGGGACGGCCTCAGCGCGGCTCATTTCAGCATCAATGCGGCTGGCTTCTGAGATGTCTGTAATCAGACGATCAAGCCGTGTCACATCATCCGCAATGATTGCGCGTAGCTGTTCGCGCGCCTTGTCATCCTTTGCGATGGATAATGTCTCGATGGCGCTGCGCAAGGAGGTAAGGGGGTTCTTGAGTTCATGGGCCACGTCCGCCGCAAACCGTTCGGTCGCGTCAATGCGGGCGTACAGCTCGCGCGTCATGTCACGCAGCGTGCCCGATAGCTCGCCGATCTCATCGCGCCTGTCACGAAAATCTGGAATTTCTACGCGCGTGTGCCGCTGGTGGCGCACACGTTCGGCTGCTTCTGCCAGCCGGCGGATCGGTGCTGCAATCGTGCCCGCAAGCAGGATGGCCAGCAGCACGGACACGACCATCAGCACGCCGAACACCCGCAACACGGCCATGCGTTCCGCGCGCACCAGGGCGTCGATGTCGCCCCCTTCAGTGGAGAGCAACAGCGCGCCCATCACCGCCTTGAAACGCTGAACCGGCACGGCAATCGACACAATCAACTGCCCGCGATCATTCTCGCGCACCATGCTGGTGGGCTCTGCGCGCAATGCACCGCGCACTTCCTTGTAGCTGAGGCCCTTGTCGCCCGGCAGCTCTTCATAAGGGGGAACATCCGAGCCGCGCAGGAGGCCGGACACAAGCACGTTGAACCAGTCGACAAGCGTGAAGTCGTCATCCTGCGGCGGTGGCAGCTCGTATGAAATAACGTCGCGCCCGGTATCGATGAACTGTGAGTCCACAACGATGACGCCGTTGGTGTTGTAGAGCCGCGCCCGGGCATCCGTGGGCAAGACGAGGCGCCGCAGAATGGCGGCTGCGCGCTGTGGGTCAATCGGGGCCTGACGGGCAGCAACCGTCAGATCAATCTGCGGGATCGGGCCATCGGGCACGATGATCTGTGTTTCAAGCTCAATGGTCGCAGCCTCTGCCAGCGCGCCGGCAATGATCTCGCCCTGCGCGCGCAGGTTCTGCACCCTTTGGTCAATCAGCCCGGCCTGAAACTGGTTCACATACAAAATGCCCGCGGCCAGCAAAGCCAGCGCCAGCACGTTGAAGGCCACAATGCGGCGGGTGAGGGTGGAGAAACGCCCGCGCACCTGAAGGTCATTGAGTGTCCGCCGCGCCCGCGCGGTGAGGGGCATGACGAAATCGCGCGCTGAAGCCAGCCAGCCGGGGAGCCGACCGTTGCTGCTGCTGGAACTGCGCGGTGTGTCCGCCATGGGCTTTGCTACTCTTCCTTGTAGCGATAACCGACGCCATACAGCGTTTCGATGGCGTCAAACTCAGTATCAACGGCCTTGAACTTTTTACGCAGCCGCTTGATGTGGCTGTCGATGGTGCGGTCATCCACATAGACCTGATCGTCATATGCCGCATCCATAAGTGCGTCACGGCTCTTCACATAGCCGGGCCGCTGCGCCAGGGAGTGCAGGATCAGGAATTCGGTCACCGTCAGTGTCACCGGCTTGCCGCCCCATGTGCAGGCGTGGCGCTCGGGATCCATCTCCAGCCGTCCGCGCTCAATCACACCCTGGGCTTCGGTTGTGGAGGTCAGTTCGCCATTGCTGTTGGAACTTTTTCCGTTGCCGTTGCCCGAGCTGTCCTTGGGCGACCCGCGCCGCAGGACGGCACGAATGCGCTCAATCAACAGGCGCTGGGAGAACGGCTTCTTGATGTAATCATCCGCGCCCAGCTTGAGGCCGAACAGTTCATCAATCTCGTCGTCCTTGGAGGTCAGGAAAATGACCGGCATCTCGCTGGTCTGGCGCAGCTTGCGCAGCAGTTCCATGCCGTCCATGCGCGGCATCTTGATGTCGAACACGCCAACATCGCACGGCTTGCCAGCCAGCCCCTCAAGGGCGGCAGCGCCGTCGCTATAGGTGCGCACGGTGAAGCCTTCCGCTTCCAGTGCCATTTGCACCGATGTCAGGATGTTGCGGTCATCGTCCACCAGGGCAACTGTGGGCATGGGGGAGTTCGCCTTCTTCTCATTCGCTGAAATTCATGTCGTCGATGGTGCAGGACCGATCGCAGACCGCAGATATCTGCGGGGAATCGGGCATCAAGATGACGCGTTCATGTTGTAGCGCCTTATTTCGCCGGGCCAAAGTGCCTGTGCAACGCCGCAGAGACTCACTAAGCGCGGGAGCCAATGTCCACTAACTGCGAATCCGTTGCAGATTCCACACGCTGCTTTGCTCCCGGTAACCGCAATTCCCGAAAATCGTCGCCGCCTGTTGCGCAACATTATGACGCGGCATATTTTGACGGCGCTTGAAGACCGAATTTGGCTAAGCCCTGAATTTTTATGGGAAATCTGCGGTTTTTCACGCATCCCTGAAAAGACGTGGACAGTGCCCGGGTTGGCGCGATGCGTGCATCAGGTCAAAGACCACCGGCGTTGCACCAAAAAGCGGCTCGAATTGCGGCTTTTGTGGATCGACTCTGTAGCGCCAAAGCGTTAAGCCACGCTGCATTCACGCAGCGGAACTAGGGCGGATTGTCCGCCACGCAGACAGACATCAGGTTCGCTTCCCGCGCGACACAAGATCCGCAGCGGGGCGACGTTAAGGAGACGACGAAGGTGACACAGACCGGTCCTAAGGTTTCAAGCTACGGCCTCGATAAAATGGGCTTTTCCGACATCAGGGCTCAACACTGGAACCATGGCGCCGCGTCCCTCGTCGAAATGTCTCTGGAGCGCACCGAAGGCAAGCTCGCCGCTGAAGGCCCGCTTGTCGTCAAGACCGGCTCCCACACCGGCCGTTCCGCTCAGGACAAATTCATCGTTCGCACCGACGACACCGAGAACACCATCTGGTGGGACAACAACAAGGGCATGACCCAGGAGGCCTTCGACACCCTCCACGCTGACATGCTGGCCCACGCCAAAGGCAAAGAGCTTTTCGTGCAGGACCTGTTCGGCGGTGCCGACAAGGACCACCGTTTGCCAACTCGCGTTGTCACCGAGTTTGCCTGGCACTCGCTGTTCATTCAGCACCTGCTGATCGAGCCGACCAGCGAAGAGCTTGAAACCTTCGAGCCGCAGTTCAAGATCATCGATCTGCCAAGCTTCAAGGCTGACCCTGAGCGCCATGGCTGCCGCTCTGAAACAGTGATCGCCTGCGACTTCACCAATCAGGTCGTCCTGATTGCCGGCACGTCCTATGCAGGCGAAATGAAGAAGTCCGTCTTCTCCATGCTCAACTACAAGCTGCCGCCGAAAAAGATCATGCCGATGCACTGCTCGGTCAACACCGGCAAGGACGGCGACAGCGCCATCTTCTTCGGCCTCTCCGGCACCGGCAAGACAACGCTCTCAGCTGATCCCGACCGCAAGCTCATCGGTGATGACGAGCACGGCTGGGGACCAAACGGCCTCTTCAACTTTGAAGGCGGCTGCTACGCCAAGATGATCAAGCTCTCTGCGACAGCAGAACCTGAAATCTTCTCCACCACAAAGCGCTTTGCGACCGTGCTCGAAAATGTGGTGATGGACGAGGACACCCGCCAGCTTGATTTCAACGACGCGACCCTGACGGAAAACACCCGCGGCGCGTATCCGATCAAATATATTCCTAATGCCAGCCTGTCGGGCATTACCGGCCAGCCCAACACCATCATCATGCTTACAGCTGATGCCTTCGGTGTGCTGCCCCCTATCGCCAAGCTCACGCCGAGCCAGGCCATGTATCACTTCCTGTCCGGCTATACCGCCAAGGTTGCCGGCACTGAAAAGGGCGTGACCGAGCCGGAAGCCACGTTCTCAACCTGCTTTGGTGCGCCCTTCATGTCGCGCCACCCAAGCGAATACGGCAATCTGCTGCGTGATCTCATCCATGAGCACAAAGTGAACTGCTGGCTTGTGAACACCGGCTGGACCGGCGGCGTCTATGGCGTTGGCCACCGTATGCCGATCAAGGAAACACGTGCGCTTCTCAATGCCGCTCTTGATGGCAGCCTGATGAATGCGGACATGCGCACCGACGCCAACTTCGGCTTCGAAGTGCCTGTTTCAGTGCATGGTGTTGATGATCGCCTGCTGAACCCGCGTGACACATGGGCCGATGGCGATGCCTACGACAAGCAGGCCCGCGCTCTGGTCAACATGTTCATCGAAAACTTCCAGAAGTTTGAAGAGCACGTTGATCCGGATGTCCGTGAAGCAGCTCCGGCATCTGCCGCCGCTGCTGAATAACCGCGCGACACCAAAGTTATGCCTCACAAGGGAGCCGTTGCCGCAGGCCATCAGGTCACAGCGGCAGCGGCTTCTGAGCTTCTGGAGGATGGCGGCAACGCATTTGATGCCGCCATTGCAGCCTTGCTGGCAGCCTGTGTCGCCGAGCCGGTGCTCGCGTCGCCCGGCGGCGGTGGTTTCCTCACCGCCCGCTCCAAGGGCGAAACCCGCGTCTTCGATTTTTTTGCCCAGACCCCGCGCCGCAAACGGTCGCAGGGCGACATAGACTTTCGCGAAGTCCATGTGGATTTCGGCAGTGTCACCCAGGCCTTTCACATAGGGCTTGGTGCTGCAGCGGCTCCCGGGTTCCTGCCGGGCATCTTTGCGGTGCATGAGCGTCTGGGGCGTGTCCCCATGACCCGTATCGCAGAACCTGCAATTCGAGCCGCAAAGGAAGGCGTGTCGATCACAGAATTTCAGGCCTATCTCTTTGGTGTGGTGGACCCCATCCTCAAGGCAACGCCACAGCTGCGCGATCTGTTTACAGACGATGAGGGCGAGCTGCTCAAAGCGGGTGCTCTACAGAAGAACCCCCACCTCGCGGACGCCTTTGATGCCCTTTCCCGTGAAGGCCTGGTGCTGGCCACCAAGGGCGAAATCGCGCAGGCGATGGCGCGTCAGGCGGAAGACGCAGGCGGCCACCTCACCCTTGATGATTTTCGGTTTTACGAAACTGCCACCCGCGCCCCCCTCGTGGCCCATGCCGGTGACCTGATGATCGAGACGGCACCGCCACCGTCGTCAGGCGGTATCATGGTTGCCCTGGGGCTGGACCGCCTTGAAGCCTCTCACAAACGCAAGCGCGTGCCGGCCCAGGACTTGGCGGCAGCCCTGCTGTGGATGAACGCCCTGCGTGAGCAATGCAATGGTGACCCGGATGCGCTGGTGGCGATACGCGCCGAACTGAAGAAACCAGCCAAGCAACGCCCGCAGGCCTTGCGTGGGACAACCCATGTCAGCGTGGTGGATGCAGATGGAAACGCAGCCTCTGCCACCGTCTCCAACGGCGAAGGCTGTGGCGCTCTCGTGCCCGGTTGCGGCTTCATGCTCAACAACATGTTGGGCGAAGACGACATCAATCCAGGCGGCTTCCATCAGTGGGCGGAGAACATGCGCATGTGCTCCATGATGGCGCCGATGCTCGCCCATGATGACAGAGGCGGCGTTACGGCTCTGGGGTCCGGCGGGTCAAACCGCATCCGCTCGGCGCTGCTGCAAACAGTCATTCTGCTGGCCCGTGGCGCACACGCGGAAGACGCCGTCATGCATCCACGGATTCATGTAGAAGGGACACGGGCCGACGGTGTTGAGAATGATGGCCCACCCGCCAAACTCAGCTTCGAAGAAGGCTGGCCGGACGCCGAACGCGACGCCATGAGCAAGGAGTTCGACATTGTCGAGCCCTGGGGCGAGCCCAACATGTTCTTCGGCGGCGTCCACATTGCGTCATGCGACGCGAATGGTGTCATGGAAGGCGCCGGCGACCCGCGTCGGGCGGGTGTTTTCCAGAAGATCTAACCGATCATCCAGTCAATGATCCGCTCGGCAAAAGCGCCGCCGGTCCACGAGATGACCGGCAGGCTCAACAGACCTGCAAAACGGAACATGGTGCCCACGTCGATCGCCCATTCCGACACGCCCTCAATGCGAGCCTCATAAGCCAAGAGGCCTGTAAGGCGGCTTCCGGCCTCCGCCCCTACCGGGCCGTGGTGAACGACCTGCTGGCGAGCCTGACGTATGTCTTCGCGTATCTTTGTCAGTTCGCGCTCCTTGGTTCGCGCGATCAGCTGGTGCACCCATCGCAATGGCGTAATCAAAACCATGAATGCGATGGCGACAATCAAACAGAAGGTCGCGATGAGCACAGCGTTCAGAGGCTGTCCGACAAAAAGCAAAAAAAGGATGGCTGCGTGCAGGAGCCAAACGACCGCCCCGCGAAGGGCAATGTGTCCAACTGCCTGTGCATCTGACTGGGACAGCAAATCAAGTTTCGCTTTGTCCATCAGATTGTCAGTAACGTAGGCGGTATCGCCCCGCGCCATGACCACCCAGCGGATGACAAGACTGGAAAGGATCATGGTTGCGATCATGGCCCACCATGCAATGGGTGTGAATTCTTCAAAGTACCCACGTTCAGGCGTGCCCGCATCGCGTTGCCCAATAAAAAGCACGGCTCCAAGAGCCAATCCAAATGCGGCAGCGATCCACCCGCCACGCTGACGTTCGGGAGAGGGTTCAAGGGCCGCCAGGAGTTCGTCAACCGTCACGCCGGCAAGCTTTGGGGCCAGCACGTAGATGTCCGCAAAGTTGCGCCGACCTGCCAGCTCGTTGGCGGAGATGAACGCCCATGCAAACAACGAGATGACAAATGCTGCCCAGCTATCGGCAGACAGGCCTGCCACGCTACGCGGCCCATCGTCGAACATTGAAACGCCTTCGATAAGCGTCACCACGTAGTAGCTGGCAAAGACCATGGCGGCGATGGCAAGGCCGGTCAGCACAGGGCCAACAGGCGAAACCGCCATCAGTTTCTGCTCCCATACCGGGAGATGCCGCCAAGCCTGATCCGGAGGAATATCAGTCATGTCAGGCAGCATCCGGCAATTGCGTCACCACGATAGGTCCACGCCGTGTGGCGACGAGCGTGTGCTCGTACTGCACGGCCAGCGTGCCCTTGGGCGTAAACAGGCTCCAGCCGTCATCCAGTTCATCCACTTGCGTGGCACCGGTGGAGAGAAACGGCTCAATGGTGAAGACAAGACCTTCCGTTATCCGGCGGCGGTCATGCTTGTCATACCAGGTTGGAATTTCACGTGGCTCTTCATGCAGTGCCCGCCCGACGCCATGGCTGGCAAGATTGTCGATCACCGTAAAGCCACGCTTGGCTGCAACACTCTCAACCGTGCGCCCGATGACATTGAACCGCGCTCCGGTTTTGACCTGCCGTACGGATTGCTCCAGCGCCATGCGGCCAGCCTTGCACAGGGCGGCAATGGCGGGTGTCACCGGCGGCACACTGAAACTCGCGCCTGTGTCCGCAAAGTAGCCATCAAGCTCCAACGACACATCAATGTTGATGAGGTCGCCCGCCTGAATGACGTCATCACCAGGAATGCCATGGGCGCAGACTTCGTTCCGACTGATGCAGGTGGCGCCGGGAAAATCATAGGTAAGGGCGGGGGCGGAGCGGGCACCGGCGCGATCCATCATCGCGGCCCCGATGCTGTCCAGCTCCCGGGTCGTCATGCCGGGTTCGGCCGCGCGCACCATGCACTGCAAAATGTCCGCAACCAGCCGCCCGGATTTTTTCAGGCCTTGCAGATCGTCATCATTGTCGATGGTCATGCGCTGCTCCCCAGCTGCGGCAAATGTTGCAGGCTAATGCGCTTCCGCCCAGCTTAACGCCGCATTGGCGTCCACCACCAGTGGCACGGAGAGATTGACCGCAGGTGCGGCTGCACCCTCCATGACCTGGCGCACAACCTTGATGGTCTTGTCCGCCTGCTTTTCGGGCACTTCAAAGATCAACTCATCATGCACCTGCAACAGCATTCTCGCTGGCAGCTTCGCAGCTTCCAGCGCTTCCGGCATACGGATCATTGCCCTGCGGATGATATCTGCGGCTGATCCCTGGATAGGTGCATTGATGGCTGCGCGTTCTGTGAACGAGCGTTGCGCACCGTTCTTGGAGGCAATCTCCGGCAGATGTGTCTTGCGGCCAAACAGCGTCGACACAAAACCATGCTCGCGCGCGTAGGCCTTGGTCTCGTCCATATAGGCGCGAATGCCCGGGAAGCGCTCAAAGTACTTGTCGATATAGTCGGCAGCTTCACCGCGCGGAATAGACAGCTGGTTCGCCAGCCCGAACGCGGAAATGCCGTAGATGATGCCGAAATTGATGGCCTTGGCCTTGCGGCGGATCATCGGGTCCATGCCTTCAATCGGCTCATTGAACATTTCGCTCGCCGTCATGGCATGAATGTCCAGCCCGTCCGCAAAGGCCTGCCGCAACGTATCAATGCCCGCCATATGCGCGAGCACCCGTAGTTCGATCTGGCTGTAGTCAGCCGAGATCAGCACATTGCCTTCATCCGCCACAAAGGCTGTGCGGATCTTGCGGCCTTCTTCCGTCCGAATGGGAATGTTCTGAAGGTTCGGGTCTGACGATGACAGCCGCCCCGTGGTGGTGGAAGCAAGCGAGTAGCTTGTGTGCACGCGGCCCGTGTCTTCATTGATGAAGTCCGGCAGGGCGTCCGTATACGTGCTTTTGAGCTTGGAGAGCTGACGCCATTCCAGAACGCGGATCGGTAGGTCATGGCCCTGCGCCGCCAGCGTTTCCAGAACATCCGCACCCGTGCCCCAGGCTCCGGTCTTGGTCTTCTTGCCGCCTTCAATCCCCATCTTGTCGAACAGGATTTCGCCCAGCTGCTTGGGACTGCCGATATTGAACTCTTCACCCGCAAGCTCGTGGATCTCCGCTTCAAGGCCTGCAAGCTTCTGCGCAAAGTCACTGGACATGCGCTTGAGGATGGCCGGGTCCAGCTTGATGCCCGCCATTTCCATTTGCTGCAGCACGCCGACCATGGGGCGCTCCAGCGTTTCATAGACGGTCATCATCCGCTCGCCCACAAGACGGGGCTTCAGTACGTGATAAAGCCTGAGCGTGACATCCGCGTCCTCGGCGGCGTAGCGGGTCGCCTTGTCCAAGGGCACCTTGTCGAAGGTGATCTGTGACTTCCCCGTGCCCGCCACTTCCTTGAAGGGAATGGGTGTGTGCTCAAGGAACCGTTGTGACAGCGCATCCATGCCGTGGCTGTGCAGGCCGGTGTCCAGCGCATAGGAAATCAGCATGGTGTCATCGATGGGATAGACGTCAATGCCGACACGCTTGAGCACCACCAGGTCGTACTTTGCGTTCTGCAGCACTTTCATGACGCCGCCATCTTCCAGCAGCGGTTTCAACCGTGAGATGACATCCTTGACAGGAATTTGTTCAGGGGCCGGATCATCCAGCGCCAGCGTGCCTTCGCTTGCCATGCCGTGGGTGAGGGGAATGTAACAGGCACGCCCGGGCTTGGTTGCCAGCGAGATGCCCACAAGGGACCCGGACATGGGGTCGAGAGAGGTGGTTTCCGTATCAAGCCCGATCAGCCCCGTCGCATAGGACTCAGCAATCCACGCGTCCAGCGCCTCAAGGGTCGTGACGCAGTCATACTCGGTCTCTTCAATGGGCGGGTTGTCCACATAAGTCGGGTCTACAGCGCCGGGCGTGCCGCCGGTTTCACCGGCTTCCACCGATGGGGCAGCCTTCGGTTTCGCCTCGGACTTGTGATCACCCGCCGCCTCAATGGCATCTGCGTCGGCGTCCAGCATTTCCGCCATGCGCCGCGTCAGGGTGTTGAATTCCATGTCCTTCAAAAAGCCGATGAGCTTCTTGGCGTCCGGCTCGATAACCACCATGTCGTCCAGCGGCACATCCACCGGCACGTCCTGGTCCAGCAGCACAAGCCGGCGTGAGATGCGTGCCTGCTCTGCAAACTCGATGAGGTTTTCCCGGCGCTTCTTCTGCTTGATGGTCTCCGCATTGGCGAGCAGGTTTTCAAGGTCGCCAAACTCGTTGATGAGCAGCGCCGCCGTCTTGATGCCAATACCCGGCACACCCGGCACATTGTCTGACGAGTCCCCCGCCAGCGCCTGCACCTCCACAACCTTGTCCGGTGTCACGCCAAACTTTTCAACAACCCCGTCGCTGTCGATGATCTTGTCCTTCATCGGGTCCAGCATCTCGATCTTGTCATCAACGAGCTGCATCAGGTCCTTGTCCGACGAGACGATGGTGACTTCAGCACCCAGCGCGGCTGCCTGCTTCGCATAAGTGGCAATCAGATCATCGGCCTCAAAGCCGGTCATCTCGATGGAGGGCAGGCTGAACGCCCGCGTCGCATCGCGGACCAGCGGAAACTGCGGCACCATGTCTTCCGGCGGCGCATCGCGATTGGCTTTGTACTCGGAATAGATCTCGTTGCGGAACGTGTTGCCCTTGGCATCAAAAATCACCGCAAAATGCGTCGCCGCATCCCGGCTGCCCTTCTCCCGGGAGGCCAGCACCAGCTTTTGCAGCATATTGCAAAAGCCCGACACAGCCCCCACCGGCAGCCCGTCAGACTTGCGCGTCAGCGGCGGCAGCGCGTGATAGGCCCGAAACAGATAGGCGGACCCATCCACCAGATAAAGATGGCTGTTCTTGGTGACGGGCGTTCCGCCGCTCGATGTCTTCTTGGTTGCCACGCAACACACTCCAGACGATAGTCAAAGTCACATTGATGCAAGTGACCAACCTATCATGCGACCACCAATGAAAAAGGGAGAATTCAATGTTCACGCAGGGTGGCTTTGCGGTAGTTGCCTTGAGCGTACTTTCGTTTCTGGTCCCGCTTGTAGTGGGCGCGCTTTTCCTGATCGCCCTCTTTCGCCCGAACTATCGCTGGAAACTCATCACATACAGACGGGCGGGTGTTCTGTTTCTCATCTGCGTTGCCTGCGAGGCCATCGTCGGTTTGATGTCCGCGTTTCAGAGTGTTCGCTTCTATTGGAAGGATGCGCCGTATGAGCTGCATCTGGATAGCGTTACGCTATGGATGAATTGGGCAGCGGTGCCATTCTCGCTTTTCTCCGCTTCTTTCGTTTATGTGTCTGCGGCGTCATTGGTACTGCTACTTCTCAAAAACAATGGAGTTGACGTGGTTGAGGCCTGGGGCACAAAGCGCAAGGGGCTTGACCCTTACAATTGAGACCCCAGGTTTGACCGCGTACCCTGCACGGGTGTACCAACGCCACCCCGGAAAAGCGGACTCACAAAGAGCCTGCCACCGGCCGAGGAAGACGCCCATGGATATGGAAACCCCTGCCGCTTTGAAAAGCGATGCCTCCACGCGCATCCCCGCCATTCAGGCGCGCGGTCTGCGCAAGATCTACAAGGCATCCAACAATGAGCCCGCCAAAGAGGCGCTCAAGGGCATCGATCTGACCATTCCGCGCGGCAGCATCTTTGGGCTTCTGGGCCCCAACGGCGCGGGCAAATCCACCTTTATCAACGTCCTTGCCGGCCTTGTGGTGAAGACGGAAGGCGAGGTGGATGTCTGGGGATTTGATATCGACGAGAACCCGCGCCAGGCGCGCGCCTCTATCGGCGTCGTCCCGCAGGAACTCAACATCGACCCGTTCTTTACGCCCGGCGAAGTGCTGGAGCTGCAGGCGGGCCTCTATGGTGTGCCGCGCGCTGAGCGCCGCACCGACGAAATTCTGGAAGCCATGGGCCTGGCCGACAAGAAGGACGCCTATGCCCGCACTCTGTCTGGCGGCATGCGTCGCCGACTGCTTGTGGGCAAGGCCATGGTGCACTCACCCCCCGTTATCGTGCTTGATGAGCCAACTGCCGGTGTGGACATCGAACTGCGTCAGCAGCTGTGGGCTTATGTCAAAGGCCTCAATGAGCGCGGCGTGACAATTGTTTTGACCACGCACTATCTCGAAGAAGCAGAAAGCCTGTGCGACGAGATCGCCATCATCAACCACGGTGAAGTAGTGGCCTGCGAGCCAACGCCCCAGCTCGTGTCACGGCTGGACCGCAAGACGCTGCTGGTCACACCGGAAGCACCGTTGAATGACGTGCCCGGCAGCCTCACCAAATATGACGCCAGCATCCTGCCCGGCGGCGTGCTGGAAATCGGCTACCGTCCTTCAAGCCAGAACGTGGCCGAGATCCTTGAGCATGTCAGCACAGCGGGCATCACCATCCGCGATCTGTCGATCGAGGAAGGTCATCTTGAAGATGTGTTCCTGGAAATCACCCGGTCGACAAACAGCTAGAGCCTTAGGCCTCAACCTGTAAGCCTAGATGCCGATCTCGGGAAACGGCGGCTGGTCGTCGCCGGAGTACGCCACCAGCGCACACATGATGATGTCCACCTCTGCGCCATTGGGCGACAGGGGCATGTGCACGGCTTCAAACGTCATATGCGCCAGATCATGGGCCGGTGCTTCAAACGACGCTTCCTTGGGCGGTGTCCACCAGTCCATGGCGCCAAGCGTGCGCATGGGCCGACCATATTCAACAACCGCCGTAAACACAGCCGACGCCAGCCGGGCCGCCTGAGGCCCCAGCGCATCGAGCAATGACTTACCCGTCGGCTCGCAGCCAAACAGATCAACAATCGCCGTGCCCGCGAGCCGGAAGGCAAAGCCCCCATCCGGCAGCACATCAATCAAGAAGACCCGCGGCAGATGGTTCACGAAGTCGCGCGGGTGAATGTTCTCGCGTGCGGGAATGGGCGTCGCGCCGCGCTTGCCGCGCCAGTAGTCGTGCAAAGCCACAAGGCGGGGATCTTTGAGCGCACAGACTGGGTCAGCATAGGCCTCAAACGGCGCCAGCTTGAGCAAAGGCGAGCGCTGTGCCGCTTTGCGGGCTGCTTCATTGGCAGCTGTCTGTGCTGGTGTCGCCATCGTCGTCGCGCCTCGTTGCCGGTCCAGGGCGGTCTCATGTGTCCCGTCAGAACAAAAAAGTCCCAAAAAGGCACAAAACACGCCTGTTCAAAGGCCAAAACGAATCGTCCGGCCTCCTTCCCCGCAACCCATGCGACTATCGCGCCACCTTGCCCCCAAGCCAAGCGCGATCAGGTTTTTGTCCAAATTCGGCGAAATTCAGGCCCGCAGCGCAATCTGCATGATTGCCGCCGCCCCCCAACCGCGCTAGTTTCCGCGCTCCCGTGACAGGGTCACTCCAAGTGGCCCCACTCGCCGGACCAGCACCCGTAGCTCAGCTGGATAGAGCGCTGCCCTCCGAAGGCAGAGGTCGCACGTTCGAATCGTGCCGGGTGCGCCACTTATATTTTCGAAAGCACCAGAACTACCAACGCCTCATTTCATGAAAACTGGGCAAGATAGGTGCGCAGGAGCCTGGCACGCTCCGGGTGGAAGCTTTCGTCGGTGGGCTTGAAAGCTTTGATCCGCGCCACCCAGAATTTTCGAAAGTCTTTGCGAAGGCAGCACCAGGCGAGCAAGGCGCAGCCGGTGTCGAGATAAACGATGGCCAGTGGGTAGATGCGCCGCTGTGTCCTGGCGCCGTCCGCATCGCGATAGTCAATGTCGAGGGCGCGTTCATCCCAGCAGGCCGAACGGATATCCGAGATGTCCGGCGTGTCACTGTCCGACGCTTCATACCGATAGACCATGTGGGTCGCGTGAAGCATCTGGCGCTGCAGACGGTCAGGCAGCGTTGCTGTGATCTTGGCAAGGGCTGCATCAGCGGCTTGTGCCAGATGCGGGTCGCCCCGCTGACGCACATCGCTGAGCCCAACGACCAGCGCCTCCATCTCGATCCGATCGAATGTCTGCGGCGGCAAGGCCGGGTCTTCAGTGAGCGTGTAGCCAAGACCGGGCGCACCATCAATCAATGCACCACCTGCCCGCAGGCTTTCAATGTCGCGGTAAAGCGTGCGCTCGGAGACTTCGGTTTCGTGCGCCAGTCGCGCCGCCGTCACTGGCTTGGGCAACACCCGCAGCGCGTTCAGAAGGCGAAAAAGGCGTTCAGGCCGACTCATGAAACCCTCTCATGACATCCTGACGGAAACTGACAGTAGGGTCCGCCTATACCAGACGTCACGTGGAAACCAAATCATGAGATCACACCATGCCGACCCTCTACCACTCGCCCAACTCCCGTTCGTCGCGCATCATCCGCCTGATTGATGAACTGAATGTCTGGAGCGAGATCGATGTCCAGATTGTCGGCGTCGCGCGCAATGACGGAACGGGCGGGCACGACCCAAAGAACCCGCATCCTGAGGGCAAGGTGCCGCTGTTGGTTCACAACGGTGTCGAGATTTGGGAATCGAATGCGATCATCCTCTATCTCACCGACCTGTTCCCCAAGGCCGGGATGGGCCCGGTTGTGGGCGACCCGCAGCGCGGCCGCTATCTCAGCTGGCTAGCCTGGTACGGCAACGTCGTAGAGCCGGTCGTCGCAATTGGCGTGGCCGGCCTGTCGCATCCGGTCCTCGACGTCACGTTCCGGGGCATGCCCGAGATGATCGCCCGCTTGGCCCGTGCGCTGGAAAGCGCCCCATACCTGATAGGAGAGAGTTTTACGGCGGCGGACCTCTTGCTGGTCTCGACATTCACCTGGTCTCCCGATGCCGCGCCGGACAATCAGGCCATCAAGGAATGGATCAATCGATGCGAAGCCCGGCCGTCGGCAAAGCGGATAGCGGAGTTCGACAGCAAGCACGTTGAGCAAAGCAGCGATGTATGATCGATCGCGCGGCCTGCCAGATGAAGAGCAACGGTCGTGGTTTCTAGTTCGCCAGCACTGTTCTGTATGTAAGCGACACCCGTCGTTTGCGCGGTGTTCGAACACCCTGAACCATGTCGGATTTGCGGGCGGGGATTGTGTGTGTCCACTCAAAGCGTGCAGGCCCGCCAAGAACCAGTAGGCTCCGCGGTTCTAGCATACAGCTCAGCCTCGCGCCGCTCGTTCTGTTGCCAAAAACAATCTCGCACGGTGACCCAAGCGACAACGACGCGACCACAGGGCCAAAACAGGGAACGCAATCAATATGTGGAGCGATGCCCTGCCCGGGCTCGTACTCGTTCACGATGATCTGGCTTGGCTGCTCATCAAACATATCCGAAGCACTGAGCTGGTCACACTCGGCCCTGAGGGGTGGGGGCAGCGGGCCGAGATAAGCGTCCGCAGAGACATGTCTGGCTCGATAGTCGTAAACCCAGCCATAGTGCTGGACCCGGCGACGCAGATCATCCCGCCAGTTCTGATGGTTTACCCACTCCAACAACTCCGCCTCGCGCGCGGCCGAAACAAATCCAAGTATGAGTGATGCACCTGCTGGCAGATTCATAGAAGTCACCTTCTGAGGATCACCCATGATGAGTCTGATGCCTCAGTTGGAAAACCCAAGTGCTGAAAGAGTCGTACTTCGTGATCGCGCTGTCAGGACCCTCAGTGTTCACATGGGTATATCCAGAAAAATCACTTGGTCGGAATGGATAAACCTCGGGTTTATTAAGTCCAGCCATTTTTCCGGCGTCAGGTAGATTGAATGCGCCAAGATAGTAGGGGCTGTTTACGATTGATATCGCTACTAATCCGGTCGGCAGAAGGCAGCCCGCAGCCGACTTTAGAAACCGCCTGATCATCACGTGGTTTGGATTTCTGCCGTAGACTGGGTTTCTACTATGGACATTCGGAAACTGGAAAATGATGAGATGAAAACGCTTGGAGCTAAAGTGGTTGTTTAGCTTGGTGGCATCAATGCTGTATTCCACGCTCGAACCGAGTGATCTAATATAGCTTGCGTTGCGTTTGGCGGAGTTCGATATGTCAACCCTCGACTCAAAAGTCGTGGCCAATAAATTGCTAGCGCGACGCGGGTTCGTCTTAGCGAGACTGAGAGCAAAGCTCAGGTTCCCTTCGCCAACCAGCAAAGTAGCGCCCTCGCCCGTGTGGCCTAAAAAGTCGAAGGAAGCACCCTTTGCTTCAAGAAGTCGACAATATTTCTGGTAGGCGTCATCAAGTTTTATCTTGCGAACAAGCTTGAACGGGTTTGATTTTGCATTTCCGCTCAGGATGTTTTCTTGGGCTTGCGGCCCCAAGTACCAGTAGGATCCAATTTCGTGCATATGAGGGCCTCGAGAAGTTGCGATCAGCAATTTTCTCATACCCTGTTGCACCGGGGATAAGCCCTCTTGTATGGGGCCTGTCCACCAAGCTTCTGATTGTCGTGGCTACATCTCGATTCTCCAGAGTTAGCGAGGAAATAATTCCGGGATGTGTTCTAGCCCACGCCTCACTCCCGGCCACTGGCACATTCCTCGCAACGCCCTGTCTTATCGAGGCGCTCAGCGCGCATTTGTCCATAAAGGGCACAGCGCAATGCCTCAGATATTTGGGCGGGAACGGGTATGGCTAGGGTTAAGATCCTTGGAGACGTGTCTTCTGGACGCGACAACAATCTCAATTTGATGCGGCTGGTAGCAGCAGCCCTTGTGGCGCTGTCTCACAGCTATCTTATCGTTAATGGCGAGGGCAGTTCCCAGCCATTGGCTGATCTGACCGGTTTCACGCTGGGCTATCACGCGGTCAATATCTTCTTCGTTGTCAGCGGGTTTCTGGTGATCCGCAGCTGGCACCGCTCGTCTTCGCTGACCCATTTCGGGGCAGCGCGCGCCATTCGTATTCTCCCGGCACTGATTGTCTGTGTCGTGATTACTGCTTTGATGGTGCTGCCGTTTGCTTCCAGTCTTTCCCTGTGGGCGTATTTCACGTCCCCACAAACCATGGCCTATGTGCCGTTGACCGCGAGCCTTGTGACGCCTGACGCCATACTGCCCGGCGTATTTGAAACCAATCCGGTGCCCTTCGAGGTCAACGGGTCACTGTGGACACTGCGCTACGAGATTGTCTGTTACGCAGCACTCGCGGTTCTGGGCATGCTCGGCGTGTTCTCAAACCGGTTAAAAATGCTTGCGGTCTTTGCTGTGCTGAGTGCGCCGTTGATCGTCCTGTCTTTCATGCCGACGCTCTTTGCCGACATCACGCCGGTGCAGCATCTGGTGCGCTTTGGCCTGTGCTTCGGTCTGGGTGTGCTGGCGCATGAGCTGCGCGACACTATTCCTCTGCACTGGAGCGGTGTGATCGCGCTTCTCGCGTCATCCGTTGTTGCCCACGGCACAGCTGCCTTTCCTTTGGCGCTATATGTTTTTGTTGCATACACGTCTCTTTGGGTGGCCTTCATTCCCGAAGGGCCTGTGCGCAAATTCAATCAGTTCGGCGACATTTCGTACGGCCTGTACATCTATGCCTTCCCGATCCAGCAATTGCTGATCTATCAACTGCCCGCACTGGGGCCGCTGGAGCTGTTCGTGGCGACACTGGCCATCACAATTCCCGTCGCCACCATGTCATGGCTATGGATCGAGCAGCCGATGCTGACTCACAAAGATGCGATGTACGGTTTCGTGCGGCGCGTTTTGAAACTGTCACCTGCACGCGCGTAGCCACACCTATACAAGCGGCTGACAAATGCCGACACTTCCCGGGAACGACACAAAACAAACTGTGCATCCCCGGGAGGAAGCCGTGACTCATCTCAGAAAAAAACCTCTGCCAAATTTGGCCTCGAGCCGAGGCCTTACCGTGAGCAAAGCCCTGGCCAGCACCGCTGCAGGCCTTGCCCTGCTGGTCGCCGGTTCGGGTTATGCACAGGATGTCACTTCCGATGCTGCCCTGCTTGAGCAGGCCCGCGTCATTCATGGCCAGAGCCTCGTGCTGGATGCCCATGCGGACATCGTCATTCCTTCGACGTCCGAAAGCTATCTTGCTGAAGGCGGTGTTTCCAAAGTCTCGCCGGAGAAGATGCGCGCAGGCGGCGTTGACGCGGTGGTCATGTCGCTCGCGGTTGGCCCGGGGCCACGCACGCCGGAGGCTGACAAGGCCGCGCGGGCGCAAGTGGATGAGAAACTGGCTGCCGTCCTCGCGCTTGTGGCTGCGGCGCCGAACGAAGTCGTTCTGGCCACAACAGCAGACGAGATTGTTGCAGCCGATGCCGCTGGTCAGTCGGCCCTCATTTTGGGTTTCCAGAATGCGCGGTCACTGGAAGGCAATGTTTCAGCGCTCGACGACTTCTATGCTGCAGGCATGCGCGTCTTTGGGCTGAACCACCTGGCGCACAACGACTTTGCGGACTCGTCACGCCCACTCTATGACGGAGCAACCGGCAGTTATGAGCCGACCGAAGAACACGGCGGCCTGTCGCCGCTTGGTGTTGAGGCGGTCAGCAGAGTCAACGCGCTTGGTGCTCTCGTTGACGTGTCGCAGATGTCAAAGGCCGCCACGCTGCAGGCGATTGATCTCTCAACGTCGCCCGTCATTGCCAGTCACTCAAACGTACGCGCCATCTCCAATGTCACCCGCAATCTGTCTGATGAGGAGATTGATCGCATCGGTGAAACCGGTGGTGTCATTCATATCGCTGCCTTTGGCGCATACCTGGTGCAGTTGTCGGATCCAGAGACCCTGGCTGCGGTGGAAGCCGTCCGCCTCGAAGCAGGTCTGCCCGCAGAATATTCATACCCTTACGAGCTCTACTGGGAGCTTGAAGACCCCGACGCCCAGCGCGCCTTCCTGATGAAGATGCGGTCCACCATCGGTAAGGGCAGCGTTGCCGACATGATTGCCCACATCAATTACATCGTGGAACGCATCGGCGTTGAACATGTCGGCATTGGCAATGACTTCAACCACGGCAGCAGCATCGACGGATTTGCGGACGCCAGTGAAGCACTGAATGTAACGGTTGCGTTGGTGCAGGCGGGCTATTCCGCCGAGGACATTCAAAAGATCTGGAGCGGAAATTTCCTGCGTGTGCTGCGCCAGGCAGAGCAGGGCGCAGCAGCACCCTAGCTGCGCTCCCGACGAAGCTGGTTCTCCAATATCCCTGAGCCGGTCCAAGTTCCAGGTGGAGGCAACTTCACCTCCTGTTTCACAAAACCGATTTGACGCAAGCCCTGCGAATGCGCACCCTGAGCGTCAAATCCATATTGAATTTCACACCATTCGGAGCCTGCCCAGATGACAGACCTGCTGTCACCGCTCTCTTTCACGAGCGGTCCCACCATGAAAAACCGCTTCATGCTTGCCCCCCTCACCAACTGCCAGAGCCATGTCGACGGCACCCTGTCGGATGATGAGTACACATGGCTCACCATGCGTGCCAAGGGCGGCTTTGGACTCACCATGACGTGTGCCTCGCACGTGCAGGCTATCGGGCAGGGCTTCCCGGGCCAGTTGGGCATCTGGGATGACAAACACATTCCCGGCCTCACCCGCATGGCGGACGGCATCAAGGCGCATGACAGTGTCGCCCTGGTTCAACTGCATCACGCAGGCATGCGATCTTCGCTGGTAAAGGACCTGCTGGACGGGCCTCCCGTATGCCCATCCGACAACGAGCGGTCCGGCGCCCGTGGGCTGTCACTCGCTGAGACGCAGCAACTCGTTGAGGATTTTGTCCGGGGTGCTGAACGCGCCGAGGCGGCAGGTTTTGATGGCGTCGAGTTGCACGGGGCGCATGGTTACATCCTGTGCCAGTATTTCAGCGCTTCCATCAACAAGCGTGATGACCAGTATGGCGGAGACACAGAGGGTCGTTACCGCATCCTGTTTGAGATCATCGAGGGCGTGCGCGCCCGCTGCCGCAAGGACTTTGTACTGGGTGTGCGCCTGTCGCCGGAGCGCTTCGGCATGCAACTCGGCGAGGTTCTCGGTGTTGCCGAAAAACTCCTGAACGACGACCGTGTGGACTTCCTGGATATGTCGCTGTGGGATTGCTTCAAGGAACCTGAAGAAGACGACTTCAAAGGAAAATCCTTGCTGGATCACTTCGGTGCCCTCAAGCGCGGCAACACACGACTGGGTGCAGCAGGTGCACTCGAAACACCGGCGGACGCCGAGAAGGTGCTGGCGGCCGGGTACGACTACGCGATGCTTGGTCGAGCGGGCATGTGGAACCACGATTTCCCGAAACTCTATGAAGCCAACCGCAGCTTCACGCCGGCCACCTTGCCAGCAAGCCGTGAATATCTGAATGCCGAAGGCATCTCGAATACATTCGTGGACTACATCAAAGGCAACTGGCCGCAATATGTTGCGGAGTAGCCAGACCTAGTTCAGCTGGTCGAGATATCGCAGGATCGCTTGCGCTATCGCGTCCGGCTGCTCTGGAAGCAGCGCGTGTCCTGCGTCCTCAATGAGCGCAACCTCAACGCGCCCGGCAAACTCTTCAGCCAGGGCGTCGGACGCGTCCTCCTTGGGTGCCACGGTGTCGCTGTCCGCCTGCACCACAAGAATGGGCACACCACCTGCCGCCTGCCATGGCTCGTCGCCCATCTGCTGCCACGATTTGCCCTGCAAAGTGGCCGTGTGCCGGTACCAACCGACGTTCCAGTAGTCCGGTATGGGATTGTCGCCTGCAAAAAACGCCATGCGGATGTTCTCTTCGCGCACGTTCGCGGGAACCGTCGGATCAAATGCCGCTCTCAGGGCCTTGCTCGCCTCAACAGGCACAGGCTTCTGGCCTCCGGCGGCAATCAATATGGCTGCCCGCACCCGTGGTGCATGATCATGGGAAAAAGCGCGCACCACGCGGTTGCCAAAGGCATGGCCGAGCACGACCACAGGATCTGTCACACTTTCTTTGGCAAGAACTGTATCGATGTCTGTCGCAAGGTCGCGCAGGCTCATGGGCTCGTCTGGCAAGGCAGACCCGCCAATGCCCGGTGCTTCAATGGCGATGGTTCGATATCCACTGGCCACCAGAGTTGCCACCAGTTCATTGAAGTCGCTTACTTCGCGCCCGGCGCTGGCCATCAAAACCACTAACGGCCCCTCGCCATTGACGAAGTATTCAATCGCCCGGCCATCCCGTTCGGTCTGATAGGCATAGCCAACAGCAGCGCGCGCCGGGCTGTCGGGCAGAGGGGCATAGACCATCCAGAAAACTCCAATCAGAACTGCCAACATGGCGGCAAGAGTTAGGGAGATGTATCTCAGCATACGGATGGTCCTTCAGCCAATACGCTGGTCGAGCGCCAGGGTTTCCTGCACTAGGCGGCTCAGTTTTGCAGCAGCCGGGGGCAGGGGGCGTCCGGCAAGAGAAGCAATAACGCCAGGAATGGTTTCGGCAAAGGGCGAGCTGGCCGGTGGCAGCATCGCCAGTTGACCGGCCCGCAAATCCTCTTCGATGACTGGCAGCGGCATCATGGCCAGCGCATCTGTTGCCAGCAGCATCTGGCGAACAAGTCCAAGATCCTGCGCAATCATGAAAGTAGACCGCAGGGCTTCAATCGACCTGAACCGCTCGGGGTACTTTTGCTGCAGGGCAGACAGAAACCAGTCAGGCGCCTCCCCACCAATGATTGGATATTCCGTCCAGTCGGTCGCGTCAGTGGCCGGATTGCACAGCAGCGGATGTGATGCACGGCAGGTCACAACAGGGGGCAGAAAAGACAGGTCCGCATATACGAAATCACTCTCTCGCCTGTCCGGGGCCAGGCCGAGATAGAGATCAATGCGCCGAGCACGCAGTTCTTCCACCATCGTGACCCAATTGTGGGCACGTACAGAGAAATGAAGTTTGGGGTACTCCCGCATCAATTGACTAAGGGCAGGGGCCAGCAGGCTTTCACTCACATTGGGGTCCGACCCGATGATCAGGCGACCTGCTTCCAGGTTGCGCATCAGGCTGATTTCCCGCTCAGCCTCGCCCACCTCGCCAATCGCCAGACGGGCCGCATCCATCAGCCGCTGTCCGTAGCTTGTGGGGACCGTCGCCAGCTTTGTCCGGACGAACAGGGAAACGCCAAGCCGCTTCTCCATCTTTGAGACCGTTTGACTAAGCGCCGAGTGCGAAATACCCAGCCGGTCCGCCGCCTTGCGGAAGTTTCCAGCGTCCTCAAGGGCCAGCAGCTGTCGATAGTCATTGAAGGAATCCATGGAAATCCGCCAATTCGCACTTTCACCGGTAAGTATTTCTTACCTTATTCCATAAATTGGTCAGCCATGGAACAAGTGCGCCTATTGAAACAGCCACGTCCGAAACAGATCAAACGGAGCATCAAAAAATGCAGATAGATGGCAAAGCAGCTTTCATAACGGGCGGTGCCTCCGGCATCGGATTTGAGATCGCCAGAGCACTTGGTGAAGAAGGCGCCCAGGTGATGATTGCAGACCTTGATCAGGCAAAGGTCGATGATGCGGTCAAAGCACTCACCGCAAAAGGCGTGACAGCTTTTGGCACCACCTGCGACGTCGCTGACGAAAGCGCCATGCGTGCTGCTGCCGACAAGGCTCTTGCCGAACTCGGCGGTGTCGACATCCTCGTCAACAATGCAGGCGTCAGCCTTGGCGGTGAGACCGGGACCATCCCTCTCAAGGACTGGCGCTGGATCATCGATGTCAATCTGATGGGTGTCGTTCACGGCACCGAGATTTTCACACCGCTTCTCAAGGCACGCGGCGGCGGCCATATCGTCAACGTGGCGTCCATGGCTGGCCATTGGGCCAGCCCCGGTCTGTCACCTTATTGCGCCACAAAGTTTGCTGTTGTCGGTCTGTCGGAAAGCCAGCGTCTTGAACTTGAGGCTGACAAGATTGGTGTCAGCGTTCTGTGTCCCGGCTTTGTACGCACCAATATCCACAACGCCCATCTCGGTCGCCCCTCGGGCAAGACGTATGATGATTCCGCAGGCCTTGAAGCCATGACGGCCTTTGTCGAAGGCGGCATGCCCGCGGATATTGTTGGTGGGGTGACATTGGATGCCATCCGTGACAATCGGCTCTACATCTTCACCGATCCCGACATGGGCGTCGCAATTGATGCACGCCGCGACATGATACAGGCCGACTACGCCGCCTGCGCGGCCAATCCGCGGGTCAAGGCCTTTCGGGGAGAAGCGTCGTGAGTGCCGCGAAGACCGAACCCGTGTCCAAGGTTCTGGATGCTGTCATCATCGGCTCAGGATTTTCCGGCCTGTGCGCCGCCATCAAGCTGCGTGAAAAGGGCATCAACAACATTGCCTTGATTGAAAAAGGCGACGGGGTGGGTGGCACATGGCGGGAGAACACCTATCCAGGCGCCGCTTGCGATGTGCCGTCGCCGCTATATTGCTACTCGTTTGAACCAAACCCGGAATGGTCGCGGCTGTTCTCACCGCAGCCCGAGATCCACGCCTATATCCGTCATTGTGCGGACAAATATGGCATTACGCCTCTGGTGCGGTTCAACGAAAAGGTCAAAACCCTGCGCCTTGATGATGCGCACATCTGGAACGTCGAGCTTCATTCAGGCGAGACCATGCAGGCACATCACGTCATCAATGGGTCAGGTGGCCTGCACAAGCCGATGATCCCGGACTTTGCCGGTCTGGAAACATTCGAGGGCCCATACTTCCATACGGCGACCTGGAACCATGACGTGGATCTGGATGGAAAACGTGTGATCGTCATCGGCAGTGCCGCCAGCGCGATTCAGGTGATCCCGGAGATTGCGAAAGTCGCCACTCATGTCACTGTCATGCAGCGCACACCAAATTACATCGCGCGACGCGGTGACATAGTATTTTCCGACAAAGACAAGGCGCAATTCCGCGACAAGCCTGAAACGCGGGCAAAGCTGCGGCAGGACATCTTTGATTTTTTGGAAGCGGAAAACGTTCCCATCATCAAGCGTGACTCTGAGGTCGCCGCCCGCCGGACCGATGAAATTCTCGGCCACATGCGCGGCATCATCAAAGACCCGGATATGCGTGCCAAGCTGACGCCAGACTATGAGTTGGGCTGCAAACGCATTCTGCTGTCAGACAATTTTTACGAGACCCTGACACTGCCGCATGTGGACCTTGTCGCCAGTGGTGTTGAACGTATCGAAGAGAACGCTGTCATCGCCAGCAATGGTGAACGGATCGAGGCCGATGTGATCATCATGGCCACAGGCTTTGACCTTGCGGGTCATGCCGTCGAGCTGGAAGTGTTGGGAGAGGGCGGGCACAATTTGGCGACGCGCTGGATCAATGGTCCCGACACGCTCAATGGTGCGTGTGTCCCCGGGTTTCCAAATCTCTACTGGGTGACGGGCCCCAACACGGGTGTTGCCACCAACTCAGTTGTGTTCATGGTCGAAGCGCAGGTCAACTACATCGTCCAGGCAATCGAACTTGCCGGTCGCGACAAGACGATTGAGCCCACTGAAGAAGTCGTTGCAGCGCAGGATGCGCAGTTCCAGGCAGACCTCAAAGACACCGTTTGGGCGTCTGGCTGTAACAGTTGGTATCTTGGTGAGGGTGGCGCAGAGCGCATCGGGACGCTCTATCCATATGATGCCCGGCGGTTTGCGGCAGAACGGGCAACACTCAATGTGGACGAGTTCCTGATCAAGCAACGGTAGAGCTTGGAGATGGCGACCTGAAGTTCTATTGCAATCTCTCAGTCTGGTAATGGTGCGGCGGGCGGCGTATGACGCTGCCTCACCAGTGCTGGCTGTGCCCAGCGCAGAAACGGGCGGAGCTTGAATGACGTCGAACGACAGCCAGCATGGACACACCCTGAGCAGATCACGTTTGTACCTGCTCGCGCTGGCAAGTGCCGTTGTCACCGCCAATGCCTATTATGTTCACCCCATCATCGCCGTCGTAGCGGAAGACTTTGGCGTCAGCGCTTCCATCATTGGAGCCGTGCCTGCCTTCAACCAGATTGCACTGGCATTGGGCATCTTCTTCCTGCTGCCTTTGGGTGACCGTGTCAGCAACAAGCGCCTGACATCCATCTTTGTGGCTGCGCAGTTTTTTGCCATAGCCGGAATGGCATTTGCTCAAGACTTCGAGCTGTTTGTTGCCAGCTCGGCCTTGTTGGGCTTCTTCACCATCGCCCCCTATCTTTTGCCCGCCTATGTCTCGCGTCGTGTGGCCCCCGGTGAGCTTGGTCACGCAACAGCGATTCTCACCACAGGCATTATTGCGGGCATTCTGGTGGCACGTGCTGGCGGTGGCATTCTGGCGGAGCAGTTTGGCTGGCGCTCGGTCTATTACGCAGCTGCAGGTCTCATGTTGCTTGTCTCGATCTTGTTGCCATTCATCATGGAGCCCCGGGACGGCGAGACGGCACCGAGCCAAAGCTACGCCCATCTGATCCTGTCGATTTTCCCTATCATTGCCAACCACCCAAAGGTCCTGTTGTCCGGCGTGATCCAGGCGTTGAGCTTTGGCATCTTTCTGGCGGTATGGATGGGCCTTGGCCTTCATCTCACCAGCCCCCAAATGGGCTACGGCGTGGACGTGGTTGGCTATCTTGCGGTTTTCTCCGCCATCAGTCTGGTGACGACCGCACGCCTTGGGAAATGGGCAGATCAGGTGGGTGCCACCAAAGCCCGCTTCGTGCTGGCCATAGGTCAGCTCGTAGCCGTTGTGACCTTGCCGTTCTTCGGACATAGCCTGTGGCTGTTGATGATCCCGATCATCTTGATGAACCTGGTCGGCCCCGCCATCGACGTGTCCGGCCGCATGACGTTTCTCAGTCTCGACCCTGAAATCCGCACCCGCCTAATGACGATCTATATCGTCATCATGTTTGCAGGTGGCGGCATCTTCAGTTGGGCAGGAACCATCGCGTACGACCTGGCAGGATGGAACGGAAACGCCATCCTGTCGGTAATCCTGTCCATCCTCGTCCTTGGACTGACAGCCTTAAGCCTGCGGCAGCGGCGCGACAGCTAGTCGCTCTGGCGGTAAGCATCCATCCAGCGAAGCGCATTGGTCAGGCCAAAGAGCGAGAACTGCACATTGCCGGTCTCACCATTCTCGTCCGTAAACCGCACAGCCATTGTAGAGCCGGCCTGCATCGCAGGAAGCATGTCGAGGTTGCTACGCGACTGGCCGAAGGTGAATTCATTCACCACATTGCCCTCGCGGTAGTAGCCGTCATCGGCACCGAACTCAAAATTGCCCAGCGACTCATCGTCTATGATGATCTCCATCGGCATGGATGTATCCGCCATCACGGCGATGGGAACGAATTGCATCTGGTAATCCAGTCCAACCATGCCGGAGCGGACATAAAACTGGTAGTCGCCCACATGGCCAACCTTGCCGGCGTAGCCGACGGCGCGGCAGGCGTCCTCGCCTGGTTTGCAGACGGCCAGCCAGTCCCGGAAGTAAGCACGCGTCTCACCATATTTGGTGGTGATGCTGTTGGGCACGGGGGCTGAGTTGAAGTCCTGCGCCTGTGACGGCGCGGCAAACGCGAACGCCGCACACAACAAGGCACCAAGGAAAGTGAGATTTTTCATATTCTTATTTCTCCGGAAGCGGAATGAATTCATCTTCGCCGGGCACCTTTGCAAAGCGGCCCTCCTGCCAGTCCTGCTTGGCCTGCTCAATACGCTCAGGCCGTGTGGACACCAGGTTCCACCATAGTTTGCGCGGACCAATGGGAGCGCCACCAATCAACATCAGATGGGCGCCGTGTGGCGAAGTTATGGCCGGGGTCACATGTTGGTCGAGCACCAGCATCTGCATTTTTCCAAATGTATCGCCTGCCACCTCTATTTCTCCGTCCACAACATAAAGGGCGCGCTCTTCCACCCCGACAGGAACACCAAACTGCGTTCCGGGTTGCATGCGAACATCCGCATACAGTGTTTCTGAATAGACCTTCATCGGTGACACCATGCCGAAGGCTCCACCGGCGATCAGCGCCACGCGCACGCCGCCATGGTCCACCACCGGAATGTCTTCCATAGGGTAGTGCTCAAATGTTGGATCAATTTCTTCATCCTCGGCAGGCAATGCATGCCAGGTTTGAATGCCTTCAATGCGCGCGTCGCTGTCACGAAAATGATCCGGCGAACGCTCCGAGTGCACAATGCCGGACCCGGCCGTCATCCAGTTGACTTCCCCCGGCTTGATTTCCTGCACGGCACCGACGCTGTCACGGTGCATCAAGGAGCCATCAAACAGCCAGGTCAGGGTTGATAGGCCGATATGGGGATGCGGCCGTACGTCGATGCCTTGTCCGGCAGGCAGCGTTGCCGGTCCCATATGGTCAAAGAACACAAATGGGCCGATGGAACGCGCCTCAATAGACGGCAATACCCGGCGCACCTCAAAGCCACCGATGTCCTTTGGCTTTGGCGTGATGACCGCACGTATCGGTGCACACCCGGTGTTGCCGTTGCAGTCTGCATCCTGTGATGGTTGCCAGCTCATATGATCCTCAAAAACACGCGAAGCAGTTGAGACCCATACTGGCCGTATGCAGAGGTTTTTTAAAGCGGCGAGTGGTCGGGCGTCGCGGCCAGCCCGTCAAGAAGTGAAAGAGTGCCACCCAGATATCTCGTACAATAAGTGACGTTGTAGGTTGCAGCTGCCTGCGCATCACCAACGAGCAACCCTGTTTGAGGCATCAAGGCCCCATAGCTCTTTCTGTCTGTTGCAATGCGTGCAGGCTCAAGGGCGCAGTCAAACCTGTCTGGTGTTGCGAGGTATTCTGCTGCAAGCAGATCAAACGGATAAAACCCATCCCGCCCCACGTCCCTTTGCCAAAAGGCCAGCCATGCCGTCGATCGTTCGGCTACCCATGAAACAGCACCTGTAGATGCGGCCAGGGCCGCAAGGTCTTGAGACGTAATCTCCACCTGGCGCGCAAGTTCGTAGGGCAGGAGCGTCACCGCGACATCAAGAGTTGCCAGCAGGCGCGCAGCTTCGGTGTCTTCGCATAGATTGAAATCCCGAAAGAGCGGGCCGTGCCCGAACAGCACACCCCCGGTCGCTCCCTCTGCTGGGTGAAACGCATGTCCTTCACGCTTGCCCATGACGGCAACCGCATTGGTTACGTTGTCGACAAGGTCTGGCCGCGCGCTGAAGAGGTCCGCGAGATTGGTCAGCGGCCCCAGGGCAACAAGCGTCAATGGTCCTTCTTCCAGCGCCCGCGCAAGTGCCTGAGTGGCGTCTGTCTCACGTACAACACTGGGAGAGAAGGGTGTCCCAGCGCCGCGATACACCTCCAGGAGCTGGCCCGTCTCCCGCGCGATTTCAAAAGCCAGTGCGCGCGATATCGTATCTGTCGTCTCAATGTCGGCATTGCCGAACACGGTCGAGACCCCGACAATCTCGATATCCGTATTGCGCGCAAGGGCGGCGATGGCGAAGCAGTCGTCCGGGTCCACGCGGCCTACTGCACCGCAGGCAGCGTCCGTGTCGATCCATACTCGTTGCGGCGCGGCAAAAGCGGATGTGACTGTGAGCCCGGCCACAGCGGCAGCAAGCAAGGCGGACAGGCTCAAACCCCTTCTTGTCACACCAAAAGCGAAGCGTTTGCTCACGTTTTCCGTCCCCAATTGACAATCAGGATGTCATTTGGGGGATTGGACCCATGCTTTCAACCCGCTTTGCACCTTACCTGGAAGGTAAGTGTAAGCTGATTGGTGCCTCCTAATATGAAAGCCAGACCAACCTGTTCGCCCGTCTCTGGAGATCCACAATGAATGACCTGATTGCCAATCCCGCCAGCTTGGAGGGCACAGAACCTGAGACTTTTGGCGATCATCTGCGTCTCTGGCGCCGCATTCGTGGTCTCAGCCAGTTGCAATTGAGCGTACGGGCGGACGTATCATCCCGCCATGTGTCGTTTCTGGAGTCCGGCCGCGCCAAACCCAGCCGCCAGATGGTGGACACGTTGGCTGACGCCTTGGACATTCCCCTGCGTGCCCGCAACCCGCTGCTTCTGTCAGCGGGCTTTGCGCCTGCCTACCGCGAAACCGCGCTGGAGGCACCAGACGCAAGTTACATCCGCCAGGTGCTTGAAACTGTTCTCAAGAGCACCGAGCCGTTTCCAGCTCTGGTGCTGGACCGCCACTGGCGCGTGCTGATGACGAATGCAGGTGGCGGATTGCTCATGAGCCTTGCTGGCGATGACAGTGCGGACAAAACCATGTTCGAGCTGATGCTCCAGCCCGGTCCCATGCGCGACGCGATCGTCAACTGGGATGAAGTCGTATCCGACGTGCTCAAACGCGTGCGCCGGGAAGCAGACCACGCAGGCGATGACACCGTGCTCAAAATGATGATGGAGATGCTGCCCAAGGGCTGGAAGCCGCCGCGCCGGGCCGACAATGCAGTGCCGCTCATCATCCCCCTTCACATGCGTCTGGGCGATGTGGACATGCGCTTCACGTCAATCATTGGAAGTCTTGGAACCGCTGCCGACATCGGCCTGGCAGAACTCTCTATCGAGACATTCCTGCCGGCCGATGAAGCAACGGAAAACGTGCTGCGCGAGATGATCGCCTAGGCGTTTTTCGTCTCTTTGAGGTACGCCAGTGCACCAATGGCGATCACGGCCAGCATGATGTGTACGGCCATGACCGGCGGCCAGCCGAACAGGTAGATCACGTCATTGGCCAGGCTCTGCTTGAACGGGCCGCCGCCAAACGCCAGGCCGCGTGTGCCAAAGAAAGTGTTGGCCATCGCAGGCAGCGTGAACAGCCATGCAGTGATCAGGGATGACCACAGCAAAACCGTCTGCATCCTGTCGGTCAGCCGCAGATAGCGCCCGCCAAAACCAAGCCCCATCAGCATCAGGCCCTGTGTGATGGCCTCCATGTGCCCCATGCGGAAAGCTCGGGAGTCGCCGGGAATGTCCACTTCAATCTGGATCGGCAGCGGCCAGAGAACGATCTCGCCCAGCAGATGGAAGAACCAGACCCACCCAAAAAGGCAGGCGACGGCAAAAAGCCCAAACCCGTTGAAAAAAAGCAAAGCGCGCCGCCTCTCGGTCATCACGCTTCGCTCCACACTGTCTGTGTACGTTGTATCAGCCATCGATCCGTGTTCTCCCCTTTGGTAAAGCGCCGTCTTTATGCAGCGATGAGTGCCGGCTCTGGTTCCTCGAGCCGGGTCGTGTCGAGCTTGCCAAGCTGTTCGCCCATGGTCACCGGATGTGCGCCATACAGGTCCCACCACGCCTTCACCCAGTCAGGATCAGCCACCTTGCTGGGGTGATAGGAGGGCTTGAGAATGCGCAGCATCTTGGGCGTGAGGATGCGGAAGATGCGGCCAAGGTCTTTAGCCAGTTGCCAGCGTGAGCGCCAGTTGCGCCACAACCCATCTTCCTTCAGCAGGGCGCGATAGCCCTGGCCGATGCGGTACATGATGTGTGCCGTCGCAAACAGCAGCCCATAAACGCGCCAGAAGTACCCGCCTCCGATGGCATGGAATACGTCGAACGTTGCTTCCTTGTGCTCGATCTCTTCTACGAAATGCCACAGCACCAGCGAAGACACTGCAGGGTCCGCATCACCAAAAAGATGTTCGCGGTCTTCCACCAGCATGTGGCCGATGGCCAGCGCCATGGATTCAAAACCTTCCGCGTAGGCCATGTTGAACTTGAGGGAGCGCTTCTCACCGAAGCTTGCATAGTCGCGCTTCAGCACCTCTTCAAAGGGCGCCACGCTCTCATACCCACAGGCAGCCACCGTATCGTTGAACATCTTGTGCTGGCGGTAGTGGGTTGTTTCCTGCGCCACGTAGCCGTTCAGCTCCTTGACGAGGGCAGGGTCATCAACCAGCGGGCGCGCTTTTGCCATTGTGCGGATCAGGTAGGGCTCCAGGTAAGGCATGGCCAGCGACGCCGCGTTGACGATCTGGCTGAACTCGGGCCGCTTCTTGTTCCAGTGGGCGCCCTGCTCGATGGGAAAGCTGAACTTCAGTTTGCGCACACCCCTAATGCGACCTTCAGGCTCGGCCTCATGTGACGTTTCGTCTTGCACGATCTTGTCCATTTCCCGTTCCTTCCTCTTGCGCCTGCTACTGTGACCGGCGACAATTAGAGTAATTCATCTAATTTAGAGGTTTTCCTCTAAAACAAGGTGAGTGTCAAGTGTGGCGTGAGTGGGACTGCGAAAATGGCCGGAAACCGGGAAAAAATAATTGAGGGCGCGCGCCAGCTGATGAACCGCGAGGGCACGTCAGCCACCGGAACAACGCGCATTGCCGAAGCTCTCAGCATTAGCCCTGGCAATCTCTACTATCACTTCAAAAGCCGCGAAGAGATCGTGGCGGAGATCTATGAGCGGTTTGAAACCGCTTTCCGCGACAGCCTGGTAAGGGACATTGACCACATCTCCCCGGAGCGGTTTGCTGAGTTTTATCTCAACGCCATGGAGATCGCCTGGGCCTACCGTTTCTTTTTCGCAAGCCAGACGGATCTCCTCACAGCGGACGAAAAACTCGCCGCCCGCCACAAGGAGTTCCAAAGCTGGAGCCTGGCCGCGCTGGAAGCCATTGTGGTCGTGCTGGAAAAACAGGGCACAGCTTTGCTGCCAAAGGCCCGTGCCCAGGCAGCCCGCCTCAGAAAATCCATCGCGCTCAACACCTGGCTGCTTTGGAGCGCCTGGATCAGTTTTCGAAAAGTGGAAAAGGCCGAAAGCGAACTGGTGCGCGATGACATGGCCCGCGGCGCTGTCCAGATGTTTGACCTGTTCAGCCCGTGGCTTGATCCGGATTTTGAAGCAAAGGCCCGCAAGACCCTGACAAAGGAACTTGATCGCGTAGAGGCCGTGGCCTAGGCGTCGGTATCTGTCTCAGCTTCTTTGGCCGCCAGCGCCTGAGCCTCATAATCGGTCTCAGGCTTGCCGTAGTACTTGATGCCGTGGCGGATCGGCGGACGGCCCTGATCCATGCGGTGCTTGTTCGTATCGCGCAGAGAATAAACGCAGCCGCAATATTCCTGCTGATAGAATTCTTCATCCTTGGACACTTCCAGCATCCGCTGGCTGCCGCCGCCCTTGCGCCAGTTATGGGTCCAGTAGGCCATGTCCGGGTAGCGCGAGGCCGCACGCTCACCGGAGCCGTTGATCTGGTTGAAGTCCTTCCAGCGCGATGTGCCCAGCGTGGAGCAGATGGTGCCAAAGCCATGCTCGTAGGCGTAAAGCGCTGTACGTTCAAACCGCATGTCGAAACACAGCGTGCACCTGTGGCCACGCTCGGGCTCGTTCTCAAATCCTTTGATCCGTTCGAACCAGTTGTCCTTGTCATAATCAAGGTCGATGAACGGCACGCCGAGCTTCTCCGCGTAGCGCATGTTCTCCTCCTTGCGGAGGTCATATTCCTTACGCGGATGAATGTTCGGATTGTAGAACAGGATCGTATATTCGATGCCCGAACGCTCAATCTCGTTCATCACATCACCTGAGCACGGCGCGCAGCACGAATGCAGCAGCAGCTTGTCTCCGGCCGGGAGAACGAGCGGCTTAGGCATCTGTTTCTTGTCCGTCTTGGACTTGTTGGTGCTGTGCGTCATGGGCGGCGTTATACCGCCCAATCAGCCTTGATGCCAATGCCTGCCTGGGCGTTAGGACGCTTCTTCTTCCTGCCCGCCCATCAGGCGGCCAAGCACCTTGTGATACTTGATTGGCAGCAGGCGCTGGATGCGATCCATAAAGCGCGCATCGCCGCCAATCAGGATACGTGGGTTGTTCTTTTCAATGCCGGTAAAAATGACCCGCGCGGCTTCTTCCGGTGTGGTGCGGGCAAACTCGTCAAAGCCCTTGGCAATTTCGTCCTTGCGGGCCAGCAGCTCTTCGTTCTGGGCCAGCCGTGCATTGCGCGCCACATTGGTTTTGATGCCGCCGGGGTGAACGCTGGCGATTTCCACGCCGGTCTCGTTGCGCACCATTTCCGTGCGCAGGCTTTCGGTAAAGCCGCGAATGGCGAACTTGGCAGCGTGATAGGCCGAGTTGCCCGGCACCGCGATCATGCCGAAGATCGACGACACATTGACGATGTGCCCCGAGCCGCGCTCGATCATCCGGGGCAAAAACGCCTTGGTGCCGTACACCATGCCCCAGAAATCAATGTCCATGACCCACTCAAAGTCCTGATAGGTCATCTCGTTCACTTCAGCGAACAGCGCCACGCCTGCATTGTTGATCACAATGTCCGCGCCGCCATGGTCCGCCTGAATGCTATCCGCCAGCGCGTACACCGCGTCCTTGTCGGAGACATCCAGAATGTGGGTTTCGATTTCGCCGGACCCCAGCTTCGAGGCCTCCTCTGCCGTTTTGCCAAGACCCGCAGAATCCACATCCGTCGCGATCACCCGCTTGGCGCCATGCTGGATGGCGTGCTTCACGAGGCCGCGGCCGATGCCGGATGCACAGCCGGTGATGAAAATGGTTTTGCCTGCAATCTGGGTCATCTGGAGTTTCCTGGGGCCTGATTATGACTTTTTGTCAGTAATGTTGGCGATGTTATGCCCGATAGCGCCAAGCTGGCGCAATGCCTGACGCCTGCTTATCCTTATGCCCGAACAAGAAAAACGCTGCTTCAGGAAGGTAAAGCCTATGGAAATCGCTCCAATTCCCGGTCTTGCAGACGAGGTCAATGACATCCGGCTGCGTGCGGCCAAGATCGTCAATGACAAGATCATTCCCGCCGAACCAATCCTCTTTAAAGGCGGCAAGGATGCCGAACCTGTCCGGGCTGAGATCAAGGAACACGTGAAAGACCAGGGGCTGTGGGCACCGCATCTGCCAGTGGAATATGGCGGCATGGGTGTCGGCTTCCTCGCCCACGCCTACATGAATGAAGTCATGGCCTGGTCGCCCTTTTCAGCGCGCCTGTTCGGCGTCGTGGCGCCCAATTCCGGCAACCAGAAAGTGCTGCTGAAATACGGCACCGAAGAGCAGAAGAAGAAATGGCTCGAACCGTTGATCTCCGGAGAGATGGAAAGCTGCTTCTCCATGACCGAGCCAGACAATGCAGGCTCTGACCCCCGTTCCATCCAAACGCGCGCCGTCCGCGACGGAGACGAGTGGGTCATCAACGGCCACAAATGGTACACGTCAAACGCGCGCCGGGCAGACTTTGCCATCGTCATGTGCCGCACCGCACGCGAAGAGGCGGAAGCCGGCAAGCCGAGCGACACCATGGTGCAGATCATCGTGCCAATGGACTCGCCGGGTCTTGAAATCGTGCGTTCTGTTCCTGTTTGGGGACACACCCACGGTGACCATTGTGAAATAACGTATACGGATGTTCGGGTGCCTGTGGAAAATGCGCTGGGCCGCGTCGGCTCAGGGCACGCTGCCGCCCAGGACCGGCTGGGCGCGGGGCGCGTCTTCCATTGCATGAATTCCATCGGCGCCATGTGGCGCGCCTTCGACATGATGGTGACCCGCGCCATGAGCCGCGAAGTGCATGGCGGCACACTTGAGACCAAGCAGTTCGTTCAGGGCTTTATAGCGGATAGCTATATGGACATTCAGGCAGCACGCCTGATGACCATCAACTGTGCCCGCGTCATGGACGAAGGCGGTGATGCCCGCACGGATATCTCGGCCATCAAAGTGTTTGTGCCAGCGGCCTTCGAGCGTGTGGTTGACCGCGCCATTCAGGTGCATGGTGCCCTTGGTGTCTCCGGCGATACGCCGCTTGCAGGCATGTACACCGGGGCCCGTACCCTGCGACTGGCCGATGGCCCTGATGAAGTGCATCGAATCCTGATCGCCAAAAATGTCTTCAAACATTACAAGGCAGGTGGTAGCTGGGACTTTGGTACCTGAGGCTCCTGTATGATTCTGGTGTCCTGTCTCCCCTGGAGAACCAATGGCCGACGAGCGTGATGACCTGACGCATTCTACTGACCCGCTGCGCCGCGGTCTGCGTCCGGCTGCCTCTGAAGACCTGGTCAAGCTGCGTACCCTCGACATTGCTGTTGTTGCAGCGGGCGGCATGGGGTTCGTGCTGTTCGCAGGCTTTTGGGATGTCATGGCCATGGACGCCGCGGTGTTGCTGGCAGCAGCTATCGCAGCCTTGGCAGCGGCATGGTTGAAATTTGCGCCGCGTGCCAGCCAGACGGTGCGGCGCGCCGAAATGCCCATGACCCGACCAGTATCAACCCGGTCTGAGTTTCCGCTTACACCTGAAACCGGTGTCGCCATTATTGAGCGTCTGCCGGACCCGATCATTCTGCTGGATCGCTCGGGTCGTATCATCCTGCACAACCGCGCGGCCACAAATATTGTGGGGCAGGGGGCAGCGCGCCGTCACATCTCCACCGTCATGCGCGTGCCGGAGGTTCTCGAAGCGGTGGCGCATGTGGTGGAGGGTGAAGCAGCACAGGTTGTGGAATATGCGCAGCCAGTTCCTATTGAGCGCCACTACCACGCATTTATCGCGCCGGTTATTGCGGCCGCCGCCGACAATGCAAAAGAGCGCCAGCGCAATGTGCTGATACTGCTGCACGACCTGACGACCCTCAAGCGAGCCGAGCAGATGCGGGCGGATTTTGTGGCCAATGCCAGCCACGAACTGCGCACGCCTCTGGCGTCCATGTCCGGCTTTGTGGAAACCTTGCAGGGCCCCGCCCGTGATGACCCTGACGCCCGCGACAAGTTCCTCGGCATTATGCAGGAGCAGGCGGAGCGCATGGGCCGTCTCATCAATGATCTGCTGTCGCTCAGCCGCATTGAACTCAATGAGCATGTGCGCCCGAGCGATCGCGTAGACCTTGGTTCCATCATTCGCGACACCGCAGACATGCTGTCCCCTCTTGCTGAAAAAGAAGGGGTCACCATCAGCATCGATATCGAGGATGACCTGCCCCAGCCCCTCGGCGATCGCGATGAGCTGGTTCAGGTCTGTCAGAACCTGCTGGCCAATGCATTCAAATATGGTGGGTCCGGCGGCCGCGTTGAAGTCTCGCTGCGGCGCGACCGGCCCCAGGGAAGTGACGACACTTCCAGTGCTGACCCTTTGCCTGGCAGCATCGTCATGACTGTGCGCGACTTTGGACACGGCATTGAGCGCGAGCACATTCCGCGTCTGACGGAACGGTTCTACCGGGTGAATGTGGAGCAGAGTCGCCGTCGCGGTGGCACCGGGCTTGGCCTTGCGATCGTCAAACACATCGTCAATCGGCACATGGGCTCCCTGTCTATCGACAGCGAGCTGGGTGTCGGCTCGACCTTTAGGGTGTTCCTGCCGGTGGATCAGAAATCGATTCTGGCATCGGTCGTGGCGCGGTCACCGGCGAATGTGACAGGCAATGTCACATAAGACCATGCACTATGTGCGGATATTGAAAATCGCAACCGCCCAAATACGAAGAAAATACCTCAAAAAGCTCTGAAATCAGCCGTTTCCGCACAGGCTGATGCTGTCACTGAACCGTCATCTGGGCGTAATAAATCAGTCGTCGGTCCGGCCTAATTTCCGCGGCAACCGACCCGCTGAGACGGTCGGCTTGGGATGGTGTCACCCATAGCGGCGCGCGCGTCTGGCGTTTTTTCAGACGGAAGCGGTCACACACTTTTTGTTGTCTCAGGATCGTTGCCGGGTCGCCAAGGGGGCGTCTTAGGGGAGCGGTCTTAGAAGATTTCCAACCGGATTGGAGAAATCATGAACTATCGCAAAATGACCATCGCTGCTGCAGCGGTTGCGTCGATCGCATTCGCAGGCGCTGCCCAGGCACGCGACCAGATCCAGATCGTCGGTTCGTCGACGGTTTTCCCGTTCTCGACCCTCGTGGCCGAGCAGTTCGGTAAGACGACCGAATTCAAGACACCGGTTGTTGAATCAACTGGTTCAGGCGGCGGCATGAAGCTGTTCTGCTCAGGCGTTGGCCTTGAGCACCCGGACGTCACCAATGCGTCACGTCGCATCAAGTCCAGCGAATTTGAAAAGTGCACAGCAGCCGGCATCACCATCACCGAAGTCAAAATCGGTTACGATGGCATCGTGCTCGCAAACTCCAACTCTGCACCAACATACGAACTGACACGTCAGCAGCTGTTCCTGGCGCTTGCCAAGCAGGTTCCAAATGCTGAAGGCGAGCTTGTTGATAACCCCAACAACACATGGTCAGACATTGACCCGTCTCTGCCGGACGTTGAAATCGAAGTTCTGGGCCCGCCCCCGACCTCCGGTACGCGTGACGCATTCGTTGAGCTCGTGATGCGCAAGGGCGCTCGCAAGTTCGACCAGCTCAACACACTGCGCGGCGAAGACAAGAAGGCATTCCGTGCCATCTCCGACACCATGCGCGAAGACGGCAAGTTCGTTGAAGCCGGCGAAAACGACAACCTGATCGTTCAGAAGCTCGAAGCCAACCCGAACGCTCTGGGCATCTTCGGTTTCTCTTTCCTCGAAGAAAACCGCGACAAGGTTCACGGTTCAATCGTTGAAGGCAACGAGCCGACCTTTGAATCAATCGCTTCTGGCGACTACCCCGTCTCCCGCTCACTCTTCTTCTACGTGAAGAACGAGCACGTCGGTGTGGTTCCAGGCATCAAGGAATTCGTTGCCGAATTCGTTGCTGAAAAGGCTGTTGGCCCAGAAGGTTATGCCATCGACAAGGGTCTGATCCCGCTTCCGGACGCTGACCGCGAAGCAATGCGTGAAGGTGCATTGGCACTGACACCACTGACCATGTAGTCAAACGGCTGGCGGGGCGGCGATCCGGACGGATTGCCGCCCCAACGGCACTCAAGCCATAAGTTTGATATTCTCTACGCCTGTCGTGCCGATTCTATCTTTTTGAATTTTCGTGCTTTTCGTTGCGCCACCTGGTGCAGCGATGAGCGCCGGATCCGCGCTTTTGGGGCAATCCGGACTACAGGGGGCAAGTCAGACCGCTCAGTGCTTCAGTCCACCAGGACATGAAGCAGGACGGCACCTGACAACGAACGAGTAACCGCATGAGCGCGACCACCCTAATCCTTGTTATTCTGGTCCTGAGTTACATCGGGTACCTGTTGGGCCGCAGCAAGGCGACCGCTGTTGCAGGCGGCGAACTGGTGTCTCTTCATTCGCTTCCCAGCTATCACGGCGCCTATGTTGCCGTTTGGTGCGGCATCCCCGCCCTTGTCCTTCTCGCGCTGTGGCTAGTGCTGGAGCCACAGGTCGCGGACATGATCCTGCGGGCAAATCTGCCGGACTCAACCGTTGCCGCACTCACCGCTCCAGAGCTGAGCCTCCTTATCACCGACATCAAGAACCTTGCGACCGGCAACATTGTCAGCCGCGAGGTTGATCCTGCCCTTCAGGCGGCCGCGGATGGATATTCTGCAGCGCTTTGGATCAGCAACATGGCGCTCATCGTTGTGGCGCTGTCGATAGCCATCCTCGGTATTGGTTACGCGCGCAGCCACATCGAAAAAGACCTGCGGGCTCGTAACCGTGTCGAGCGTGTCGTCCGGGTCGTCATGGTTGTCGCATCAACAATCGCCATCTTCACGACCATCGGCATTGTTGCCTCGCTCATATTTGAGGCCAGCCGCTTCTTTGCCCGCGTCTCCTGGGTTGAGTTCCTTTTCGGCCTTCAGTGGAGCCCGCAGACAGCCATCCGCGCCGAGCAAGTGGGGTCCTCAGGCGCCTTTGGTGCTATTCCGATTTTCGCTGGTACATTCCTCATCACCATCATCGCCATGTGCGTGGCGGTGCCGGTTGGATTGTTCTCAGCCATCTACATGTCTGAATATGCCGGCCCAAAATTCCGGTCGGTCGCAAAGCCAATTCTTGAGGTACTCGCTGGCGTCCCGACCGTGGTGTACGGCTTTTTCGCGGCCCTCACTGTGGCGCCGCTCTTTCGCGGCTTTGGCGAGTCGATCGGCCTTGATGTGTCATCAGAAAGTGCGCTTGCTGCAGGCATGGTCATGGGTGTCATGATCATCCCCTTCGTATCATCCCTTTCTGATGACGTGATGAACGCTGTGCCGCAAACCCTGCGCGACGGGTCATTTGCTCTGGGCGCCACCAAGTCTGAAACAATCAAGCAGGTGGTCGTGCCCGCCGCATTGCCGGGCATTGTGGGCGCCGTTCTGCTGGCCGTCTCCCGCGCCATCGGTGAAACCATGATTGTGGTCATGGCTGCAGGCTTGGCGGCCAACCTGACGGCGAACCCGCTTGAAGCTGTGACCACCGTCACCGTGCAGATTGTGACGCTGCTCGTGGGTGACCAGGAATTTGACAGCGCCAAGACACTGGCAGCCTTTGCGCTGGGTCTTGTTCTCTTCTTCATCACGCTCTGCCTGAACGTCTTCGCGCTCAGCATCGTTCGCAAGTACCGGGAAAAGTATGACTGACGCCACCTCATCTCCTGGATCTGTCGTCGACCGCAAGCCGGACCTTTCTCCCGCGCGTGTGCGTCGGCGCTACGCTGCTGAACGACGCTTTCAGGCTTATGGCCTGACGGCCATCTTCATTGCGGTTGGTGTGCTCGTGTGGCTCATCGGCTCTATCGTGTGGCAGGGTCTGCCCGCGTTTACTCAGTACAAGACCACCCTCAATGTGGAGCTGAGTGCCGACGAGATTGACCCGGACAACCTGGGAGCGGCCAACTATCAGGCCCTCGCACGCCGGGCGCTCTATGACCGTTTTCCCAATGTAACCGCGCGACGCGACAAGCGGCAGCTGGCCTCGGTGCTGTCTGGCGGCGCGGACATCACATTGAAGGAATTTGTCGAGGCTGATCCATCGGTCATTGGCACCACACAGGAAGTTCAGGTGTCGGTATCCGACAGCATGGACACTTTCCTCAAAGGCCAGATGACGGACATTGTTGAAACCAATCCGGATACAGATCTTCTGCCGTCCCAGGACGGTGATGCTGTCACACTTGTCGCTTCAACAGACGTATTCGCTGACGTGCTGGCCTCGGTCAAAGTCGAGCTGGAGGCAGAAGCCAACAAGACGCTGGAAAGTGCCCGCCGTGAAACGCGCGGCATCGCCGTAACAGAAAACGACCTTGCTGCCCTGCGCGTGCGTGTCGACCAGTCGGTTGGTGCCGAACGCGAAAGCCTTGAGGCGCGCGTTGCAGCGCTTGAGACGGATATCGCCAAGCGCATTCGCAAGCTGGAAGCATTCAACAGCCAGGCAGAGCAACTGCTTGACGTGGCAGGATCAGCAGGCGGCACCCTTGACCTGACGGTGGCCATGCCCAGCGTCCTTGTTGAAATCAATGGCGGTGTGGTGAAAGCCCAGCAAGTTGCCAATGACCGGGTGATAGGCAAGGCGTTTATTCCGCTTGAGACCACAGCACCCGCCGCTGCGGGCGAATGGACAGTCGTCACCTATGTAACGCCGGAACGCGGCCGTCAGGTCAACGACCAGACAGCCACCTGGTTGCGCGAGCTGCAGAAAGACGGGGCCGTTGAAAACACGTTTGCAGATGTGTTGTTCACCAAGGGTGACAGTCGTGCACCTGAGCAGGCTGGTCTATGGGGCGCAGTTGTCGGCTCGTTCCTGACGCTGATTATTACTCTGATGCTGTCATTCCCAATCGGCGTGCTGGCCGCGATCTATCTGGAAGAGTTTGCGCCGCAAAACCGCATTACGGATCTGATCGAAGTCAACATCAACAACCTGGCCGCTGTTCCCTCGATCGTGTTCGGTCTTCTGGGCCTTGCAATGTTCCTGAACTTCTTCGGATTGCCGCGCTCCGCGCCGCTCGTCGGCGGCATGGTGCTTGCGCTCATGACGCTTCCGACGATCATTATTGCGACCCGCGCCGCTCTCAAGGCAGTGCCGCCTTCCATTCGCGAAGCAGCGCTTGGCATCGGTGCCTCCAAAGTGCAGGTCATCACCCATCACGTATTGCCGCTGGCAATGCCCGGCATTCTGACCGGCACAATCATCGGCATGGCGCAGGCGCTGGGTGAAACAGCGCCGCTCCTGATGATCGGCATGGTGGCCTTCATTGTGGACGTGCCGGGCGGATTTACCGACCCCGCGACAGTGCTGCCTGTGCAGATTTACATTTGGGCTGACAGCCCCGAACGCGCCTTTGTGGCAAAAACCAGTGCCGCCATCATGGTGCTGCTCACCTTCCTGATCATGATGAACGCACTTGCTGTTCTACTTCGCCGCCGCTTTGAGCGCCGCTGGTAGACGACACGACCGTAACGCGCATACAAACGCATAGAGGACTATCTCAATGTCAGTTGCCGAGAATATCTCTGAAGCCCCGACCACTGAGCCGGCTGCGACCAACGCGCCGGTGAAGATGGAAACGCGCGACGTCAATGTCTTCTACGGTGAGAAGCAGGCCCTGTTCGATGTCAGCTTGGACATCCGCAAGAACCAGGTCACGTCCCTCATCGGCCCGTCCGGCTGTGGCAAGTCCACCTATTTGCGCTGTCTCAATCGCATGAACGATGTGATCGATATTGCGCGTATCACAGGGTCTATCAAGCTGGACGAGGAAAACATCTACGACCCGAATGTGGACGTGGTGGAAATCCGCGCTCGCATCGGCATGGTGTTTCAGAAGCCAAACCCGTTCCCCAAATCCATCTACGACAACATTTCCTATGGCCCGCGCATCCACGGCATTGCAGCCACAAAGAATGAGATGGATGAAATCGTTGAAGTGTCGCTTCGGCGCGCTGGCCTTTGGGAAGAGGTCAAAGATCGTCTGGCCGAACCTGGCACGGGCCTGTCTGGTGGCCAGCAGCAGCGGCTGTGCATTGCCCGTGCCATTGCTGTGTCACCGGAAGTGATCCTCATGGATGAGCCATGCTCTGCTCTTGACCCGATCGCGACAGCCCGCATCGAAGAGCTGATCGATGAGCTCAAGGACAATTACACCATCGCCATCGTGACCCATTCCATGCAGCAGGCGGCACGCGTGTCCCAGCGCACGGCGTTCTTCCACCTGGGCATTCTGGTGGAAGAAGGCGATACGGAACAGATTTTCACCAACCCGCGCGATGAGCGGACACAGGACTATATTACCGGTCGTTTTGGTTAGTCGGCCGATGCACCTAGACTGTTCAGCAAGGTCCGCATAGTTGGGCCGTCAGGCTGAATGCCACACCGGGCTAAGGCCCAATCGGGAGAGACCCCAAGTGCAAGAGCATATCGTTACGTCCTTTGAAGAGGCTCTCGATAGTATCAACGAAAGCCTCGCACGCATGGGCGGCCTTGCTGAAAAGCAGCTGGCCGACTCCATTGAAGCGATTACCCGCCGCGACCGCGCGCTGGCGGAACAGACCGTTGCATCTGACAAGCAGATTGATGCTCTTGAGGTGGACATTGAAGCGCAGGCGCTGCGCCTGATTGCTCTGCGCCAGCCAATGGCGATTGATCTGCGCGAAACAGTCTCCGCCATCAAGATCTCATCGGACCTTGAGCGCATTGGTGATTTGGCCAAGAACATTTCAAAGCGCGCGCTGGCTGTGGATCAGGCAAGTCCGGGTCGTGCCATGCAGGGGCTTGAGCGCATGGGCCGTCAGGTCCTCAATCAGCTCAAGGAAGTGCTTGATGCCTACGCCCAGCGCGACAATGAGCGTGCCATGGTCGTCTGGCGGCGCGACGAAGAGATTGACGAGATGTACAACTCCCTCTTCCGGGAGCTGCTCACCTACATGATGGAAGATCCGCGCACGATTTCCCTGTGCACCCATCTTCTGTTTGTCGCCAAGAACCTTGAACGTATCGGCGACCATTCCACCAACATCGCAGAAACCATTCAGTTCCTTGTGACCGGTGAAGCGCTTGGAGAGAACCGGCCAAAGGGTGACACGACCAGTGTCACAAACATGGAATTCCCAGCTGACGCAGAAACACCACCGCAGTCATGATGCAACTCTCGACCGCGCCATCAGCTGCAAAAGCAATGTCCGGGGCAAGACCAATGAAAACGCAACCCCTCGTGCTCATCGTTGAAGACGAAGACGCACTGACGACCCTGCTGCAATACAATCTTGAAAAAGAGGGTTACAGGGTCTCAACCACAGCTGACGGCGAAGAAGCCACGATGATTGTGGATGAGCAGCAGCCTGATTTGGTCCTGCTGGACTGGATGCTGCCGCAGGTCTCAGGCATTGAGCTCTGCCGTCGCTTTCGGGGGCGCAGCGAAACACGCAACATTCCTATCATCATGCTGACCGCACGCGGCGAAGAAGCGGATCGTGTTCGCGGGCTGGATACGGGCGCTGACGACTACATCACCAAGCCCTTTTCCATGACCGAGCTTCTCGCCCGCGTCCGGGCAGTCCTGCGCCGTATTCGGCCAGCCCTGACAGACGACATTGTGACCTTCGGCGATGTGGCGGTTGATCGGTCATCCCACCGTGTGCGGCGAGGCGAGCGGGAAATTCATCTCGGGCCAACCGAATTCCGCCTGCTTGATCACCTGATCCAGCATCCCGGTCGTGTGTTCAGCCGCGAGCAGCTGCTGGATGCGGTTTGGGGGTCAGACGTCTATGTGGAAGCCCGCACCGTGGATGTGCATGTCGGTCGGTTGCGCAAAGCCCTGAACAATCCTGGCGAGCAGGATCCCATCCGTACTGTGCGTTCTGCCGGCTACGCTTTGGATGAACACTTCCGCGATTAGCAGAAACGTCAGGCGCGAAAACGAAAAAGGCGGACCGTTTGGCGGTCCGCCTTTTTGTTGAAGCCGTCTTCTTGGAAAAGACGTGAAAACTTGTGTCCGGCCTTAACCGATCATGCGGTTTGGAAACTGCCGTGGACGATCCTTGCGTTCCCGACGGGAAGGAAGTGGCTGATAGGCCTTCTTGGCGTGGGCTGCGCAATAGGGCAGGCCGGGTGCAGAACGCTGCCCGCAGAAGTGGAAGCTTTCGTCGCCCGGATCACCATTTGGCCACTTGCAGGTCTGTTCGGTGAGCTCCAGAAGGTTTGCCTGGGCATCAGGGTCGCTGATGACTTCTAGCTCTTCGGGTTCTGGCGCCGGAGCAACGGCTGTCTTCTTACTGGCCGTTTCACGCCGGGGCGCTGCCGTTGACGCTGCACGCGGCGCGCGCGGCGCTGCAGGGCGGCGACGGGTGACGCGGGTGGGTGCACCACGGCCTGACAGGCCCAGACGGTGCACTTTACCAATCACGGCATTACGAGTGACGCCGCCAAGCCGGGCTGCAATCTGACTGGCACTCAGCCCGTCGAGCCACATCTGCTTGAGCTGTTCAACGCGCTCATCGGTCCACGTCATCGCATTTTCCCCCTACAAATCGCAGATGAGCGGTCACTTTGGGTGTAAACCACAACATCTCGTGTTAACCTTGAGTTAACCTACTATATGGCCCGACTCGGCGGCAAGAGATGTTGTGGTTTTATAGGGGGTTATCCACAATATATTGATTCTAACGCTTCGCGAGGGCGTCGGCTGTGGATAAAGGCCTTGCGCGAGGTCCCGCAGGGGCATACCTCCCGCACCAAGGGTCACATCACATAAAGACAGCTGGTTTTTGGCGCAGGGGTCTGCCATTGCGCCACCAGCAGCCGCTTTGCGGCAGTTCAGGGGGAACGAATGACAGAAACACACTTTGAGCCCGGCGTCCGACGTTTTGGATCAGTCAACTGGCTTGGTCTCTGGACGCTTTATCTCAAGGAAGTTCGTCGCTTCATGAAGGTGTTCACCCAGACCGTCGCCGGTCCGGTGGTAACAGCGCTTCTGTTCTTTGCAGTGTTTGCAGTGGCCATGGGCCGAGCGGACACGGTGGTGGCGGGCGTGCCCTACCTGGCGTTTTTGGGTCCGGGCCTCATCATGATGACGGTCATTCAGAATGCCTTCGCCAATACCTCATCATCCATTCTGGTCTCCAAGGTGCAGGGCAGCACAGTGGATTTCCTGATGCCGCCACTCTCCCCCGGCGAGCTGAACGTGGCCTTCGCTCTGGGCGGCATGACACGCGGCGTGGTTGTGGCCATTGCCTCTGCGCTGGTGATCTCGCTCATTGCCCCCATGGGCATTTCACATCTGTGGGCCGTCGTCTTCTTTGTCTTGGCCTCGTCCCTCGCACTGGCGCTCATGGGTGTCCTTGCGGGCGTCTGGGCGGAGAAGTTCGACCATATGCAGGCGGTGACCAACTTCATCATTACGCCGCTGGCCTTCCTGTCCGGCACGTTTTACTCCGTGGAGCGTCTGCCGGAGATCGCGCGCGTTATCAGCAGCTACAACCCGTTTTTCTACATGATTGACGGCTTCCGCTATGGGTTCACCGGTCATGCTGACGGGTCTATCGCCACCGGCGTTGTCGTGCTGGTGGCCATCAATGTGGTTCTGTGGAGCCTTTGCTACTGGGTCTTCAAAAAAGGCTTTAGGCTCAAGGCCTAAGCGTCTCGCAGGGCTGATATCCGTGGACGCGGGGCGTATTGACATAGGCCCGCGTCCACGAAAGAATCCCGCTCCATTTTTGGCACGGATTTCAGAAATGCCGCCGTCGACCGGCGGCATTTCCATTTTCAGGGCCAGGTGAACCCAAGCGACGTCCGGCCCCGTGTATTTCGGGGCCGTGTGCGTTTGAAACAGTCGATTTTTGCCGAAGGATGAAACCGTGGCCCCGCACGCCGCAGATACCGCTATTAGTCCCGTACTCCCGACATACGCCCGCGCTGACATAGCGTTTGAGCGAGGGGAGGGCGCGTGGCTTGTCGCCACCAATGGCGACCGATATCTGGATTTCGGTGCAGGTGTCGCGGTGAATGCCCTTGGCCATGCCCACCCCAAACTGGTTGAAGCGCTGACTGAGCAGGCCAACAAGGTCTGGCATGTCTCAAACCTGTATCAGGTGGAGGGCCAGACGGCGCTTGCCGAAAAACTGATCAGCCTGACTTTTGCCGACACAGTGTTCTTTGCGAATTCCGGGGCGGAAGCGCTTGAGGCCTCCATCAAGATGGCCCGCAAGTATCATGCGGTCTCCGGACATCCTGAACGGTTCGAACTCATCACCTTCGAGGGCGCGTTCCACGGTCGGACCCTTGCCACCATCGCTGCAGGTGGTCAGGAAAAATATCTCGAGGGCTTTGGTCCTGTGACGCCCGGCTTCGTGCAGGTTCCGTTGAACGATATTGCCGCGGTCAAGGCCGCTATAACGGACAACACCGCCGGCTTCTTGATCGAGCCCATTCAGGGTGAAGGGGGCATCTGCGAAGCATCAAAGGACTTCATGCGCCAGCTGCGGGCATTGGCTGACGAACACGGTCTGCTCCTCGTGCTGGACGAAGTGCAAAGCGGTGTCGGCCGTACCGGGCACCTGTATGCCTATCAGGACATGGGAATTGAGCCGGACATCATGGCCTCCGCAAAAGGTATCGGCGGTGGTTTTCCACTAGGCGCATGCCTTGCGACGGCGGAAGCCGCCAAAGGCATGACACCGGGTACGCATGGCTCCACCTATGGCGGTAACCCGCTGGCTGTGGCCGTTGGCGGTGCCGTGATTGATGAAGTCTCGAAGCCTGAATTTCTTGAGCACGTCCGCCGTGTCTCCGGGCGATTGTCTCAGGGGCTGGCCATGCTGGCAGATGAATACCCCGACGTTATTGGATCCGTGCGCGGGCGCGGCCTGATGCTTGGTCTCAAATGCGTCAAGCCAAACACCGAGCTGCAGAAGGCCTTCATGGACAAAGGCCTGCTCACCGTTGCAGCAGGCGATAACGTCGTGCGTCTGCTGCCGCCACTCATCATTTCAGAAGACGAAGCAATGGATGCCGTTGCTCGCATAGAAGCCGTTTGCGCTGAGCTCTCCCCTAAGAGCACCGCAGGCCAGGAAGAGGTGTCTGCGTCATGACACACAAGAATTTCATCGATCTCAACACGCTGGACAAGTCAGCGCTGCGCAGCATCCTGGACCGCTCGCATGCCGCCAAGAAGGCGCGTGCCGGTTGGCCCAAGGGCCGTCAGGATGCGGACAAACCGCTTGAAGGTTATCTGCTGGCGATGATCTTCGAAAAGCCATCCACGCGCACCCGTGTTTCGTTTGACGTGGGCATGCGGCAGCTGGGTGGTGAAACGCTTCTGCTCAATGGTGGTGAGATGCAGCTTGGGCGTGGCGAAACCGTTGCAGATACTGCACGCGTCCTGTCACGCTATGTCGACATCATCATGCTGCGAACTGACGATCATGCGAAGATGCAGGAGTTGGCCGACCACGCTTCTGTGCCTGTCATCAATGGCCTGTCAGATGATGGTCACCCCTGTCAGTTGATGGCCGATGTCATGACCTTTGAAGAGCATCGCGGCCCCATCACTGGCAAGCGCGTGGCGTGGATTGGGGATGGCAACAACATGGCCCGGTCATGGATCGAAGCCACACACCGCTTTGATTTTGAACTCATGCTGGCCTGCCCACCGGAGCTGGCCCCGCCTGCGCAATGCATCGAAGATGCTGTTGCCGCTGGCGGCAAGGTGCGCCTGGTCAATGATGCCCATGAAGCTGCTGAAAATGTTGATGCCATTGTCACCGACACTTGGGTCTCCATGGGCGACAAGGAAGCAGAGCGCCGTCACAACCTGTTGGCTCCCTATCAGGTGAGTGCATCTGTCATGGGTGCAGCCAATGACGACGCCATCTTCCTGCATTGCTTGCCCGCTCATCGCGGCGAGGAAGTTACATCCGATGTAATCGACGGTCCGCAGTCAGTCATCTTTGATGAAGCTGAAAACCGACTGCATGCCCAAAAGGGCATTCTTGCCTGGTGTCTGGACTGATCATGGACCAGACAACACCTGTGTCCTCCGACGCACCCGCAACAAATGTGGTGGTAGACGCCACAGACGACGTGGTTCTGCCGTTCGCCATTGAAGGCATGAGCGTGCGTGGCCGTCTTGCGCGCACGGGGCCGGTCATCTCTGACATTCTCGGTCGTCATGATTATCCTCCTGCGGTATCGCGACTGGTCGCTGAAACGCTGCTGCTTGCGTCCATGCTGGGCACGGCGCTGAAGTTGGAAGGCCGCTTCACGGTCCAGACCTCAAGTGATGGACCGGTCGACCTGCTGGTTGCAGACATGACCAAGGACGGTGGCCTGCGCGGCTATGCCCATTTTGATGCAGACGCCGTTGCTGCTCTGGGCACGGAAACACCAACCCTTGAGCAACTAACCGGCAAGGGCAGCATGGCCCTCACGATTGATCAGGGCCCCGGTCGCAACTCCTATCAGGGCGTTGTTCCGCTTGAAGGCGACTCCATCGCGGCCTGTGGCGAAGATTACTTCCGTCGCTCAGAGCAACTGCCGACGCTGATCAAACTGGTTGTGGCTCAGTCCTTCGAGCGTGATGCAAGCGGCACCGCTGACGGTGGCTGGCGTGGAGGCGGCATCATGATCCAGCAGATGCCCGAAGATGGCGGCTTTGTCCGTGATCTGGATCCCGGCGATGCACCCGACGGCAGCGCAGCGACACAGGACACAGCCGAAGACGAGAACTGGAATCGCGCCAAAATCCTTATGGAAACTGTTGAGGATCATGAGCTTGTTGATCCGGCTCTGGCGTCTGAACAGTTGCTGTACCGGCTGTATCATGAGGATGGCGTGCGGGCTTTTCCGCCGCACCCGCTAAGCTTCTCATGCAGGTGCTCTCAGGATTACATTAAGGGCGTGCTTGAAGGATTCGGCTCTGAAGAAATGGCCGACATGCACACAGATGATGGCCGCATAGAGGTGCGATGTGAGTTTTGCAGCAGCACATACAACTTTGATCCGGACGAGTTCAAAGGCAGCTAGGGCGCTTGGCGTTCTGCTGGCGGTCGGGTTTATGGCTGCGTGCGCCAATTCATCACCGCCCCCACCTTCCGGCCCTGTGGCTGCAACCATCACCTTTGCGCACAAGACACCGCTCGCTTTGGATGTGGCCTCTGTCGAACTGGTTGAGCCATGGCGGCAGCCCGGTACACCGCCGCATATCGGTCATCGCAATGCCAACAGCCCGCCCGACATTGTGCGCGCGTGGACCCGTGACCGCCTCAAGGCGTCACCCGGCGGCGCCGGTGCAAAGGATGGCACGGTGCTGCGCGTCATCCTGCAGGACGGCGCTGTAACGCGAACGGCCCTGAAAGTGGAAGAGGGTGTCGGTGGCCTGTTCCGCGATGAAGCGGATACCCAGATTGATGCCGCAGCCGCCGTTGATGTTGAGGTTGTGGACCCGGTGGCCGGACGCATCGGCAGCGTCAGCGTGAAAGTTGTTGGCAGCCGAAAGATACTTGAAAGCGCCAGCATCAATGAGCGTGATCGGGTCTATTTCGCGTTGATGGAAGAGATCGCAGCATCCCTCAACAGCGCGCTTGAAAACGGTCTCAATGCTGAGTTGGGTTTCGTCATCAAGCGCTGATGTAGTCCACCAGCCGCGATAGAAAATCATCACATGCTTCAAGCTGTGCCTGGGTCACCCACTCATCGGGCTTATGCGCCTGCTGAATGCTTCCTGGTCCGCACACAAGCGTTGGAATACCAACATCCTGAAACAGCCCTGCTTCGGTCGCATAGGACACAGCCTGTCGGTCATTGGTGCCCGCCAGCATCATCACGGCGGTTTCCAGCGGCGAGGCTTCTTCACTGGCTTTCAGCCCCGGCGCCTGCGCAAGCGTTTCAATTGTGATGTCTGCGTCAGGATAGACCTTCTGCATGTCGGGCAGCAGGTCGCGGCGGGCATAGTCCATCAGCCGATGACTGATCTCGTCTTCGTCCTGCCCCGGCAAGGTCCGGTGCTCGAACGCAAACCAGCAATGGCGCGGGACGATGTTTGTGGCGGTGCCACCACCTATGCGGCCCACTGACAGTGTGGTGTAGGGCGGTGAAAAACGACCCGTCGCATCTCCGCGTTGACGCATCTCTTCGGCAATCTCAGCCAGATGGGAAATCATCCGGGCAGCAGCAATGATCGAGTTCACACCCTTGTCGGTCTGGCTGGAGTGAAACTCCAGACCAGTCACTTCAACACGAAAGGACCGAATGGCCTTGTGCGCATCCACCACGGCCATATCTGTTGGCTCACCCACGATGACCAGATCGGGCTTGGGCAGGTGCTTCGCAATGTGCGCAATCATCGGGCGCACGCCAAGACAGCCGATTTCTTCGTCATAGGAAAAGGCAAAATGGACGGGACGTTTCAGGTCGGCTGCGGCCAGTTTGGGAAGCTGTGACAGTGCGCAGGCAATAAACCCCTTCATGTCACATGCCCCGCGCCCGTAGTAACGGGCATCACGCACATCCATGGTGAAAGGATCTGTCGTCCAGTCCTGATCAGCGACCGGCACAACGTCCGTGTGTCCCGAGAGCACGATCCCGCCCGGCCCGTCACCCCCGATTGTGCCGTACAGATTGGCCTTTGTGCCGTCCTCATTGGGCAGCAACTCGTAGGTCATGCCGTGTGCGTCCATCAGGCCTGTAATGAAGTCTGTCAGGGCCAGATTGCTCAAATGGCTGGTCGTATCGAACGAAATCAGCTTCGCGAGCAGGTCAGGGGCCGCATAGGAAACATTATCAGGCATGGGGATAGAGGCTCCGGAAACTCAAAAACTCAGTATTCATGGTGACTTAGGAAAAAATCCGACGGATTCAGCCCGATGTGACCGTTTGACACAAAGCAATCCGGTTCACACATGTGGACCGTATATCATCTAGGGTCTTTTGCCTCGCGAGGTTTGCGATGCTGACCAGCCATTCATGATCTGTTGTGGCACCGTTCATCGACCACGGGTCACTATGGGGCCATCACATACCGCCCGAAAGGCAATTGATGCTTGATCGCTACGAGGATGAAGAGCGCGGCTCCCGCCAATATGGGCGCGATAGCGCACCTGCTTTGCCCGGCGACGAGCCTTATCGTCCCTGGTGGCGTCGCTTTTTGCCGCTGCTCATTCTTGGTGGCGCAATCGCCGCGTTTGCACTCCTGCGCATTACCCAGCCAGAAGTCGTGCCCGAAGCGCCTGAAGAGCGCATCTGGACAGTGAATGCCTCTACAGTTGAGTTTGCCGATATTCAGCCTGAGCTGCAGGTATTTGGTGAGATCGTGCCGGGCCGCAAGGTTGAACTGCGCGCCCTCGTTGCGGGTGAAATTCTCGAAACTGGTGAGAATTTCCAGGAAGGCGGCATCATCAAGGCAGATGATCTGCTCGTCCTGATTGATCCCTTCGACTACGAAGCCGCCCGTGACGAAGCGACAGCTCAGCTTGACGAAGGCCGTGCCCGCCTTGCGGAGATCAAGGCGCGCGCCGTGCTTGAGGGCCAGGCACTCGTAAGTGCACGCCAGCAACTCACCATTCGCCAGCGGGATTTGAGCCGGGCCATCCGCCTTGCCAAGGGGGGCAACATTTCCCAAAAGACAGTGGACGACCGCCGCCTTGCCGTGAGCCAGCAGGAAGCCGCTGTTGACCAGCGCGTCAGCAATGTAGCTGTCGAAAACTCGCGTGTTGAGCAGCAGCAGGCAACTATCTCGCGCCTTGAGGTTGGTCTGCGCCGTGCCGAACGTGATCTCAACAACACGCGCGTCGTCTCGCCATTCACCGGCTTTGTTGGCGACGTGTCTGCAGAACGCGGCAAGCGGGTAAGCCTCAACGACAAACTGGCGGATTTAACAGACGCAGACCGGCTTGAAGTTGCCTTCACTCTGTCCGACGCGCAATATGGCCGCATCATTGCAGCAGAAGGCAACGTCACCGGGCGGCCGGCCAAAGTGCTGTGGCGTGTAGGCAATCGACAGATTGAATATGATGCGACCATCGAGCGGGTCGGTGCCGAGATATCGGCAGCTTCCGGCGGTGTCGAAGCCTTCGCCCGCCTTGAAACCAAGGGCACAGATACACCATTGCGCCCTGGTGCGTTTGTAGAGGTCCGACTTCCAGACACCCGCTACGAACAGGTGGCGCAACTGCCCGAAACAGCGCTGTACGAAAGCAATCGTGTCTATGTGATTGCAGAAGGCCGACTTGAGGCCCGCGAGATTGAAGTCGCTGCACGTACGTCAGACGGTATTCTGGTCAGCGGCAACCTGGTACCGGGAGAAAAAGTCCTGGCGACGCGATTTGCCGAAGCAGGACCCGGCGTTCGTGTTGAGGAGCGCTAGTCATGTCAGGGCGCGATGATTTTTCCGACGACGATCAAACCGATCCCTATCGCTCCATAGCGGCAGCTGATCGCCCGCGCGGCATCCTTGGTTTCTTTGTGGTGCATCGCAATGCGGCCAATCTGCTGATGGGCATGCTGGTGGTGGCTGGCCTGTACGCGCTGACCCAGCTCAACACACAGTTTTTTCCGCGGACCGAGATCCCAACAATCTCGGTCGTCATTGCATGGCCCGGTGCCAGCGCCGAAGACGTCGAAGGCAATATCATTGAGGCGATTGAGCCTGAGGTGAGGTTTCTCGATGGCGTGGACAGTGTAGATAGCTATGCGCGCGAAGGCGTAGCGCAAATTGTCGTCGAGTTTGCCAGCGGTGCTGACATGCAAAAAGCGCAGGCTGATATCGAGCAGGCTGTCTCAAGCGTCACCACGCTGCCCCAGGACAGCGAGCGTGCTGTCATCAGCCGCTTCATCTTTTATGAGTCTGTCGCTGCTCTCGCCATTTCCGGCCCTTTCACTGAAAGCGCCCTGCGCGCTTACGCAAAAGACATCCGTGACGAACTTCTGAACTCCGGTGTGGACCGGGTTGTCATGAAGGGCGTGCGTGACCCTGAACTGATTGTTGAGGTGTCCGCTGCCAACCTGCGTCGGCTTGATCTGTCGGTCGCAGATGTGTCTGCGCGCATCCGTCAGGTCAGTCAGGATTTGCCGTCGGGCACGCTCGAAGGCGCGCAGGAAAAGCAGCTACGCTCCATGGGGCTTGCAACAGATCCAACCTCTCTGGGTGCCATCGAAATCAAGTCGCTTGCAGGTGGTGAAAAAGTACGCCTGCAGGATATCGCCGACATTCGCGATGGGTTTGACGAAAGTCAGTCGACGGGTCTGCGCGGCGGTCAGCTGGCCATGCAGCTTGATATCCAGCGCGCGATGACCGCTGACACACTGGACGTACAGGCGAATGTGGAAAAGGCCCTCGCAGGCCTGACCTCCACCTTGCCGCCGACCCTCAAGGTCGAGATGTTCAACGTTCAGGCTGATCTGGTGTTCGACCGGATCATGCTGCTGGTCAAGAACGGCGTTGGTGGGCTTCTCCTCGTGTTGGCCATCCTCTTTGTCTTCCTCAACGCCCGTGTCGCATTCTGGGTGTCAGCCGGCATTCCGGTCGCCATGATGGCCACGCTGGCCGTCATGCTGGCAACTGGTCAGTCGATCAACATGATCTCGTTGTTCGCGCTCATCATGACAATTGGCATCATCGTCGATGACGCCATCGTGGTCGGCGAGCATGCAACGACGTTGCGCGAGCAGGGACATCCGCCTGCGGTTGCTGCCTATCTTGGTGGCAAGCGCATGTTCGGCCCGGTGTTCGCCGCCATCCTCACGACGGTGGCCGCCTTCGCGCCAATTCTTCTGATCGGTGACATCATCGGACAGATCCTTCGCGCCATGCCGTTGGTTGTTATGGCCGTCATGGTCGCCAGTCTGGTTGAGTGCTTTTTGGTTCTGCCCGGCCATATGCATCACGCCCTTGAAGGCAGCATGAAGCAGAGCCGGTTCCACGCTTGGTTCAACGCCCATTTTGCCCGCTTCCGCGATGGACCGTTTCGGCGGATTGTCGCTGTGTCTTTTGACATGCGCTATACGACGCTGGCCATTGCAGCGGCAGCCTTCATCATCTGTATCGGGTTAATGCAGACAGGCCGCGTTGGATTCCAGTTCTTCCCCTCCCCAGAGGGCGAGACGGTGGATGCCAATGTCATTTTTGCCCCGGGTACGCCGCGCGAAACCACGCAGGATGCCATCGAGCAGATTGACGCCGCGCTGGAGCGCGCTGTCCTGCAGCTTGCAGGCGAAGACGGTGTTCTTGTGCAGATGTCTTACGGCACCATTGGCGAGACCGGTGGATCCTTCAGTGCAACCACGGGTGATAACCAGGGCAGCCTTCAAGTTGAGTTGGTTGCATCCGAACTTCGCAGCATCCGAACCCGCGACCTTGTGGCGGCATGGCGCGCGGAGCTGCCTGTCATTCCTGGCGTGGAGCGCATTGCCCTCAAGGAGCGGCGCGGTGGCCCTCCCGGGCGCGATCTTGATGTGCGCCTTACCGGCGGTGATCCGCGAGAGTTGAAAGCAGCCGCACTTGAAGTCCGCGATCTGCTGGCGACCTTTGATGGTGTGTCAGACATTGAAGATGATCTGCCTTACGGCAAACAGGAACTGATCCTCGAAGTTAATCCACGTGGTGCTGCGCTTGGCTTCACAACAGAAACCGTTGGCCGTCAGGTGCGTAACTCCTTTGAGGGATCCATCTCAAAACGATTTGCTCGGGATGACGAGGAAGTAACGATCCGCGTCCAGCTGCCCGACGTAGAAAAATCCCGAGCGCTTGAAGACTTGTTCCTGCGCACCGATCAGGGCCGCGAAGTACCGCTTACAGAAGTTGTCTCCATCCGCGAGCAATCCGGCTTCTCCCGACTGCGCAGGGAAGATGGCAAAAGGTTTGTGTCCATCGCTGCTGAAGTTGATGCGCTGGCAGCCGACTCAAATGCCATCATTCGCGCCTTGCCGGAGCAGGGTCTTGCTGACATTGCGGCCAAGTACAATCTGCAGTTTGAGTTTGCAGGCCGTGCCGAAGAACAGGGAGCAGCCTTTGCTGACCTAGGTGCAGGCACGCTCATTGCCTTGATTGCGATCTACATCATCCTTGCGTGGGTCTTCGCAAGCTATGCGCGCCCCATCGTGGTGATGTCTATTATTCCGTTCGGTCTTGTGGGTGCTGTGCTCGGCCATCTGGTCATGGGCTTTGACCTCACCATCCTGAGCTTCGTCGCTCTGCTTGGCCTTGCGGGCATTCTGGTGAATGACTCGATCATTCTCGTGGATCAGATCGACAACAGGCTCGATGAAGGCATGAACGTGCGCGACGCTGTGATCAATGGGGTACAGGACCGCTTGCGCGCGGTGTTGCTCACCTCATTGACAACCGTCGGTGGGCTCACGCCCCTTCTGTTTGAAACCAGTCTGCAGGCACAATTTCTGTTGCCCATGGCAATTACTCTGGCCTTTGGTCTGGCGACCGCAACCTTCCTGGTGCTTCTCGTCGTGCCGGCCATTCTGGGTATTCAGGAAGACGCCCGCGCACTCTTCGGGCGCAAGCGCTCGCCCCGCATCATCGATATTGATGCCGAGGCCATGGACGAAGCAGACGCCCGCATTGCTGAACGTGACAATGTTCGCCGCATCCCCCGGCCGGGCGAGTAACCGCCCGACCAGGATAAGTGAGGCCTACCAGTGAATGCCGCGGGTAAGCGCTGCCAGCGCCACGGCTTCGTTGCTGACTTTCGGCTGCGCCTTGTCGCCCGGCTTGCCACCCTTGGCAGCATTTGAATCGGGAAACAGCCGGTACGTCGTGTTGAAGATCGTGTTCATGGCCTTGGGTGCCAACGCCCACGCCACCTGCGCGAATGTACCAAGACGCGTACTGACACTCGTGGGCTTTTCAACAATCGCCCGGCAAATGAGGTTAGCGGCATCTTCCGGAGACAATGTTGGCACGTGGTCATACATCTTCGTAGGTGCGATCATCGGTGTACGGACCAGCGGCATGTACACATTGGTGAAATTGATATTGTTGTGCTGGTACTCAGGCGCCGCACATGAGGAGAACGCCCCAAGCGCGGACTTTGATGCCACATAGGCGGAGAAGCGTGGCTGGTTTGCCTGCACACCAATCGACAGGATGTTGATGATGTGTCCGTTGTTCTGGTTCACCATATGCGGCAGGAAGCCCATGATGAGACGCAACGCACCAAAGTAGTTCAGCTGCATGGTGCGCTCAAAGTCATGGAAGCGGTCATAGGACAGCGACACAGACCGGCGGATTGAGCGACCGGCGTTGTTGACCAGAACATCAGCCCGTCCCAGATCGTCGATCACCTTCTTCACGAATTTGTCGCAGTCTTCAATCTCTGCAGCATCCAGCGTGTAGGCGTGGACTTTGCCTTTGCCCTTCTTTTGAAGGTGCACTTTCGTTTCAGCCAATGTCTCGGCTGTACGTGCAGCAATCACCGTCGTCGCGCCTGCGGCTACCAGCTTCTCAGCGACCGCAAGTCCGATGCCTGATGTGGCACCTGTAACAATCACGACCTTGTCTTTGACAGCGCCTGAGAGCGTGCGGTCCTGGAACAGTGACGGATCAAGGTTCCGTTCCCAATAGTCCCAAAGCACCGGCGCATAGGATTCAAGTTCAGGGCATTTGATGCCAGACCCCTTGAGGGCTGCTGCCGTATCCCGGTTATCGAACTTGGTGGGATAGTTGAAAAACTTCATCGTCGCACGCGGAATGCCGAAGTCTGCCAGAACACCATCAGAGATGGTGCGCACCGGCGGCAGATTCTTGATGCCGTCACGAACAGCTTTCGGGATGAAACCAAAAATCCCCGCATCAATACGCATGGCAAATTCAGGACCATGTCCCGCGCGTGCAAACGTGTTGAGCACATCACCCACACGCATCCCGTCCGGGTTGGTGAGATGGAATGTTTTCCCGTTCAGGCCGGTCTTATGTGCAATGTGGTCCATGGCATTCGCCACATAGTCCACCGGCACAATGTTCATATATCCGCCTTCAAGGCCCACCAGAGACAGCCAGCGGGGCAGGGCATTGCGCAAACGCTGCAGCATCTTGAAGAAGAAGTAGGGGCCATCAATCTTGTCGATGAAGCCGGTCTTGCTGTGCCCGACAACAATGCCGGGACGATAAATCCGATAAGGGATCGTGCAGTTTTCACGCACGACCTTCTCAGAGTCGTGCTTGGTGCGGAAATAGGGGTGTTCGTTTTCCTCCCATTCCTCATACATGTCTTCGCGCCAATAGCCATTGAACAGACCAGCCGCGGCGATGGAGCTTGTGTGGTGGAAGCACTTTGCTTTGACAGCTTCAGCAAAGGTCACCGCATTGTTGGTGCCTTCAACATTGGCCTTGATCTGGCTGTCTGCATCTTCGTTGGCGATGTCATAGATCGCAGCAAGGTGGAAGACGTTGCCGATCTTGCCGCGAAGGGCAGCAATCTGCTTGGCAGAGACACCGAGCTTGGCTTTGCCAAGATCGCCCGTGACCGGAACAATCCGGTCTGCAGCGTTGGGTGTTTTTTCTGACAGATCGTCAATCAGGCTTTTGATCTTGGCCTTGGAGCCAGACCGCACCAGCACATAGATCTTGCCTTTACGGGCCAGAAGATTTTCCAGCAGATGCCGACCGATAAAACCGGTCGCACCGGTCACAAAGCTGTCCATAGGACACCCTCCCCAAATTCGTTCCCTGTGTATCGAAAGCCTGGCTCATTGAGCGGCCAGCTCCCGTTGTTCTGACAGAAAGACTAGGGGAAACACGCCGCCTGTACAGGCAAAAGTGTGGGAAAGGGGGACTATGACCGCCAAAAAATGCGCGAAAAGAGAATGAGCACCGTGAACAGCTCAAGGCGACCGATGAGCATACCCAGTGCCATCAGCCATTTGGCCGTATCCGGAATACCTGAAAAGTTGGCTGAGGGACCGACTTCAGGTCCAAGCCCCGGGCCAACATTGGCAATGGATGTGGCGGCTGACGATAGAGCCGTCAGCGGTTCAAGCCCTGAAAAGGTCAGCAGCAATGCGAGTCCGCCGAAGCACGCGATGTACAGAAAGAAAAAACTCATCACTGATGCAGAGACGCTTTCAGGGATCGCCCTGCGATTGTAATGGGGAATGAAAATCCCGTGCGGATAGATCATCCGGCGCAAATGGCTCATGCAGGTGGCAGCAATCACCTGCACGCGGAAAATTTTGAGGCCACATGACGTGGAACCCGAGCACCCACCGATAAACATCAGCGTAAAAAACAGTGCAATTGCGAAGGGGCCCCACGCACCATAATCCTGCGTGGCATATCCTGTGCCCGTCATCACGGAAACAACGTTGAACGCGGCATAGCGAACTTGCGCTTCCAGGGTCCCCTCTATGCCGCGCGTGATCTGATAAATAATCATCGCAAGGGTCGCAATCGCGAGCAGGCTCAGGAACACCCGCACCTGCGTATCCTGCAGGAACGGCATGGCCTTGCCGCGAAACGCCTGGATATACAGAACGAACGGCAGGCTGCCTGCAATCATGCCCGCGATAATGATGTAGTGGATGAGGGCGCTGTCGAAGTGGCCAACCGATGCGTCACGGGTCGAATAGCCCCCGGTGGCAATGGTCGTCATCGCATGATTGATACCGTCAAAAAAATTCATGCCCGCAGCCCAAAGGGCAAACGCGGTCACAACCGTAAAAATCACATACACAGTGGTGATGGTGCCTGCGAGGCCGGCTGCACTGGGCAACACTTTCTCAGGCGTATCAAACGCCTCCACCTTAAACAGCTGCATACCACCGACCTGCAGGATCGGCAGAATGCTCACGGCCATAACAATGATCCCGATGCCGCCGAGCCATTGCAGCAAAGATCGCCAGAGCAATAGTCCCGGCGGAACCGCATCGAGCCCGACAATGATGGTGGATCCGGTGGTCGTCAGCCCGGACATGCTTTCAAAAAAAGCGTCCGTGTAGGACAGGTTGAGCTCGGAGAAGGCAAAGGGCAGAGCACCGAAGACGACCAATGACATCCACACGGCCGGCACCAGCACAAAGGCCTGCTTGAGGGTCATGTCGCCGGCGCTGCCCCAGTTCATCAGGGCAAATGTGACGCCAAAGAAAGTGGTGACAACGGCCGACGCCAGAAACACCCGCCAATCCGGATTGGAGACAGCCGCATCGTAAAGCGCTGGCAACACCATCGCGATGCCAAGCGTCACGAGCAAAATGCCCACCACCAGAAGTATTGGCCGCGCGTCAAACAACGCCAAGGGCATGCTCCCCTATTGGCATCACGGGTGAATCAATCAGTGGGGTGAGTGTAGAGCGCCAGAGGTAAACTACGCTAGTTGACGCTCTTGAAGTCGTGCGGGCTATCAAGTGAGAACGCCGGAATGGTGACGTCGAAGCGTTCTCCGCCACCTGACAACATGCCGTATGTGCCGCTCATGATGCCTGACGGCGTTGGGAGCGGTGCACCGGAGGTGTACTCGAAACACTCACCGGGTTCGATCACCGGTTGTTCGCCGACAACGCCATCCCCGCGTACTTCCTGCACGCGACCAAGCGCATCGGTGATGCGCCAGTAGCGGTCCTGCAGCTGAACGCTTTCGCCACCCTCATTTTCAATCTCCACCTCATAGGCCCACACATAGTGGTCCTCGGATGGTTCAGACTGATCATCAAGATAGACCGGACGCACCCGCACGCGGATGTTGCGGGTCAGCGCATCATAGAAGAAATCGTCTTCAATCATGTCACCATCCATGTCCGCCTGAGCGAATTCCATGAAAATCGGGTCCGCCATACTTGAGCGCGTCCTTATAAAACTAATCTACTGCAATCGGCCTCAGGCTGCATCCAGCCCGAAACCAATATCATCTGTCAGGTCCGCAGCGTCTTCGAGGCCCACAGATAGTCTCAGCATTGCATCTGAGATGCCAAGTTCTGCGCGGGCTTCAGGTGTCAGCCGCTGATGTGTCGTTGTCGCCGGGTGCGTGATGAGGCTTTTGGCGTCCCCAAGATTGTTACTGATCTTGATCACGCCCAGCTGGTTTGCCAGCCGGAAGGCTGCTTCCTTACCGCCCTTAACCTCAAAAGCAATCATGTTGCCGGGCAATTTCATCTGTGCGGCCGCCAGATTGTGCTGCGGATGGTCAGAACGTCCAGGATAGATCACCCGGGCAATCTTCTCCTGCGCACCGAGAAAATCGGCAACGGCTATCGCATTTTCACAGTGGCGTTGGACCCGCAAATCCAGTGTCTCCAGGCTCTTAAGCATAACCCAGGCGTTGAAAGGGCTCAGCGCCGGCCCCGTCTGCCGCAAGAAGTTTGCCAGATGGTCAGTGACGAATTCGTCAGATCCCAGAACCACCCCGCCAAGGCAGCGGCCCTGACCGTCAATGTGCTTCGTGGCGGAATAAACCACTACATCTGCGCCAAATTCCATGGGTTTTTGCAAAACCGGCGTGGCAAAAACATTGTCCACCACCAGCCGCGCGCCCGCATCATGGGCAATGTCAGCAACCGCTTTCAGGTCGATAATGTCCAAAGTGGGATTGGTGGGTGTTTCGAGAAAGAACACTTTTGTGTTCGGCCGGCGCGCCTCACGCCATTGGTTAAGATCGCAGCCATCCACCAAAGTGCTTTCCACGCCAAAGCGCGGCAGCAGTTCTTCAACAATGTAGCGGCATGAGCCAAACAGCGCCCGGGCAGCAACCACATGGTCGCCGGCGCTAAGCTGACACAGCATGGAGGCGGTCACAGCTGCCATGCCTGTTGCGGTTGCGCGGGCAGCCTCAGCACCTTCAAGCGCAATCATGCGCTCTTCAAACATCTGGACCGTTGGATTGGAGAAGCGGGAATAGATAAAGCCGTCATTCTCGCCCTTGAAGCGGGCTTCCGCCTGCTCGGCACTGTCATAGACATAGCCGGAGGTAAGGTACATTGCTTCGGAGGTTTCGCCGAAGGGGGACCGCTGGGTCCCGCCATGCACCATTTCGGTCTGTGGACGCAGCTTGCGGTCTGACACTGTGCTGTTCTTGCTATCGTTTGTTGGCTCGCCCATGGGGCCTTCTCCTTCAAACGCCCAAAAGAAAACCCGGCCTGTTTTCGCATCCGCCAACAGGCAGATCAAAAAACACAAAAGGCCGGGGGGCGCCCGTCCGACCTTTTAGCGCTGTTGTTTAACGTGGCCGCAAGCCGGTCGGCTCAAATCACCACGGGTGCCATGAACGGCCCCGATGGGCCCCTCAGACGAAGCGAGTCATACGCCGACGTGCAGATAGGGTCAAGCAGGCCTGAATCGGTCTATGATGCGGTCCAATCTGAATGCGAAAGATATTCCGACAATGACTGCTGCTGCCCAAAATGCGCCAAATACCGGCATCCTTGACGACCAGCGAGACGGTATTCTGCCCGCCGCAGAAATCGCCGCCCTGTGGCAGGCGGGTGTGATCCGCGCCAATCAGCCCCCCGCAGACAAGCAGATTCAGCCCGCCAGCCTTGATCTGCGGCTGGGCGAAAAGGCCTATCGCGTCCGCGCCAGCTTCCTGCCGGGCCACGGCGAACCAGTGTCCCACAAGCTTAAGAGCCTCAAGCTGCACGAAATTGATCTGCGTGAAGGCGCCGTCCTGGAGACCGGCTGCGTTTATCTCGTGCCCCTGCTGGAGAGCCTCGCCCTGCCGGACACGCTCACCGCAGCAGCAAACCCGAAAAGCTCAACGGGCCGCCTTGATGTCTTCACCCGTGTCATCGTCGACGGCGGCGTCGAGTTTGATCAGATACCGGCAGGCTACGAGGGGCCGCTCTACGCAGAAATCAGTCCACGGACGTTCTCCATTCTTGTACGCACCGGTTCCCGCCTGTCGCAGCTGCGGCTGCGTCGCGGTGACGCCGCCGTGGCACCGGAAGACATGCGGCAGCTACAGGCGGAAGCAGGTCTCATCACAGGGACATCCGACGCAGGTGTCGCGCCGACAAATGATGCCCGCGGCATTACCTTGAGCGTCGATCTGCGCGGCGATGATGAGACCGGCCTCATCGGCTACCGCGCCAAACGTCATTCAGGCCTTGTCGATGTGGACAGGGTCGGGGCCTATGACGTGCTCGACTACTGGGATCCCGTCCATGTACGCGGTGACGCCCGCATTATTCTGGACCCGGATGAGTTTTACATTCTCGCCAGTCGTGAAGCAGTTCAGATACCAGCAGACTACGCCGCCGAAATGGTGCCCTATGACCCGCTGGTAGGTGAGTTCCGGGTTCACTATGCGGGTTTCTTTGATCCGGGCTTTGGCGCGGCGGAGGCCCATGGCGCCGGTGCCCGTGCCGTGCTGGAAGTGCGCAGCCACGAAGTGCCGTTCATTCTGGAACACGGCCAGACCATTGGCCGTCTTGTCTACGAGCACATGGCAAGCCGGCCGGACGCGCTTTACGGACAGGATCTGGGCTCCAACTATCAGCGTCAGGGTCTGAAGCTTTCCAAACACTTCAAGGCTGGTGGGTCACCGGCGTGATGCGGCTTGCTGTGGCATTGCTCGGCGGTGCTGTCGCGCTCGTGACGGCGCAGCTTGTCGGCACGGCCTTCATGCAGGGTATGGGCATCCCGGTGCCCGGCGCGGTTGCGGGCCTCATTTTGATGCTTGTGGCTCTGGCCCTCGGGGGCGGTGTGCCGGACGGTCTGGGCAGATTGTCTGATTTGCTTCTGCGCCATCTCAATCTCTTCTTCGTACCCGCTGGCGTGGGTCTCATGGCGCATCTGGGATTGCTCGCCCGCGATGGCGGACCTTTGATGATCGCCATTGTCGTCAGCACCCTTGCCGGCCTTGTGGTGGCTGGCGTCGTGTTCGTCTGGGCCAAAAAACGAACAGGCGGTGCATTGTGAGCGCACTCATCTGGCTTGCCATCACCATCGTCGCTTACTTGGGGGCCTTGGCATTTGCCCGCCGCGTGAATGGCCACCCACTTGCCAATCCTGTTCTGGTCGCCTCCGTTCCCGTCATCCTGGCGATGCTGGCAACAGACACACCGCACGCGGTCTATCAGGAAGGTGGCGCTTGGCTTTTGGCGCTTCTGGGACCGGCAACGGTCGCACTGGCGATACCGCTGTTTCGAAACTGGCCCAAAGTGCGTGCCGCTGCAGGCCCTTTGTTTCTGGCAATCGGCGCCGGGTCGGTCACGGCTGTATCCACAGCTCTTGTCACCGCATGGGCGCTGGGCGCGGAAACCCAGACCCTGCTTTCTTTGGCGCCCAAGTCCGTCACGACACCCATCGCCATGGGTATCGCCCAGACCACACATGGTCTGCCCTTGCTGGCGGCTGCCATTGTTATTGTCACAGGTGTTATTGGAGCGATCATCGGCCCGTGGCTGCTCAACCGTCTGGGCATCAAGGACGCGCAAGCCCATGGCGTGGCGCTGGGCACGGCAGCGCATGGTATCGGCACGGCACGCGCGTTTCAGGAGAGCGAGGAGACCGGAACGTTCTCCGGCGTGGCTATGGGCGTGAATGGCATTGCCACAGCGCTGCTTTTGCCATGGCTGCTCATCTGGCTTTTTGCCTGATCTTGCCGGGTGTTCTTTCTTGTCAGTCCGCCATGTGTTGGACTAACGTCCGCGTCCGCGCTTAGAGGGTGCGTATGCGGGTGTAGCTCAATGGTAGAGCAGCAGCTTCCCAAGCTGACGACGAGAGTTCGATTCTCTTCACCCGCTCCAGATCTTCGCACAACATCATTGCTCGAGTTTTGGGTGCCTGCCGACTTTGGCAGAACCAAGAGCCAAAGGGTGTGATTGCAGTGCAGAACCTGCGCAATCACACCCTGTTTGCTTTTGTGTCTGATCTCTTTGACGAACGGCGTTAGTCGACGTGCGTAATCAGAGTTTCGTGCGCCTTGCGGACTTTCGGCATCTGCAAAAGCCAGTCACCTGTTGGATCACGATACCCCAGCGGCAAAAGAACAACTGAGCGCAAGCCCCGCTCTCTCAGACCCAAAATCTTGTCGACCGTATCTGGGTCAAAACCTTCCATCGGCGTGCTGTCGACTTCCTGATCCGCGGCAGCAATCAGCGCGAAACCCAGTGCGATATAGGCCTGGCGCGCCGCATGGGCGTAGTTGACCTCCGCGTCGCGCGGCACATAGTTGGCTTTCAGGTTGCCGTAGTAGTCGTGAATCAACGGTATTTCGCCACGCGCTTCCACATTCAGTTTCGTGACGTCATCGATGCGCTCGTTCGTGTAATTGTCCCACGCAGCAAACACCAAAAGATGTGACCCATCGGTAATAGGTGACTGGTCGCTGGCGGCCTTGCGGATGTCTGCCAGAACATCCGGATTTTTGACGACAATCACCTCGAACGGCTGAGTGCCGCTCGACGTCGGTGCCATGCGGACCGCTTCCAGAATGGCATCAACTTTTTCCTGCGGCACGGCCTTGGCCGGGTCCATTTTCTTTGTGGCGTACCGCCAGTTCAAAAGGTCGCTGAGAGTCTTCTGGGTCATGTGGTGGGTCCTGTCGTCAGAATTTGAAGTGGGTGGTATACTTTTGTAACTGACGATATATTGAGAACCAAGGGTTCACGCAAGAAGGCACAGTGTTGAGCCTCGGTTACACGAAGGGAACCAACATGGCTGTCTCAGGGTCTGCAACGCAACAATGCCCCAACTGCAAACGCATCAATGAGGTCCTGACGCGCGTTGGAGATCGTTGGAGCGTTCTGGTCATCATCTCACTGGCTCAGTACGGAACGCTGCGCTTCAATGAGCTGAAACGGAATCTGGGCATCTCCCAGCGGATGTTGAGCCGCACGTTGCGCGAGTTGGAGCGCGACGGGCTTGTCAATCGGACCTACCACCCAACGATCCCACCCAAGGTGGAATATAATCTGACCGCAATGGGCGAGTCCTTTCGCGAGCCTGTAAACGCATTGGGCCAATGGGCGCTCGAAAACCTGGTTACGATTGATGCCGCCCGAGAGACCTATGATGCTGCAGCAGAACGCAAACAGACCGTCACGTCATAACGTCAGCTCATCCCCGTCTTGTGATCGCCGGTCCGAATAAGGCCTGCAAATCACCTTCCAATTGCCACAATCCCTCCCGCCCGTAGCCGCAAACAGGCGCGATATCTGCGTGCATTGATCGATGTCCCAGGGGAGGGATCACATGCAGACCCTTAAATTTGATGGCCGCCTCGCGCGTGCCGGTTTTATTGCAGCGCTCGGTTTTGCGCTGATGCTTGCCGTCGGCGCCTTTTCCAGCACGGCCAAGGCTGAGGTAGACGCGCTCGACACTGCCGCACTTGATACAAAGGTCAGCTATGACCAGCCACTCATCAAGCGCGGCGAGAGCACCACCATTCATTTGATGATCGAGGTTCATTCGCCCCGCGAAGCATGGCCGGGGACGCAGGACCGTCCGCCGGTCAATCTGGCGCTGGTGCTGGACCGCTCCGGCTCCATGGAAGACAAGGGCAAGCTTGAATACGCCAAGCGCGCCGCCAAGCTGATGGTCGACCTTCTGGATCCCCGTGACCGGGTGGCGATAGTGGAGTATGACGATCGCATCAACGTGCTGTGGCCATCGGCCCCTGTTGAAAACGCCCGCGAAATCCATCGCCGAATTGACAGTCTTACGTCTCGCGGTAGCACCAACCTCACCGGCGGCATGATGCGCGGCGTGGAAGAAGTCCTGAAGCACTTCAACCGTTCCGAGTTGAACCGTGTGGTTCTCCTCTCTGACGGCCTGGCCAATCAGGGTATTACGGATCCCTATGACATTGCCCGCGAAGTGCGTGGCGCACGTCGTGATGGTGTGCGTATTTCCTCAATTGGTCTTGGTCTCGACTATGACGAAAACCTGATGCAGGCCATCGCGGAGAATGGCGCCGGCAACTACCACTATGTGGAACATCCCTCACAGATCGCCCGCATCTTTGAAGAAGAACTCTCAACGCTGGTGCGCACCACGGCGCGGGATATCAAGCTGCGCCTGAACGGATCAGGTGCCATCACCAGCATTGATGTCATTTCACTTGAAAGCGACACGCCGGAAGATGTGTCGGTCGGTGACATGTTTGCCGGTGAAACGCAGCGCATCATGTTGAAGGTTGATGTCGCCGGCACGGATGCCGCCAGCATCGCGCTTGGCGATCTGGAAATGGCTTACACTGATGCGCGCTCGGGCGAAGAGCAGGTCACAGTCGTTCCGCTTTCAATCAAGACCAGCTCTGACGCATCTGCCGTCAACAAGGCCCGCAACGAAGACGTTGTGGTGGAAGCAGCCCTGTTTGATGCAGAACGCACCCAACTTGCAGCTGTCGCCGCCTACGAAGCAGGTGACACGGCCCGTGCTGACGGTCTGCTTGAAGAGCTGTCCGCCCGCGTGGAAACGCAGGCAGCCGACATGGACGATGGCCGCCTGAGCGCTAAGCTTGAAGCTCTCAACGTTGAGCGTGAACAGATGAGCGTTGCAGCAGCCCCAGCTGAACGCAGCGCTTATCTCAAGAGCAGCAAGCAACGGCTCTATCAGGCAAAGTCGGGCAAGCGGTCCGGCTACCAGTTGCAGGTGGGCGATGAAGGTCTTGAGGTTGAACGCCTGCAGACCGCGTTGACCGACAAGGGCTTCTGGTCGGGACCCATCGACGGCAAGTACACCGATGATCTTGAGGAGGCCGTGGACGAGTTCCAGGCCGCCGAAGGTATCAAGCAGGATGGTGTCGCTGGACCGTCAACCTTGCAGAACCTTGGTCTCTACTAGGGCTCTGAATCCTTACGACGATGGGCCAGCTGCGCCAGTTGTGCGCGGCTGGCCTTGCTTATGGCGTGGTGGGTCTTTTCCCAATAGGACGGCCGCGTAAAGAGCTGCCATAGGGCCAGATAGGCCCCCATCGAGAGAAGGGGCCAGTAGAACACCATCAAGAATGTATGCGGCACCAGATGTTGCGCGTCACGGTGCTGAACGGCAGCGATGCCCGCGCAGACGGACACGATGTAACCACCACCCAGCAAAATGCCGTTGAACAGGACCAATAGTGTCGGCACGTCCGGTGAGGTGAAGTAGGCGAGCGCCGACCCGTTGAACGCGATGCCTGCTACGGCAAACATCCAGACAAGCGGATGCATGAGGGCAGAGATTATCGATCCGCCAATCAGCAACTGAAATCCCAAAAACCCCATCGGCCCCAGTTTGCGAAACAGGTCGACGGGCCTGCGCATATGCACCAGCCACGTCTGGGCGTAGCCCTTCAGCCACCGTGACCGTTGTCGAAGCCAGTTGCCCATCTCGCAATTGGCTTCTTCATAGGTGACCGAATCCAGAATGGCGCAGCGATATCCCTTCTGGGCCAGTCGAATGCCAAGGTCTGCGTCTTCGGTAACGTTGTAGGGGTCCCAGGCCCCAACATCCCGCAGGGCCTTCATTCGAAAGTGGGTGGATGTGCCGCCAAGCGGAATCGGCATGCCCAGTTTTTCAACAGTCGGCAACAGCAGGTCGAACCACATGTTGAACTCTATGGTGAACTGTCGCGTCAGCCAGTTTTCAGACGCATTGAAATAGGTGAGCGGCGCCTGCAGGCACGCGATGGTGTCGTCGCATGTTGCGAACATCGCCACGGCCTTTTTGAGTTGCAGAGGATCCGGCTGATCTTCCGCATCAAAAATCACCAGATACTCACCACGGGCGAACTGCAGAGCGTAGTTGCAGGCTTTGGGTTTTGTGCGCGGCGAACTTTCCGGCACCCGAATGAACTCCACATAGCTTTCAAGACCTAGCGTTTTGGCTGTGTCGATTGTCTCTGTGTCGTCGCCTTCCAGTACCAGCTTGATGTCCAGCTTGGCCCGTGGGTAGTCGAGCTTCCTCAGCGCCTGAGCCAGAAGCGGCAGCACGCTCGCTTCTTTGTAGAGCGGCACAATGATGGTGTAGATCGGCAGATCTGAGTCTTCCGGGAGCTGATCGATTGGACGTCTGGCATTTCGGGCGGCGACGCCAATGGGGATCGATGCCGCCCGCAATATCAGCACCGCGAGAAAGAACAGACCGAGCAGAAAATTGAGCACGGCAAATGTGGCGTATGGATTGAGGAAGGCGCCAAGTGCAATGCTACCGACGATGGCGCTTCCCCATAGGCGTTGGCGCCAGGTTGTCGGGCTTTTTGCTGATAGGGCCGGGTCGGTTTCGTCCAGTGCCAGCTGTGCTGTGTGCTGTATCTGATCGCCAAACTGCGCCTGTAGCGTCCACAGAACATCCAGCCGAGGCGTTATGGCGAAGGCAAACTCCCCCCCTGGTGCCGGCAGTCCCGACGCGCGTCGCCATGCAATGTCCCGCGCTGCATTTAGCGGGTCAGGTGTTGCAAGTACCGTCCGCTGGAAACCGGAACTATCGTCCATGCCAATCGGGATGACTTCTGCAGCTAGATAGAAATCCAGAAATGTTGCATCAAACACAGCAGCGGGGGGCGGTGTTTCAAGCACATCAACAAATGGTAGCTGGAGATGGGCTGCAAGGGACGAGTAAAGATCAAGGGGCTTGCTGAACCCAAGGGCCAGGACAGCCTGTCCCAGAGGTACGCCCCAACGGGTCGCTGCCTCGAGGGCCTGCTCGAGTTGCCCGGCGCTGATCACACCTGCATCGACGAGGATTTTGCCAAGCGGCGGGCCGTCTTGTTTTGCTAGTGCTGCTTCGGGCCCATTGCGAGACGTTCCGTCAGGCATAAGCACCCCCTGAAGTTGCGAACGGCAACGACGGGAGTATAAGCAAATAAACCCATAAGTAGTACAGGGTTGTAGATGCTGTACGTAGAGGAGATAAAAGAAAGGCCCGAACGATTTCTCGTCCGGGCCTTCATTTTGAGAATGCGGGTTGCCTAGTTGGCAGCTGCCGGCATTGCTTCCTTGGCATCTTCCATGGCGTCAGCTGCGGCGTCTTCGGCAGCTTCTTTGACTTCTTCCATGGCATCAGATGCAGCGTCAGAGGCGGCTTCAGTCGCGGCGTCTTCCGCAGCAGCAGCAGCTTCGTCAGCTGACGGAGCAGCGTCCATTGCGTCGGAAGCGTCCGAGGCAGCATCGGCGGCGCCTTCAGCAGCGTCCGTTGCGTCTGCCGCAGCTTCTGCAGCGTCTTCACCTGTACCAGCAACTGAGTCGACAGCGTCATTCACGGCGTCTGCAGTTGCATCAACGGCCTCAGTAACCGCGTCACCTGTTGCTTCAGCAGCATCTGTGGCTACTTCGGCAGCGCTTGAAGCGGCATCGCTTGCAGCATCGACGGTTGCGTCAGCTGCGTCACTTGCGGCTTCCACGGTTGCGTCAGCGGCATCGCTTGCAGCTTCCATTGTCGCGTCGGCAGCGTCAGATGCGGCGTCAGCAGCGCTTTCTGCAGCGCCCGTCACAGCATCGGTTGCGCTTTCCATGGCATCGCCAAGCGCGCTGCCTGCACCTTCTTCATCGCCAGTGCCTGAGTCACAAGCGGCAAGGCCCAGTGCAAGGGCAGCGGCTGCTGTCAAAGTAAGAGTCTGTTTGATCATGCATATAAACCCCGGCTCTCTTTACGGGTTTTCCCCTTGTATGAAAGCCGCGGCCCCCTGTTTCAAAAAATACACGCCGTAACACTTACGGCGTAACCACCACTTTGCCGATGACGCGCCTGTCACGCAACTGACACATCGCTTCGGCAGCCTGATTCAGTGAAAAAGTCGCGCAAACATATGGCCGAATTGTGCCCGCAGTGGCCATTTCATCAATCGCAGCAATGTTTTGGGCCCCTTTGGCCGGGTCGCGGCGACCATATTCGCCCGCTCGAACGCCAACCACGGAGAATCCTTTGATAAGCGGCATATTTACGGAAACATCCGGAATCCGACCACTTGCAAATCCAATCACTAACAAGCGACCACCCCAGGCAATGCAGCGAACGCTTTCATCAAACACATCGCCACCTACTGGGTCATAGATGACATCCGCTCCCTGACCGCCGGTCAGTTCTTTCACCTTGTCCTTGAAGCCGTCATTTACATTGATGACGTGGTCCGCGCCGCGCGTCTTGAGGATGTCGAGTTTCTCCTGGGAGCTTGCCGTCGCAATGACTGTGGCACCCATCTGCTTACCCAGATCCACAGCCGCCATGCCAACACCACCGGCTGCGCCATGCACCAGCAACGCTTCACCAGCTTCAAGGTGACCCCGGCGAACCAAAGACACATAGGCTGTGAGGTATGCCGTGGTGTACCCGGCTGCTTCTTCGTAGGACATGGCAGCAGGCATCGGACGGCACCCGCTTGCTTGCGTGTTTGCCATCTCGGCCATGCCGCCGGTCCGAAGGCCCGCGACGACTTTATCGCCGACGCTGAAAGTCTCGACACCAGAGCCAACTGCAACCACATCTCCGGCTGCCTCCATGCCCGGCGTGAACGGCATGGGCGGCTTGAACTGATATTTTCCCTGTACCATCAGCAGGTCAGGAAAATTGACCGCGCACGCACGAATACGAATTTGCACTTCGCCGTCGCCAGGTGTCGGTAGATCAATGTCTTCGATCACAACGTCAGTGATGTCTTCCGACAGCGCGTTTACCCGCACAGCCTTCATAGCAGTACCTCGCATAAGCAGTATCGATAGGAAGCTGAACGACTAGAGTGCAGCAGCAATGTCGCTGACGATTTCCAGGTTCGCATCTTTGGCCCGCTTGGAGACACCGCTCATGGCTGTGTAGCCATGGGGAAGATCTCCATACTCGCGGAACGTGACTTGCACACCGGCTTCTTCAAGCCGCCGGGCATAGGCCTCACCCTGATCGCGAAGTGGGTCGAACCCGGCTGTGTAGACAAGCGCTTTGGGCAAACCGCTCAGATCTTCCACCAGACCAGGGCTTGCCATCGGAGCGGTCTTGTCGGCGCCTTCGGGCATGTACAGGCTCTCAAACCAGCGCATGGTTGCGGTGTTGAGCGGTATGCAATCTCCACAGCTCTGCATGGACCCCGCTTCGTCAGTCATGTCTACCCACGGATAGATCAGCACCTGCAGGCACGGGCCTGTCTCGCCGCGACGCTTCATCTCCTGGGCGACGATGGTTGCCAAATGCCCGCCGGCGCTGTCGCCGCCAACAGCCACACGTTCAGCGGTCCCCGAGAACTGGGCTGCGTTGTCTCGCACCCACTTGAAGGCCGCAATCGCATCTTCGGCTGCGGCAGGGAACACATCCTCAGGCGCCATTCTGTAGTCGACAGAGATCACACCAGCACCGGTTTCAGCGGCGATCAACGAGCAAAAGTGATCGCAGGTGTCCATGTCGCCAATGACACAACCGCCCATGTGAAAATACACCATGAGGGCGTCATTGGTTTTACCGTTGATTGGCCAATAGTGCCGCGCACGCAGGCTGCCACCGGGTCCAGGAATCGAAAGGTCGGTTACGCCCACATCCTTGGAGCGCGGCGCATTCATCATGCTAAAGCCAGCGCGGGTCGCAGCCCGCCCATCAGCAACCGGCAAAGTATGGACGCCGGGGCCTTTGCCCGCCTGCGCTGTCAAGAAGCCGACACCGGGGTCAATCTCACGTCCATCAACGCTGAGCACCGCACCTTTTGACATGGATCGCAAAATGCCAGCGGGCAGGCGCATCATCGTACGCGCAATGAATTGTTGAGCGCTCATGAGCACTTCCTCCCAAAGTCAGATTTCAATTGCTGAGATACTAGTCGGAATCTTCAAGCCGTGGCAGGGCATTTACGCCGCCAAGAAAAAGCTTGGTCGCAAATTCAGCTGCGGCGGCTGAGTCAAATGGCTCGCGCGCCTGCATCCGGTCACCAACTTCAAAAGCGATGCCCACAAATGCAGCGGTGAGATATTCCGGATCTACCTTCGGCAGAACGTCCTGCGAGATCGCCCGATCGATATCGAGGCGCAGTTCATCAAAGACAGCGACAACTTCCGGTGTATCCATGCGCACCCGCATGGAACCTGACTTGCGCCGGATGATGCGGTGCATCTGCTCATCCTGCTCCAGATAATCGAAATAGGCGCGGAAACTGGCTGAGATGAATTCTTCAAAGCTGGCGGCGCGGATACGTTCAGCACGGATGCGAGGACGCATGCGCAGGGCGCTTGCATCCATCATCGCCTGAAACACTTCATCCTTGGATTTGAAGTAGTTGTAGAACGTGCCGGACGCGAGGCCAGTCCGACGAATAATGTCCCGGACGGTGGTTTCCCCATAGCCCAGCTCAGCAAAAACCAGACGGGCGGCATCCAGAATAGCCTGCCGATTCTCAACTTTCGTCCGCTCGCGCTTCCCCATGGCTGAGGAAGACGACGTGGAAGATGTCTGGGTGCCGAGAGGTTTTTCGGCTGCTTTGATGGTCGTACTCACGAATTTTGCGGCTTTCCAGGGCGTATCGGCAAAGGCTGCGAAATGCGCACGACCAGACAAACAATTTTGTCAGTAGGCGCAGCATTTCGGCTGCGCGCCCTTATGCAGTCTAGCCTGCCCTAAGGCCAGCTTCAATTTGCGGAATCTGGCTAAAGGCCCGGAATCCCCAAATTGGTTACTCCGCTGCAACGCTGCCAATGTGTTTTGCCCGGGCCGGCACGGGAAGGCCGGGCTTGGATTTGGCGCGCTTGGCACCGCGTTTGATCTCGCGCTCCATGTCCCAGATGTACTTGTTGAAATCCAGCTGCATCGTGTGGCGGGCGGATTCATAGAAATGGCCCGTATACATGTCCTCGTCAGCCTTGATGACCTCTTTCATCTGAGTGTCGTCAGGCAGCGCGTATTTGCCCGTCAGATAGTCACCAACAAGCTTCATCTGCTGCTCGGCAAAGTTCACCAGCGTGGGCAATGGTTGCGCCAGCGCCATGAAAAAGAGATTGGGAATGCCAGGTGAGAACACCCGCTTGTAAAGCGGGACGTGGTTGTTCTCGACCTTGATGACCGTCTCATCCATGAACGGGAACGAAACATTGTACCCGGTGGCATAGATCACAACGTCGATCTCTTCGCGGCTGCCATCTTCAAACTCAATGACATTGCCATCAAAGCGCTTGATGTTGGGTTTGGATTCAATGTCGCCGCACCCGACGCGTGTCAAAAATTCTCCGGATACGGATGGATGCGCTTCCAGCGGCTCATGATCAGGCTTGGGCAGTCCATAGTCTTCCATGTTGCCGACAAGTCGCTTGATCATCCGTTTGCCGATAGCCCTTTGAACAGACAGTGGGATCCATGCAGGCATCGCGCCTTTGTCCGCAACTTTGCCGTTGATGTATTTCGGCATGACCCAAACGCCACGACGCGCGGCCACATAGAGCTTCTTGGCAATCGGCTTTTGCGACAGTTCAGACGAGATATCCATCGCGCTATTGCCCATTCCCACAATCACGATGCGCTTGCCCCGCATATCGTGAGGTTCAAACGGTGTGAGATAGGAGTGTGCGTGCATCTGAACGCCGGTGAAGGTGTTCATGCCTTCATATTCCGGCCAGCGCGGGTCCCAATGGTGACCGTTGCATACAAATAAAGCGTCGTAAGTCAGCGTCTCGGACGACGGCCCGCCGGTCGCTGAGCGATCAACCGTGACATGCCACAGTCCTGCATCATCCCGCGTGACATGGGTCACAGCGGTGTTGAAGCTGATCTTCTCTCGCAGGCCGAAGTGGTCAACATAGTCATTGAAGTAGTCAAAGATCTGGCTGTGATGGGGAAAGTCGGGAAATGTCGGCGGGATCGGAAAGTCCTCAAACGACATCCGGTTCTTGGAAGTATCGATGTGCAGCGACTCGTAACACGCCGACATGCCGTTCTTGTTCTTATAGGCCCAATTTCCGCCAACCACGTCCGACATTTCAAAACAGTCAAACGGAATGCCGCGATCCTGAAGGGCCTTGGCGGTTGTAAAGCCGGAACACCCGGCCCCGATGATGCAGCATTTTGGAAGCGCTGAATTTGTGTCGGACATTTTCGTTTCCTGTTTCGACGGTCTCGAATGCGTGTGTGGCGTGCCTATCGGCCTTTGAAGTTGCCGCTGCGCCGCTCAATGAAAGACTGCACGCCCTCGGCGGCGTCTTGCGTATTGGCCAGCTTGGCCTGCACTGCATCAAGCTGTGCAAAGGCAGCTGCTTCCCCGTCTTCAATGAATGTCATCGATGAGCGTTTGGTTTCCTGGATGGCCAGTGGTGCAAGTTTGGAGATGCGATTGGCTAGCTCGATTGCACGGCCCACCTGCGTGCCCGGCTCAACCACTTCCTGCACAATGCCGATGCGCAGCGCTTCGGCCGCTCCAAACTCTTCATCACACAACAGCAGGTGATACATGCCATTGCCCCATCCACAGCGCTCTATGAAGCGGATGGTACCGCCACCAGCAGCCATGAGCCCACGGCGCGGTTCGAGCTGGGCAAAGCGGGTGTCTTTGGAGGCAATCACGATGTCGGATGCCAGCATCATCTCTATGCCGGCCGTGTAGCAGATCCCTTGAACGGCAGTGATGACAGGCTTCGAGCATTTTTTCTTCAGCGCAAACGGGTCCACACGGCGCGAGCCTGCTTCGCTGGCGCCACTAGCACCGTCCTTCATGCCTTCAGCAAATTTGGTCAGCTCAAGGCCGGCGGTGAAGTGTTTCCCGAAGGAATGCAGCACGCCCACGCGCAGCTCGGGATCCGTATCCAGCTGGGTGTAGGCGTCCGCGAGTTCCGAAAACATCTTTGGTGTCAGGCCGTTGTACTTTTCCGGCCGGTCAATCCCCATGAGCAGAATATGGCCCTGCCGCGTCAGCGTGATACGGCCATCAGGCTCCGCGTCTGAATCTCGGTCTGAAACCGGTAGATCGACCTGTGCCATGGTCTGCACTCCCTTGAGAAATATCGTTTTTCTTTGTTAGGAGGAGTCATACCGCTGAAAATAGACTCAAGTCTAGTTTCTATGCGCCTGTCGTTCAGAGCTTGCCCGTTCAGCGCTGGGAGGCCATACCGGTGTTCATGAGCAAAGACCCTGAAAACGAAGCAGCGCGACGCAATGAAGCGCTCAAAGGCATGTTGATTGATCACGTGCCCCACGCCCGCGCCATCGGCCTTGAAATCGTGTCGGCGGAAAAAGCCCGCGCACGCCTGAAAGTCCCCTATGCCCCATTTCTGGTCGGCAATCCGGACACAGGTGTAATCCACGGCGGCGTTATTACCACCATGCTGGATAATGCCTGCGGTGTCGCCACTCAGATGGCGCTCGGTGAACCAACGGCCATTGCCACGCTTGATTTACGCATCGATTACATGCGCCCGGCAGCTCCAAAACAGGACATTCAGTGCGAAGCACATTGTTTCAAGCTCACCAAGTCTGTCGCCTTTGTGCGCGGCACTGCCTTTCATGACGACATCGACGATCCCATCGCCACATGCATGAGTGCGTTTATGCTCGCAGCCAATCGCGCCGTACCGCCCTCGTCAGGCATGCGCGAAAAAGTACTTGGCGAAATGGACCGTCTGTCCGCCAGCGATCGGGGGGATGGATAGAGACATGCGTGATCTCGAACACATCTCCCAGGGCCGTGACATCAATGAGGTAATGGCAAGCATTCCCTATGTGGCCTTTCTCGGCATCACCTTTGAGAAAGTCGGCGACGAACTGCTCGGCAAGCTCACCTTCAAGCAGGACCTGATTGGCAACCCGTCCTTGCCTGCATTGCATGGGGGCGTCATTGGCGGTTTCCTTGAAACCGCGGCCATCGTGCAGGTCGCCCGCGAAAGCAAAATTCGCGTCCTGCCCAAGACGATTGACATCACGATTGATTATCTGCGCTCCGGCCGCCCCCTCGACACCTATGCACGTGCAACAATTACCAAGCATGGTCGCCGTGTGGCCAATGTGCAGGTCATCGCCTGGCAGGACGATCCTGAAAAGCCCATAGCGGCAGCCCATGGGCATTTCCTGCTGGAGCCTATCGGCGATGGAAACGGCGACAGCAACCAAGGCAGCTAGAGCAAACGCTTTTCAGAAACCATCGCGACATCCACACAAGCGCGAAACTCACATAGGGAAAAACCCTCATGGCGCACATCACGTTCTGGTTCGATTTTGCCTCGACCTATTCCTACCTCGCCGCCATGCGCATCGCAGACGTCGCCGAGGGTCGTGGTGTTAGCGTAACGTGGCAGCCGTTTCTGCTCGGGCCTATCTTCGGCGCGCAAGGTTGGACCGATAGTCCGTTCAATATCTACGAGGCCAAGGGCAAGTACATGTGGCGAGATATGGCCCGACTGGCGGACGCGTTAGACGTGCCTTTCAAAAGGCCCACCACGTTTCCACAAAACTCGCTACTGGCCGGTCGTGTCGCCTGTGTCGGTCAGGATGAAGGGTGGGTGGCGGATTTTACACAAGCTACATACACCGCACAGTTCGGCAGGGGACAAGACATCTCAACCGCTGAAGACCTGACCCCGATCCTCACGAGCCTTGGTCTTGATGCAGCTGACGTGTTCGCGCGCGCAACGTCTTCAGATGGCAAGCTTGCTCTGAGAGCAGGCACTGATGCAGCTATCGCGGCAGGTGTCTTTGGTGCGCCTTCCTTCACAACCAACGATGGTGAGCTGTTCTGGGGAAGCGATCGGCTGGAGGAAGCGGTGGATTGGGCCGCGACCCATGCCGCCTGAGCAATCGCCCGCTGTCGCCGAGCCAAAGCCGGTCACCCACGGGCGCGTGTGGGCCGTGGCAGGTCCGATCATCATATCGAACTCCACTGTGCCGCTTATCGGGATCGCGGACACTGCAGTGATCGGTCATCTCGGCGAAGCGGCGTTTATTGCTGCCATTGCCCTTGGTGCCATCATCTTCAGTTCCCTCTACTGGATTTTCGGCTTCCTGCGCATGGGCACCACGGGCCTCGTGGCGCAGGCGCTGGGCGCGAGAGACAATGCTGAAATCAGAAGTGCCATTCACCGTGCGATGCTGGTGGGCATCACCGCAGGAACATTGCTCGCGGTGTGTCAGGTGCCCCTGTCTGCGGCGATTTTCTTAGGCTTTGAAGCGGGTCCGCAGGTCGAAGCGCTGGCTGCAGAGTATTTTTCCATCCGTATCTGGGGCGCCCCGGCAATGCTGGTGAACTTTGCCATTCTTGGCTGGTTCATCGGCCTGCAGCGGGCCGATATTGCGCTCTATCTGCAGCTCTATCTCAACCTGGCCAATGTCGCGCTTGACGTTCTGTTCGTTGTGGGCGTCGGCATGAATGTCGACGGAGTTGCGTTGGGCACTGTCATTGCGGAATGGACCACAGTGATTGCCGGGGTAGGGCTTGTGGTCTGGCATGCACGGCGCAGCACCGGGGCAGCCTTTGCACCGGGCGATCGGGCGCGCCTGTGGAGCATGGATGCCCTGCGCCGGATGCTCAGCGTCAATGGGGACATCTTCATCCGGTCAGCGTTTCTCATGGCTGCCTTCATCTGGCTGACCATGCAGGGCGCGGCCCAAAGTGATGTTGTTCTTGCCGCCAATGGCGTGCTCTTGCACTTCCTCTACCTCGCCGCCCACGCACTGGATGGGTTTGCCTTCGCTAGCGAAGCACTCGTCGGCGAGAGCAAAGGCGCACGCAATCGTGCGCGGTTCCGGCAAGCAGCCATCCTGAGTTCCCTTTGGGCGGTCGCCTCCGCTGTCGCTTTCGCCCTGGTGTTCTGGTTGCTCGGAGCATGGTTTATCGGTCTGCTTACAAGCGTGGCGGACGTCCGGGAGACCGCCACCACTTATCTTGTATGGGCGGTGGTCTCGCCGCTCGCGGCCGTGGCCAGCTATCAACTGGACGGGATTTTCGTGGGGGCGACCCGCACCGCTGACATGCGCAACATGATGGCGCTGTCATTCGCGATCTACATTGCTGCCTGGTGGGCGTTTCAACCCTGGGGCAATCACGGCCTGTGGGCAGCCTTTACACTCTTCAGCGTTGTGCGCGGCATCACGCTGGGCCTGCGATATCCATCTCTCGAGCGCAGCATCGCCTGAGTGTTCGGCCTAGAGAATATCGAGAACACTTTCAGGCGGGCGGCCAATAGCCGCTTTGATTGTGGTGATGACAATGGGGCGTTCAATCAAAATCGGATTGGCAACCATGGCATCAATCAGCTGCGCATCTGTGAGACTGTCATCGCCAAGGCTCAACTCCTTGAACACAGCTTCGCCTTTGCGCATCACCTCACGCGGCCCTTTGCCCAGCTTCTTGAGAACAGCTTCCAGTTCCTGTGCTGTTGGAGGCGTTTTCAGATACTCCACAATTTCCGGCGTATGGCCGTTTTCCTGAAGCAGCTCAAGCGTCTGGCGCGACTTGGAGCAACGCGGATTGTGATAGATATGCAGCGACATGGGAGTGTGTCCTCTTAGGATTTGAGATCAGCGCCGACGGCTTCATTGACCGACGCAAAGCCGTCACGCCGCAGCAACTCCGCCAGCTCATTCTTGATGCGTGGAATGAGTGATGGTCCGTCATAGCCAAAGGCTGTGTAAAGCTGCACCAGTGTCGCCCCGGCACGAATTTTTGCATATGCGCTTTCGCCAGACGAAACCCCTCCAGCGCCAATCAGCGTCAGGCGGTCTTTGTTGACATAGGCGGCCACGCGCAGGGCGGCAGTGGAAGGTTCGAGCAAGGGTGCACCTGACAACCCACCCGTTTGATCCTTGTTCGGACTCTTCAAGGTCTCAGGGCGTGCAATGGTCGTGTTGGAGACGATCAGGCCCTGAAAGCCCGTCTCGATGGCCACCTCAACCGCATCACGAATATCTTCAGCAGCAAGGTCCGGGGCGATCTTCAAAACGAGGGGCAGAGGTGCATCGGCAAATCCGGCGAGGGCATCACGCGCAGTGCTGACGCGCCCCGCAAGGTCGCGCAGGGCGTCGCGGGCCTGAAGGTCGCGAAGACCCGGCGTGTTGGGTGAGGACACATTGACCGTCACGTAGGACGCAAGCCCGGCCACATGATTGAGACCTGTCACATAGTCGGCAATACGGTCTTCGCTGTCTTTGTTGGCGCCGATATTGGCACCCACAATGCCGGGCTTGTCGTGGCGGGCTGCAAGCCGAGCGGTATAGGCATCAAGCCCCTGATTGTTGAAGCCAAGGCGGTTAATGACCGCGCGATCTTCTTCAAGCCGAAACATGCGTGGCTTGGGATTGCCCGGTTGCGGCTCGGGCGTCACGGTGCCCGCTTCGGCAAATCCAAATCCAAGTGCCAGAAGGGCGTCCGGCACGCGGGCGTCCTTGTCAAAGCCCGCTGCAACACCGACCGGATTCGGGAATGTCAGGCCCATGGCGTCGGCCCGCAAAACCGGATCTGCAGAGGTCGTGTCAGTTGGCCCAAAGCCCGCTGCCAAAGCTCGCACAGCCAGCACATGGGCCAGTTCTGGCGGCAACTTGCGCAGCAGGCGCGCGCCGATCATTGCAAGTGCGCTCATGAGTCCGTGTCCGCATCAAGGGCTGGTACCTGTGGCGCACCATCATCATCCATGGGCAAAGGTTTCACCCAGAACACGGCAGACGTAGGCAACGCGCCATAAAGATGCGGGAAGAGTTGCCCGCCTCGAGATTCCTCCCACTTGAGGCCCTCTCCCAGAGGCGTCGCATCAACAGCCACGACCACAAGGTCGGGCGTGTTGCTGAAATACAGGCGCGCAGTCTCTGGCGTCTGCTCTGCCGTCGAAAAGTGGATGTATCCATCGGCCAGATCAATGCCGGCGCCGGTGAATTCGCCTGCGGTTTCAGCCTCGTCCCAAAGCGACTTGGGGCAGATTTTGTAAATCACTGATGTCATGAGAGGTGAGGTGCCACAGGGGGAAAGCGGCGGCAAGGGTGGCTTGCGGACAAAGGAATTTGTTCCTATGTTGGGGTCACTGATTCACAGAAAGCATCTCATGCTTACCCATCGCGAAATCTGGCAAGCCATTGATACGCTCGCGCAGCGCTCAGGACTGAGCGCGTCGGGCCTTGCGCGTGCAGCTGGTCTCGACCCCACCACTTTCAACCGCTCCAAACGCATGGCGTCCAACGGCAAGCAGCGCTGGCCGAGCACGGAAAGCCTGTCCAAGGCGCTTGAAGCGGCGGGCACCAGCATGGAGGAGTTTGTCGGCTTTATCCGTGATGGCGGCACGCTTGAGGATGTGGATGGTTTTGCAAACCCGGGCGCTTTTGGCGGTGGCATTCCCGTGATCGGTCTTGCGCAGGCAGGCACGGGTGGCTTTTTTGGCGATGCCGGGTTTCCCGTAGGCGGTGCATGGGAGCGGGTTGATTTGCCCGGAGCCTCTGCTGGGGCAGGTGATGAAAACATGTATGCGCTGGAAATTTCTGGCGACAGCATGGCCCCGGTCTATCGCAAGGGCGATATCATCGTTGTCTCTCCCGCTGCTGCCGTCCGGGTCGGGGACCGCGTGGTGGCCAAGACACTGGATGGCGAGGTTATGGCCAAAGAACTGCGGGCTCAGAACTCCAAACGCATCGTGCTCGCGTCGCTCAACCCGTCTTTTGAAGATCTTGAGTTCAAGCCGTCGCAAATTCAGTGGCTTGCCCGCATCGTCTGGGCCCGCCAGTAATCTGCGTGTCCGTTAATAGCTCGCCTGCGCGCGATCAATCTCTCGCTTGAGCATGGCTTCGTTGCCCGAACGGTAGGCCCGTAACAACCGGTCAATCTGCCGTGCCGTAAATCGTTCAAAGGCATTTTGCGCCGGCATGTTGCGCGCCGCGATCAAGATGCGTTCAGCTTCCTGCCCGAAAGTATCCGCATTATGCGCCAGCAGCTGAAGCGCGCATTGGTGCAACACAATAATGCTGACGTCCTGCGCCTCGACTGCAGCGCGGATGTCCGCAAGCCCGCCTGCACGGTTGGCGTCATAGAGCGCAGAGGCAAGCAAAGGACCCGCGCCCTTCACGATTTCAAGATGCCACGTGCCCGACAAAGCGCGTGCCCAGGCATTGTCCGGCTCAAGAGACAGGGCTGTATCAATCGCGTCGCGCGCCTTGGTGGCAAGCCCTTGCTGGTGGGCGATGTAATCTCCCAGCGCGCGCCCCTGATATCCAAGCGCCACGGCAAGTTGCATGTGCCCCTCTATGTACGCAGGATCACGCGTTATGGCTGAAGAAGCTGCGTCCTTTGCCTCAGCAACCAGCTGGCCTCTGATGCCGCGAGAGCCGGTCCGGGCCGCAGCTAAAAATGCACGGGCTGCGAGTGCGTCTCCCGCTGCTGTTTGCTCCAGAAGTCCCGCCTTCGCGGCCTTGGTGTAGCTACCTGCGTCATACAGGTCGAACGCCTGTGCGGACAGTGGACCGGATTCGGGTGTCTGCGCATGCGCTGACGGGCTGACAAAAGGCAGCGCAATCAACGCGACGCCAAGCAGGGTACTGATAAATCCATGTGTGCATTTCATGCTTACATGATTTGCGTTGTTCGTTCTGCAAAGCAAGGTGTGCAGATGACCAAAGCAGGAGCCTAGGCGTTTTTCTCCAGCGCCTTTGCAATCATCTCGCGCGTCTCTTCAATCCCGTACAAGGCGACGAAGGATCCAAAACGTGGACCCTGAGATTGTCCAAGCAACACTTCGTAGAGTGCGCTGAACCATGCCCGCAGCGGCTCAAATCCATGCTCTTTGCCAACGGCAAAGACTTCGTTCTGGATGGTTTCTGCGTCCGCGTTGCTGTCAAGCGCGCCGATGCGGTCAGACAGTACCTGCATGGCGTCAGCTTCCTGAGATGTCGGCGCGCGGAAGACCTTTGCCGGTTTCACAAAGTCGTGGAAGTAGGTGATCGCGTAGCCGACCATTTCATCCAGTAGCGGGTACGTCTCAGGCGTAGCTCCGGGAACATAGCGCGAAATGAAACCCCATAGAACGTCTTTGTCTTCGGAGTTCGATGCACTCACGAGATTGAGCAGGATGTTGAACGAGATCGGCACTTCATCCGTTGGCGGATTACCATCATGGATGTGCCATACGGGATTCATCAGTTGCTTGGCTGGCTCAAGCTTTGAGTAGCTCGCGCGATGCGACAGATATTCGTCCACATTCTTCGGGATCACATCGAAATAAAGACGCTTGGCTTTGCGCGGTGATGCAAACATGAAGTTGTTCAGGCTTTCAGGCGACGCATAACGTAGCCACTCGTCAATGGTCAGCCCATTGCCGCGTGACTTTGAAATCTTCTCGCCGTTCTCGTCCAGAAACAGTTCGTAGTTGAAGCCTTCAGGTGGTTGACCGCCCATGGCCTTGCAGATGCGGCTGGATAGCTTCACCGACTCGATCAGGTCCTTGCCGGCCATCTCATAGTCAACACCCAGCGCGAACCAGCGCAACGCCCAGTCGGCCTTCCATTGGCACTTAACGGCTCCGCCGGTAACGGGCACATCTACCGGGTCACCGGTTTCAGGGTCCTCATAGGTCACAATGCCCTTCGCCGTGTCGCGTGCCACCAGGGGCACCTGAAGCACCACGCCGGTGCGCGGACAGATCGGCAGGAAGGGCGAATAGGTCGCCTGACGTTCTGGTCCAAGCGTTGGCAGAATGATGCCCATGACCTTGTCATAGACCTCAAGCATGCGCATCAGCGCCTCATCAAAACGACCGCTGGTGTAGTTGTCTGTGGCACTTTCAAACTCGTAGTCAAAGCCAAAGCGGTCCAGAAACACGCGCAAGCGGGCGTTGTTGGCTGCCCCAAAGCTGGTGTGCTCGTTGGAGAACGGGTCTGGGACCCGCGTCAGGGGCTTGCCCAGATGCTGCTGCATCATCTCCTGATTGGGCACATTGTCCGGCACTTTGCGCAGGCCGTCCATGTCATCGGAGAAACACACAAGCTTGGTCGGGACATCGCTCAGGACACTGAAAGCATGCCGCACCATTGAGGTGCGTGCGACCTCACCAAACGTGCCGATATGCGGCAGACCGGAAGGTCCATAGCCTGTTTCGAACAGCACAAAGCTTTTATCGCCGAGGCCTTGTTTTTCCACCCGTGCCACCAGTTTCCGGGCCTCTTCAAAGGGCCAGGCCTTGCTGTCACTCGCAAGGGCGGAAAGGTCGTCTGCCAGGGTCTGGGTGGAGGTCTCGTTCATTGGGAAAAGTCCCGGTTCAAAGCTAAAGCGTTAATAGAATTTAAGGTCGCGGACCCTAGTGTTGCGAGGGTGCGCCGTCAATTCGACCTCTTACGGGGTAAGGGAGTTCAGGCGCGACTTGGTGGACAGGCTTCCGGTTATATCGTCGGATGCCATGTTGAGTAGGGCAGAGATGCATCCGCGTGGGTCAGATCAAGTGCATCAGGAAGCCGATGTTCCTGAGCCTGAAAATACTGCAGACGGGCGCGATGGCCGTATTGATCCGGCACTGGAAGCGCGCGCCCGCAGGGATCTGATCGATTTTCTCTATGCCCAGTCAGCGTCTGGCCGATTGACGCCGGTTTTTGTCTTTTCCATCTGTTTCGCCCTGTTCTTTCCCTATGTGTCGTGGTGGACGCTGCCGCTGGTCTTGGCGTTTCAACTCGGCGGTACCGGGCTCGGCGAGGTGCTTCGCCGCCGCCATGCCCGGCTGTCTCCTGATGCAGATCGGGGGCCTTGGGCTCGCGGTTACATGCTCGTCAGCGCCATTTGCGGTGTAAGCTGGGGGCTTGTCGGTTCGCTATGGCTCATTCCGGAAAAACCCGAGCTTCAGGTCGTTCTGGTCATGGTGTTGATTGCTGGCGTCACGGGTTCCCTTGTGTCCCGGTCGCCGCATCTCCCATCTTTGTTCATCTTTACGGCCGCCCTGGGTGCCCCCTTCATAGCTGTGCAACTCACGATGGGTGTCTATGGCGTTGCGATCGCATTGCTGGCGTTGCTCTTCGCCTACAGCATGCAGGGGTGGGGACGGGGCTTGAACCGGATGTATATCCGAGAGGCGGCAGCCCGGTTGCGGGCGAATGATCTCGTGCGGGACCTGGAAACTGCGCGTGACGTAGCCGAAGCCCGTGCTGAAGAAGCCATTGAAGCCCGCCACGCCGCAGAAGCAGGTGCCCGCGCGAAAACGGAGTTCCTGGCGACCATCAGTCACGAAGTGCGCACGCCCCTGAATGGCATTCAGGGCATGGCTGAGCTGATGCAGGACACACCCTTGTCCGACAATCAGCAGGACTGGCTGACAACCATCCGGGAGAGTGCTGACAATCTGGGCATCATTCTCGACGACATCATCGACATGTCTCTGCATGAATCGGGCGCAGCCGACTGTGAACGCGCGTCATATGACCCAAGGGTGATCGCGACGCAGATCATCGGCATTCATGAGCCGGAGGCCCGCCGCAAGGACCTTGAGATAAACATGGTCGTCCTGCCTGAGGTGCCCATGACAGCGACCGGGGATGAGAAACGGTGTCGTCAGGCACTGCTGAACCTCGTTGGAAACGCGGTGAAGTTTACTGATAGTGGCAGGGTCTCCATCAAGCTATCCGTTGAAATGTCCCCGGAAATTGGCGCCGACGTGCTGCGATATGCCGTGCGCGATACGGGTATCGGCGTTGCACCGGCAAGCCTCTCGAACCTGTTTGCCGAGTTTGTTCAGGTCGACCAGTCGATCACTCGCCGCCATGGCGGGCGAGGTCTTGGGTTGGCACTGGTAAAACGCATTGTTGAGCAGATGGATGGCCACGTGGGTGTGCGCAGCACACTAGGGGAGGGGTCTGAGTTCTGGTTCGACGTACCGCTGTCCAAGCGGGCCGTTCCTGGTAGCGGTGATGCAAAGGTCAACGAAAGAGCGCTGGGGATTGTCAGCTCCAAGATCACAGATCTTGAAAACGCCTTGGGTGAAGCAAAAGCTCATGAAATCGTTGAGGCCTGTCTCGATGCGGCCTGGACGCTGGCTGAAACTATTGAAACTGCGCGGCGCAACGGCGACATTGAAGCGGTGGGGCGTGCGGCTCATGACCTCAAATCGACCTCCGGCAACATTGGCCTGAGTGCACTGGAAGCCAGAGCAGGCACAATCGAGGCTGCCGTGCGTTCCGGTGATCGAGCAACAGCGTTGGAGCAGGCCTCTTTGGTGCCCGGTGAAACAGCCATGGCCCAAACGGACCTTGTGGCCAGCCATCCTCAGTTTGCGCGGGTCGGCAGGAGCGGCAGAGCCAGCGCAAAAGCCTCGTAAGAGCCGTCTGCATCGCTATGATGCAGGCACCCATGGCCAATTCGTCTGATTCATCACTGCCGCCCACAGGGGCCAGCGCCACTCAGCGCCGGGTCATGGTGCCTGATGCCTCCGCTTTGGTGGCAACGCCCCGCGGGTCGATTGTGCTGACCACTGAAGGCGAAATTGTCGAGCTGACGAAGGGGCAAACGGCAGAACGGCTGAAGCGTGAGCCACATCTCATTGTCCATACCCGGTTCACAGCAAGACGCTTTGGTGTGCGTTTGGCCGACATGGCGCAGTCCTTTGACGTGCTCGAGCTGTTTGGCTTTGTCTACCCCGCCCAGTTTTGCACTCCAACGCCGCTGGGTTTGGCACGCACGCTGTCTTTGGTGGATCCAGCGGAAACACCTGAACCTGAAGAGCTTGCGGTTGAACTGCTCACGGCCGCCCGCACATTGGCCCAGACGCTTGCCAATGAGGATTATCCCGGCCGGGATCAGGCCGCCGCGCTGGCCCGAACCATGGACAAGGCTGGGTGGGCGTGGGGGCCTGTCGTGACAACCGCACTAGGCGCACCCAAATCCTATGCAGATACCGGGTGGCTGACAGGCCTGGAAGCATGGAAGAAGCTACCCGAGTGGGAAGAGACCGCCGCGCGCGGCAAGCCGGGCAACCGTCCCGTAGCACCCGAGGAGGCGGGCGGTCGTCTGCGTCAGCTTGTGGGCGCAGGTGCGGAGGACCGTCAGGGTCAAAAGGATTACGCCAGCGCTGCATCGCGCGCGTTTTTGCCCCGGGAGCCCGGCGAGCCGCATCTTGTGCTGGCGGAAGCTGGCACGGGAACCGGCAAGACGCTGGGCTACATCGCGCCCGCAAGCCTGTGGGCGGAGCGCAATGACGCGCCGGTCTGGCTCTCGACCTACACCAAGAATTTGCAGCGTCAGCTTGATCAGGAGCTCACTAAACTTTATCCGGACCCGGAGCAAAAATCGTCCAAGGTTGTGCTGCGAAAGGGTCGTGAGAACTATCTGTGTCTGCTCAACTTTGAAGAAGGGGCAGGGCGGGCGGCAGCAGGCGTGGCAGCGCCGGGTGCGCCGGGCAATCCGTCGCTCATTCCTTTGGGTCTCATTGCGCGCTGGATACGAGCTACCCGTGACGGCGACATGCTCGGCGGTGATTTTCCGTCCTGGCTGGTGCCGGGTGCCGCGCGTGCGGGCAATGAGGGCGGCATTGGCCTGACGGATCGGCGTGGGGAGTGCGTGTACTCCGCCTGTCCGCACTACAAAACCTGTTTCATTGAACGCGCCACACGCAAGTCGCGCAACGCGGACATCGTAGTGGCAAACCATGCGCTTGTGCTCACGCAGGCAGCAAATGCGCATATTCCGGACGCAAGCGGTGAGCTGGTGCTCTCCGAAAACACCCAACGTGTCGTGTTTGACGAAGGGCATCATGTCTTCGATGCAGCGGATGGTGCGTTTTCTGTTGTCCTCTCCGGTTTTGAAACCGCTGAACTTCGCCGCTGGATACGCGGCTCTGAGGCTCGCCGCTCCCGCAGGACCCGCGGCCTGCGCGAGCGTGTCGGCGACCTGATCGAAGATATGGATGAAGGCCCAAAACTGCTGGACGAGGCTGAAAGCGCGGCACGCGTGCTTGCAGGCCCCGGCTGGCAGACGCGCATTCAGACCGAAGCCGCAAATACCCCCGCTGAGCAATTCCTGGCGCAGGTTCGGCTGCAGGTGCTGACACGCAACGCAAATGATTCAACGCCGTTCTCGCTGGAGACGCAAGTATCGCCGCCCATTGAAGACCTGCCTGCGACAGCATCTCGGCTCGCTAATGGACTTGGAGAGCTCGCCCGGCCATTGCGGGCCATTGCGGGCCTCCTGTCCAAGCGTCTTCAGGAGGAAGGTGAAAGCCTTGAGCCCGCGACACGCATGCGCATCGAGGCGGCCTACGGCGCCATCATCCGTCGCACGGGTGGCCTCATCCCATCCTGGATGGCAATGCTGCAGGGCATTGGACGCGAGCCGGACGAAGGCTTTGTCGAGTGGTTTGAGCTCGAGCGGTCAGATGGCCGTGAGCGCGACATCGCCATGCGGCGCCACTGGCTGGACCCAACCATCCCGCTGGCAGAGGTGGTGCTGGACCGTGCGCAGGGCGTTTTGGTGACATCCGCTACCCTGCGCGATGAGCCCGTGTTGCAACCCGCACCGGTGGATGACGTTCTGGACCCATTCAACGGCATATCGCGGGACATCCACGACATGCCGACCGACACCACCATGGATGATCTGCCGGAAGATGAAATGCACTGGGCCAGCGCGGAAGTGCGCACAGGCGCCATGCATCTGGCAGCACCGGCGATCCGGGCAAGTTTCCCATCGCCCTTTGACTACGCCAATCAGGTCCGCGTGTTTGCCGTCCATGAACTGGGCCGCGCCCGCTTGGATGTATTGGCAGGGGCCTACCGTACGTTGTTTGAAGCGTCGGGCGGTGGCGCCCTTGGGATATTCACAGCTATTGCCCGTCTGCGCGCCGTCCATGAACGGCTGCAGCCTGCCCTCGCCGCCAAGGGGCTCAACCTTTACGCCCAGCATGTGGACGCCATGGACGTGGGCACGTTGGTGGATATTTTCAAAAGCGAGCGCGACAGCTGCCTGCTTGGAACCGATGCCGTGCGCGACGGCGTGGATGTTCCAGGCGATGCGCTGCGGATGCTCGTGTTTGACCGCGTGCCCTGGCCGCGACCGGACATTCTCCACAAGGCCCGCCGCTCGGCGTTCGGGGGTGGCCGGTACGACGACATGATTGCGCGGCTGCGCTTGCGTCAGGCCTTTGGCCGTTTGATCCGGTCCGCCGATGATCGCGGTGTTTTCACGATTCTGGCGCCGCTTCCCTCCAAACTGCTGGGCGCACTGCCCAAAGGCGTTGTCGTGGAGCGGGTGGGGCTTGCGGAAGCAGCCCAGGCAAGTGCCGACTTCTTGAAGCGGTAAGACGAGGGTGACGCTTGCCCGGCAACCGGCGATTGCCTAGTGTCCGCTGCCGGACCACACGTCTGTTTTGCGCGGTCCGCGTTTTCCAATTTCTATCAAGGTGGCGTTCTGCATGGCCTCGACGATCAATCCGCAATCTGCACTCATCTACGTGATGGTCACCATGGCCGCCGTTGACGGCAACATTTCCGACAATGAACTCAAGAAAATCGGCAACATCACTGCCGTGCTGCCAGCATTCAAAGATTATTCCCAGGAAAAGCTGGTGCCGACCGCGCAGGAATGCGCTGCCATTTTGCAGGAAGACGATGGGCTGGAAACCGTGCTCGGCCTCGTGAAGGAAGCGTTGCCCGTGCACATGCGCGAGACAGCCTACGCCATGGCAACAGAGGTGGCGGCTGCAGACCTGCAGATCGGCCAGGAAGAGCTACGCCTTCTGGAAATCATCCGCCACAAGCTGGACGTGGAACGTCTGGTTGCTGCCGCCATTGAACGCGGCACGCGGGCCCGCCATCTGCGTCCTTAGCATGTGAGCTAGCTGCAGGGCTCTTCGTAGACCTCTGTCAGCAACCCGTCTGTCTCGCCTGACCCAAGTGCTTCAGCCGTTACCCGGCCCACCGGCTCAAACGATGTCGCCATGCAGTGTTCGGCGTCATCATACATAGAGACCACGCGCTTTTTCAGGATCAGGTCGGTGCCGTCCCAGGCGTAGGTATCCTTGCCATAGGTCGCAGCATTGCTGCGCCATTCGCTAGTCACCAGATTCTTGGCTGCATCAAACTGCGGGGCACTCAGCATGTTGAGCTGTGTCGCGACCACATGGCGGTGTGTCTTGGGATTATAGATTGCATTGAAGTAGGCAACATTGGGCCCGGCAGGCAGAAACTCGATCAGCCGGAAATCCGTGTAACCGTCAAAGTTGAAATCCCCGAACTCAAAGCCATTTGCTTCCATGGACATGGGCGCGCGGCTGTCCACATCGTCAAGCACCGTCCGGGCCTTGCCGTTGGGTGTCTTGGCAGTTTCGATGCGCGTCACATGCCATTCGTCAGTGTCTGCCAGAATGTCCCAATACAGGCGAACGGCCAGCGTGTGCCCGCCCTTCTTCATGATACCTGTGCAAATCACAGGGTCGCCGAATTCAGCCGCCGCAACAGGCGTACACGGCGACGATTTTGCGTCGGACGCCAGCGCAGAAGAGAAGATGCTCGTGCCTGCCAAAACGGCAGCAACGGCAAGGGCGGCAAGGGGTGCTTTGTATGTCATGCAGCGATAATTTCAGCCGCTCGCAAAAGCGTCAATTGACTTGCCGGCCAGTCCGGACATTTTAGGGGCTATGGAGCAGTTTTTTATCAGCAATGAAGGCGCCATCCGGCTTGCAGCCTTTGCGGGCCTGTTAACCCTGTTCATCCTGGCAGAAGCCCTTTGGCCTCGCCGGGACAGAGCCCTTGGGCGATTTCAGCGCTGGACCACAAACGGCCTCATGACGATCCTCAACACAGTCGCCTTGCGCGTGGCAGTTCCGGTGCTGGCAGTGGGCGCCGCCGGATTTGCCCAGCGTATGGATGTGGGCCTGCTCAACATGCTGGACGTTGCCCAGTGGGTGACCGTACTCGCGGCGATCATCCTTCTGGATGCAGCGATCTACGCACAGCATCTGGTTTTTCATCATGTGCCGGTCTTATGGCGCATTCATCGGGTCCATCATGTGGATCGCGACATTGATGTCACGACCGCTTTGCGGTTCCACCCGGTTGAAATTCTGCTGAGCATGGTCATCAAGATCGCGCTGGTCGTCGCCTTGGGCGCGCCGCCGGCAGCAGTCATCATTTTTGAAGTCCTGCTCAACGGAACGGCCATGTTCAACCATGCCAATCTGCGCTTGCCGCTGGGATTTGACAGGGCTTTGCGCTGGCTGATCGTGACGCCAGACATGCACCGGGTGCATCATTCCGTGCGGGTGCCGGAAACAAACAGCAATTTTGGATTCAACCTGTCGCTTTGGGACAGGCTGTTTGGTACCTATAAGGACCAACCCGACGATGGTCATACGTCGATGACCATCGGTCTTTCCGAATTTCAGGATGATCGCCCCGCACGCCTTGGCTTCTCGCTTTGGCTGCCATTTTCAAAGGGGCCCTAGCGGAGACTTCCCGTGAAAAGACTGCTGCTTCTCCGCCATGCCAAATCCGACTGGTCCGACGAAGATCTGGATGATCACGCCCGTACGCTGAATGCTCGTGGTCGCGCCGCAGCAACCCGCATGGGCCAATACATCAACGAAAATGGCCTGGCGCCGCAGCTGATCGTTTGCTCCACGGCCACCCGCACGCGCGAGACGCTGGAGCTGCTGCAACAGGAAATGGGCACGGACGCCAAAGTATGCTTTGACCGGGGCATGTATCTGGCAATGCCCGAGCAGATGCTTGATGTGGCGCTGGAGCACTTGCAGCAAGCTGAGACAGAGCCGGACTGTGTTTTGATCCTGGCCCATAACCCCGGCACACACAGCCTTGCCCTCGGTCTGGCACATTCAGGGGATGCACAAGTGCTAAGCACGCTTCAGCGCAAATACCCCACAGCCGCGCTGACGGTGATCGACTGCGACGCCAGCGACTGGTCGGACCTGCCGGCAGGCGGGCACCTCAAGGCGTTCGTCATGCCGCGTACGCTGCCTGACGTCAGTTAAGGGCAAACGGCAGGTACCGGTCTGACAGTTCAGCGATGCGGCCTTCCTTGGCGAGCTGATCCAATGCCTGATTGACCTCGCCCAGCAGCTCGCCATCGTTTTCGCGCAGGGCAAAGCCGACACCGGGCCCAAAAAACTCCGTACTGAATACGGGTTGACCCGACATGACGCAGCATGCCGCCGATGGGTCGTTCAGCCATCGGTTGAGACGCACAGCGTCGTCAAAAACAGCCGCCACCTGATCGTCAACTAGCGCCTGATAGGTTGAAATTGCATCCGGGTAGGTCTGGATGGTCACGTTGTCATTCCGGCTGGCGAGATAGGCCGCCATACGGGTGTCAGCCTCGACGCCTATCGGCCCTCGCAGGCGCGCAGCAACATCTCCCTCCCGTGCGGCGTAGGCCGCGGCGCTTCCAAAATAGGGACGCGAGAAGACAACGCCGTCAGGTGGCTGTCTTGGAATACGCATTGAGGCCGCAACAAGCTGATAGTCGTTGTTGGACAAGCCGGGCAGCAACTCGTCCCAGCGCCGAGAGACAAATTCGCAGGCGATTTTGAGTTCAGCACACACCGCATAGACCAGATCAATCTCCAACCCGCGCAATGCACCTGTGGCATCTACAAAATTGAACGGCGGGTAGTCGCCCTCCGTGGCGATGACGAGTGTGGGTGTGACCGGGCCGGTTTCTTCAACGGCCTGTTCAATAGGTGCTGCCGAGGGCTCGTCTGTGTCCTGAGCGGGCCTTGGGAGAGGCAGTGGCGGCGGCGGCCCCTGTGCAATGACTGGCGGCGGCGTTGCCGGGGCAAGGACAGCTGGCGGCACTGATGCAACGACCTCTCCGGCCGGCATAGTCAGCACACCATCAGCCAGCACTGGCCCATAGGGAAGGTCCATGACGGCCAGTCCGTCAATGCGGGTGGCAACCAGACCGGCAGCCCAGAAAAACAAGGCAAGGATGACGGCAGAGCGACGACCATGGGGCCAGGTGGCAAGCCACCGGACCGCGTATCTCAGCCATGTTCGCAGCTTTCCCTGCATCACACCCCGGCTCCACATGCTGGACCTGTTACGGACCATCCATAGCGCTGGACTATGACGATTTGCTGCCGCCGAACAGAACGTCGAACAAACGCACCACGATCCAGATGGGCACAACGATGATGGCGCCCATGATCAGGTACTTGCCGGCCCAGGCAAACCAGTCGATTGCCCAGCCCCAGACATTGCCAATGGTGGCAAAAGCATCTTCCCAGACCATCATCGGGTCCATGCCCGTGATCGCCAGAAGCAGCCCAACGCAAACGCTGGCGATGGCGATTTTGAGAATTACGGCAGGTGGAGAACCACCAAAAATGTTGTTCATGTCTCAAAAATCCTTCCGGCACCCGGTCTGGGCCCTGTTTACGTCACAAGGCCGCACTGTCTGATGACACCATAAGCCACAAAAACAAGGCGCGAAATGTGGCAGGGCGGGGCCAGCCCGGGACGTGGCACTTGCGCCACAATCAGCGTTTTCACGCTTCCGGCAGCAGTTTTTCCAGTGTTTCCAGCGTATCCGCCTCAGCAGGTGGCTTGTCCCATCGCAATCGCGAAATCCTTGGAAAGCGCATGGCAACACCCGATTTGTGCCGCGTGGACCGATTGAGGCCTTCAAAGGCCACCTCGAGCACCAGGCCTTCGTCTCGCGTATGCGTCACCTCGCGGACCGGGCCAAAGCGGTTGGTCGTGTTGCCTCGAACAAATTTGTCGATCTGCTTCAACTCATCATCGGTAAAACCGAAATAGGCCTTGCCCACCGGCACCAGGTCGTCGCCGCGCCAGACGCCAAATGTGTAGTCGGAATAAAACGACGACCGTTTGCCGTGTCCGCGCTGGGCGTAAAGCAACACCGCATCAATGATGAAAGGATCACGCTTCCACTTCCACCACGGACCCTTGGGGCGTCCGGGCTCATATACACTGTCACGGCGCTTCAGCATCAAACCTTCGACGCCGGTCGACAGGTTTTCAGCGCGGGCCGCCGCCAGATCATCCCATGTCTTGAAAACAAGTTGGTCAGAGATGTCGATCCGCTCAGGCGTGGTGCGGTCGTGCCATGCCAGCAGTCTTTGGCGGCGCTCCGCAAAGGGAAGCGCCCGCAGGTCATCACCCTCGATCACCAACACGTCGTAAGCGCGAATAAACGCGGGACTTTCTAACAGCGTTTTCTTGGAAACGGTTTTGCGGTTCAGCCGTTTCTGCAGGTCCGCGAAGGGTCGTACGGCGTCGCCCTGACCAATCAGCAATTCGCCATCCAAAGACGCTTCGAAATCCAGTGCCTCGATCACGTCCGGGAATGCCTTGGAAATATCATCGCCGGTTCGGCTGTAAAGACGTCGAACACCGCCCTCCGACACAGCCTGCACCCGAATGCCGTCCCACTTCCATTCAGCGGAAAAGTCCTCTGGCGTAAGTTTCTGAAAGTCGGAGTCGGTGATGGGGTGAGCCAGCATCACCGGTCGGAACGGCGCCAGCGCCGCGTGAGCTGGTTTGTCCGCCGTGCCTTCAGCCCATGCAAATAACTCCGTATACGGCACATCAAGCCCGTGCCAGAGTTCTTCGACTTCGTTCACGGGAAGGTCGCCAAACTGCGCAACAGCTGTTTTTGCAAGGCGTGCGGATACACCTACGCGAAGCCCGCCGGTCACTAGTTTGATGAGAGCCCAGCGGCCATTGGCGTCCAGTGCGTCCAGCCAGCCTTCGATGAGCCTGGGTGTTTCAGTCTTGGCGGCGCCCCTCAACGTCTCCACCACCTCAGACAGGCCGGGCACCCGGTTGGCACCGGGCCGTTCTGGCCAGATCAGTGCAGTCGTTTCCGCCAGATCGCCCACATAGTCGTAAGACAGTTCAAACAAAACCGGATCAACACGTGCAGACACAAGCTCACGAATAAGACCGGCCTTGGCGTGCTTGAATTCAAGGCCGCCGGTCAGGGCCGCCAGCGCATAGCCGCGTTCGGGGTCCGGTACGTCGCGAAAGTAATCCACCATCAGCGTCAGTTTGCCGTTGCGGCGCGGCTCATAGGACAGGGCATCCAGAAACTGGGCGAACAGGTTCATGACACCGTATCCGCGGCATCTACCTCTACACTTTCGCCGTCTTCATCGTCATAGCCCACAAGGCTCAACGGCTGGGCGGCGATGCCCATCTGGGTAGCGGCATGTACCAGCGCGTCTTCACGCCCGTGGGTCACCCACAATTCCTGCGGCGACAGTTCTTCGATGGTTGAAATCAGTTCATCCCAGTCCGCGTGGTCTGAGATGATCAATGGCAGCTCAACAGCGGCCTGCCGCGCACGGGCCCGCACCCGCATCCATCCGCTGGCAAAGGCCGTAACCGGATCAGCAAACCGGCGTGACCACCTGTCCCGCGTGGCAGAGGGCGGGGCGACAACAATCTGACCGGCAAGGTCCTCTTTTGAGTGACCCGCCGCGGGCTGCAGATCACCCAGATCAACGCCGAATTCCTTGTAGAGTGCGCAGAGTTTTTCCATCGCCCCATGCAGATAGATGGGTCGATCGTAGCCTTGCTCGCGCAGGTGCATGATCACGCGCTGCGCTTTGCCGAGGGCATAGGCTCCTACCAGATGTGTCCGCTCCGGAAACCGCTCAAGCGACGCAATCAGCTTGGCGGTTTCATCTTCGGTTGGTGGATGGCGAAAGACCGGCAGAGCAAAGGTGGCCTCTGTCACAAAGACATCGCAGGGCACAGGCTCGAAGCGGGCGCAGGTCGGGTCGCGGCGGCGTTTGTAGTCACCGGACACCACAATACGGGTGCCCTTGTGCTCAATGACAGCCTGCGCCGATCCAAGCACGTGCCCGGCGGGCATAAGCTTTACGTCCACGCCGTTGACGGCCGTGGATTCACCGTAGGCCACAGGTTGCCGGGTTCCGGTAAAATCCACCCCATAGCGCACGGCCATGATGGCCAGTGTTTCGGGTGTCGCCAGCACGGCTCCGTGGCCCGCACGGGCATGGTCTGCATGGCCGTGGGTTATGACGGCCCTGTCCACCGGACGCACCGGGTCCACATAGAAATCGCCTACCGGGCAGTAGAGCCCCTCCGGCATGGGATGCAGTAATTTGTCAGCGGGCATGGCCATGAGCCTCAATCTAGGCGAACATTACGAGAACCCAAGCCCAAAGTTGCAAGTTTTCCGCGATTCATGACATCCGCCCCCAAAACCAAGCCGGCAACCAAAAAGCGCGCAAAGCTGCCGCAAACGGCCTTGCCGGATGCATTTGCAGCGTGGTTTGCCTCGCGCGGCTGGGAAGCACGGGCGCATCAGATCGAGCTGGCAAAAGCCGGTCTTGCGGGAAAGTCGGCCCTGCTTATCGCACCGACCGGCGGCGGCAAGACGCTTGCTGGCTTCCTGCCTAGCCTGATCGAGATTGCCGACAAAGGCCCGCGAAAGCCCGGTGAGGTCAGAAAGCTCCACACGCTCTACATTTCACCGCTCAAGGCGCTGGCCGTCGATGTCGCGCGCAACCTTGAAATGCCCATTGATGAAATGGGCCTCGACATCCGTGTGGAGACCCGGACCGGGGACACACCGCAAAACAGGAGACAACGCCAGCGCCGCGATCCACCGGATATTCTGATGACGACACCGGAACAGTTGGCGCTGCTGTTGTCCTATGCGGACAGTGGTCGATTTTTCTCAGGCCTCAAGGCTGTGGTGCTTGATGAACTTCACGCACTGGCCCCGTCCAAGCGCGGCGATCTCCTGTCCCTCGGGCTGGCGCAGTTACGGCGCCTCTCGCCTGAAGTGCGGTTCACCGGACTGTCGGCCACGGTTGAAAACCCGGATCGCCTGAGACGATATCTCGTGCCGCAGGATGGCACCGATGATGCCCTTTCCGAACTGGTGATGGGCGCAGGTGGTACTGCGCCTGATGTGTCCATTCTGTCGAGCAAGGAACGGATTCCCTGGTCCGGGCACTCGGCGCGCCACGCCATGGAGGAAGTGTACGAGGCCATTTGTGCCAACAAGCTGGTGCTGGTGTTTGTGAACACCCGCAGTCAGGCCGAATTTGTTTTCCAATCACTTTGGCATCTCAACGAAGACACGCTGCCCATCGCCCTGCACCATGGTTCTCTGGCCACGGACAAGCGCCGCAAGGTGGAAGCGGCCATGGCCAAAGGCGAACTGCGTGCAGTGGTGTGTACCTCCACCCTCGATCTGGGGATTGACTGGGGTGATGTGGACCTGGTGATCAATATCGGTGCCCCCAAGGGTGCCAGCCGGCTGCTCCAGCGGATCGGCCGGGCCAACCACCGTTTGGATGAACCCAGCCGTGCGTTGCTCGTCCCGTCCAATCGGTTTGAAGTTCTGGAGTGCGAAGCCGCCCGCGAAGCCGCCATGACGGCGACGCAGGATGGCGACCTTGACCGGCCTGGTGCGCTGGATGTTTTGGCCCAGCACATTCTGGGCATCGCGTGCGCAGCCCCCTTTGATGCGGATGATCTGTACCGCGATGTCATTTCCGCAGCACCCTATCGCGAGCTGCCGCGCGAGACTTTTGATCAGGCCGTCAACTTCGTGGCGACCGGTGGGTATGCCCTCAAGAGCTATGACCGTTTCGCGCGTCTTCGCCAGACGCCGGAAGGCCAATGGCGGTTGGCGCATCCATCCATTGCGCAACGCTTCCGCATGAATGTCGGCACCATCGTTGAAGCGCCTATGCTCAAAGTGAAGATGGTGCGTCCCGGCGGCCGTGCAAAACGCGGTGGCCGCGTCATCGGTGAAATCGAAGAATACTTCATTGAGCAACTGGCCCCCGGCGACACTTTCCTGTTTGCAGGCTACGTCCTGAAGTTTGAGGGCATTCACGAGCAGGAGGCCCTTGCCTCCAAAACCAAGGACGATACGCCGGCCATCCCCGCCTATTATGGTGGCAAGTTTCCACTCTCCACCTATCTGGCCGGGCGTGTCCGCGAAATGTTGTCGGACCCTACCTATTGGCCGAACCTGCCCGATCAGGTGTCTGAATGGTTGCAGATACAGCAATGGCGATCAGTCCTGCCCAAGCCTGGAGAACTACTGCTGGAAATCTTTCCGCGTGCGGACAAGTTCTACATGGTCATGTATCCGTTTGAAGGACGGCTGGCACACCAGACGTTGGGCATGTTGCTGACCCGGCGGCTGGACCGGTTCGGCGCACGCCCCATGGGCTTTGTCGCCAGCGAATACGCATTGGCAGTCTGGTGCCTGCGTGACCCGGGGCTGATGGCCCAGCAGGGTGACTTCACCTTTGGTGATCTGTTTGACGAAGACATGCTGGGCGACGACCTCGAAGCGTGGCTTGCGGAAAGCTATCTGCTCAAACGCACCTTCAGAAACTGCGCCGTGATTGCGGGTCTCATTGAGCGGCGGTTTCCCGGTCACGAAAAATCAGGCCGACAGGTCACGTTCTCATCTGATCTCATTTACGACGTGTTGCGCGAGCACGAGCCGGATCATCTGCTCATGCAGGCCACATGGGCGGATGCCTCCTCCGGACTACTTGATCTAAAACGGCTCTCGAGCCTACTGGCCCGCGTCAAAAACAGAATCGTGGTAAAGCGGCTTGATCGGGTATCGCCCTTTGCGGTGCCGGTGATGCTGGAGATCGGCAAGGAATCGGTACCTGGTGAAGCAAACGAAAGCCTTCTGGCTGAAGCGTCTGAAAGCCTGATCGAAGAGGCAATGCGGCTGATATGATTTCTATCTGTGGTGAGCGACTGGTGCCTGATGCGTCCGGTGCATTGCATGTGCCTGCCCACAACACCCTCATCGTGTCGGACCTGCACCTTGAAAAAGGGTCGTCCTATGCCCGCCGCGGTGTGGCACTGCCGCCCTATGACACGCGCGCGACGCTCAAAATGCTGGCGCGCGTCCTTCGCAAATACCAGCCTGCGCACGTCGTCAGTCTGGGGGACAGTTTCCATGATCCGGAAGGACCAGAGCGCCTCACCGGCGCCGACCGCGACGCGCTGATTGCCATGACATCTGCCCATGACTGGCTGTGGATTGCCGGCAACCACGAAGGGTTGGTGGATGGTCATGTACTGGGTGGTCGGGCTGAAGAAGAAGCCGACCTTGGCAATCTCATCTTGAGGCATGAGCCACAGGTGGCCCCTGCGACAGGCGAAATTGCCGGGCACTTGCACCCCTGTGGTGTTGTGCGACAGCGCGGCCGACGCTTGCGCCGCAGGTGTTTTGCCACCGATGGAGCACGGATGGTGATGCCAGCCTTCGGCGCCTATACGGGCGGTCTCAACGTCCTGGACGAGGCATTCGCGCCGCTGTTTCACAGCCCGTTCAACGCGCTGCTTATGGGCGACACGCAGGTTTACCCAATGCCGGGAAAACGTCTTTTGCCCGATGACATACAGCCCGCGTCTGCGAGGGGGAGCAAGTCTAACTCCGCAACACAATTCCCACGACGGTCAGTCCCAGCGCGCCGATAACCAGAATGCTGAGCCGTACGCGATAGCCGCCATACCACATGGGCGCTTCGCGCAACCGAGATGCCTGCGCATCGGAAGCGGCCTGGCCCCAGAACGATACGATGAGCAGGGCAAGTCCCCATGCCGGCGGTACAAACAACGCGCCCCACGCAAGCAACGATGGCATCACCGAAAACGACAAGCGTTTGAGGAGTTGCTCGTCTTCGGGAAAGAGCATCGCCAGCGACCAGCGAATGCCGCCGAGAAAGGACAGGATCACCGCGCCATAGGCAATCTGATAGGTGAGGACCGTCTGCGCTTCAGGGCGCGGATAGAGGAAAAAGATGATGACGGCCGTCGTGACAAACGGAATGACACCCGCATAGCCAAGAAGAGCTGCGGCGCGCGGCGGGTCAGCAGGATCCCGCGGGTCTGCTGCAGGCTCGGTCTCTGCCTCGTCTGTCATTTTGAAATCCCCCTTCACCGCGTGTTTGCAGGCATCACCCCCCGGAGATGCTCTACAGCGATGTCCTGTAGCATACGATGTTACCGCGGCAGCCTCTAACCAAGTGTTGCCAGCGCAGGAAACAGGTCAATCAGCCAATAGGCAATGGTTTCCAGTGACCCGAAGAAAATCAGCAGGCCGGTCCCCACCAGCAGCAGGCCTGCCGCAATCTCGACCTTGTGCATATGTTTGCGGAAGCGCGCAGAAAAGGCGAGGAAACTGCGTACGCCCAGAGCAGCAAGCAGGAACGGCATGCCAAGACCAAGGGAATAGACGCTGAGCAGCGACACCCCATAACCAAGATCATCCCGGCTGGCGGCAATCGAGAGGATGGTAGCGAGAATTGGCCCAATGCACGGCGTCCAGCCAAACCCGAACGCTAGTCCGATGGAATAAGGCCCAAGCGCCTGCATCACCGGGGACCGCTCCGCCCGCTCACTATCCCCTGAGGGACCAAGCGTGGCCGGCATCATCCGCATTTCGCGATCCAGAAGGGCAATGCGGAAAAGCCCCATATAGTGCAGACCCAAAATGACGATCGTCGCCCCGGCCACATATCCAATGACCACCTTGTTGGCGAGGATAAGCGGACTGATCACTGAGGCAGTGGCACCTAGTGCGACGAACACGGTCGAGAAGCCCAGAACAAATCCGGAAGCTCCAATGAGCGTGCGGCGGGTAACGGCTTCATCGTCTTCCTGAAGCGCTTCAAACGTCGTGCCTGCCATGAAGCTCAGATAGGCCGGCACCAGCGGCAGCACACAGGGGCTCAGGAAGCTGATCAGCCCCCCGATAAACGCTGCGAGATATGAAATGCTGCCCGTGTCCATGGTGTGGTTTGCCGTGCGCCGATTTCAGGTGTTGGAACAAGAGACCGCATCATATGGCGCAGATGCGCTATTGGCCCGTCAAACCCACGTGATCACATGCGCGGAATCCGCGCAGGCGCCGTAGAGGGTTAACGCTCGCGGAACACGGTTCCAGCGACCCAGCCTGCAAACAGCGCCACAAGTACCGCTGCAATCCCATAGAAGAACGGCGTTTTCTGAGCAAAATTGTACATGAACCGCTCAACGCCTGACTTGTTGATGATCAGGTTGATCGAACGCTGGCCACTGATCGCGCCATTGCGCACCAGATAAACCGTCGCGACATACGAGCCGACGGGTACGTTTGCCGGCAGCGCTATCTCAGCGCGAAACAGCGACGGGCCAACAAAGGTGATGGAGCCGGGGGCTTCCGCGTACAGCCCTTCATTCAGTTTCGCACGCACAACCGCATCCCGATACGTCTCGGGAAGGACGATGGCGTCGTCACCTGTTGCGATGTTCAGCGCCGGCAGACCAATCTCCGCATTCTGGAAGACTTTGGGCGACGCGATCTTATCCAGCGGTCGTGTGCTGGCCACGTGATAGAAGCCCGGCGCTGCGGGAACGTCATAAGCATCAGTGTTGACCCAGATGCCCGCAATTCGCTCCTTGCGCCGAATGACCAGCGGCTCATACGGACCGCGCACGACGGCAACAATGTCCCGCTGCAGGGCAGGGGTCACATTGTCCGGGGCATCCACATTGCCGAACAGGAGAATTTCTGCGCCGGTGAAGTTGGAGGTGATGGCAATCAGGTTCTCGCTGAGGTCAGCGACAATTGCTTCGCCATCCATGGGTGTCCCGTCGATGATCTGAGCCGAGGCCGTCACAGGAACAACAAGCAGCAAAATCAGGGCATGAATGAGAGGTCGGATCATAGGCCGCTCCCGATCATCACGGTGAACAGGTCATCCGGTGTGGCCACAAGATCCCAGGCAAGGCGCAGGCAGACTGCAATCACCATCAAGGCCAGAAGCGCCCGTAATTGTTCACCGCGCAGTTTGTGCCCGACGCGAACCCCCACCTGTGCTCCAAGAACACCGCCAACGAGCAGCAGCATGGCCAGCACGATGTCGACGGTCTGGTTGAGGGTCGCGTGCATGATGGCGGCCAGGCCGGTCACGAACATGATCTGAAACAGCGACGTGCCGACAACCACGTTAGTCGGCATCCGCAAGAGATAGATCATGGCGGGCACCATGATGAAGCCGCCGCCAACGCCCATGATGGCTGCCAGAATGCCAACCGAGAGACCGATCAGCAAAGGGGGGATCGCTGAGATGTAAAGACGCGAGCGCCGGAAGCGCACCTTAAAAGGCAGGCCATGTATCCAGCCATGAGTCCCCGGCTTGCGGGCAGACACGGATTTGCCTGAGCGCGATGCCTGAATGGCGCGTACACTTTCAACCATCATCAAGGCACCGATGACGCCCAGAAACACCACATAGGCCAGAGAGATAAACAGGTCGATCTGGCCCTCGGAGCGCAGGGCACTGAAGATCAGAACACCGATGATGGAGCCGACAGCACCGCCCGCCAGCAACACTCCTGCCATTTTGAAATCGACGGCCTTGCGCCGCCAATGGGCCAGCACTCCGGACATGGACGTGGCAACGATCTGGACCGCTTCCGTGCCCACTGCGACAGCTGGGGGAATGCCTGTAAAAATCAGCAGTGGCGTCATCAGGAAGCCGCCGCCGACGCCAAACATGCCTGAAAGAAAGCCAACCGCGCCGCCAAGCCCCAGCAACACAAATGCGTTGACTGAAATCTCGGCGATGGGGAGGTAAATCTGCACCCTGCGTCAGATCCCTGTGCGGCTATGGTTTGGTGTCTGGTGCCCCGGCCGGAACGGCGCAGCGCATGTCCATCTTGCTAGCACACAAGAAACCATTCAGCCATGGCCGCAGGCATATTCAGCGTTAGATTGCAGCCTTTTGGAGCGCGTCCATCAGCCGGCCGTCAATGCGGCCTGTCACAGCCAGGCCCTTGTCGCGCTCAAACTTGCGTACCGCGTCCAGTGTCTTGTTGCCGGGGCGGCCATCTGCGGGGCCTGCATCGTATCCAAGCGAACCCAGAATGCGCTGGGCTTCGCGAACCATGGCCGCAGGTGTCATCTCAGCCTGCCATGACACCTGATTTGCAGCAGCATCTGCTGGGCGTGGTGCAAAAGTGCGTGCTGCAAGTTCTGCATCCACCAGCTTGGCGGCATCCACAGAGTTCTTGAGGGCTTCAGCCCGAGCACCAGCGTCCGCATCACCGTTGGCAGACGCGATGGTAAACCACTTGTAGGCCTCGGCCAGGTCGCGCTCGACGCCCAGCCCACGCTCGTGAAGGATCGCCAGGTTGTATTGCGAGTCCGCCAGGCCGTGCTGCGCAGCGGCGTCAAAGCTGCGCGACGCGCCGGCAAAGTCCTGTGGTCCGCCAGCACCCTCTGCCTGCATCACAGCAAGATTGTGCATGGCTTTGACATTGCCCTGCGCTGCCGCGCGCTCATACCAGGTGCGGGCCTTCGTCGGATTTTCCGGAAGGCCAAGCCCCTTTTCAAACATGGTGCCCAGGCGATATTGCGCCGGGGCCAGTCCCTGCTCGGCAGCGCGGTTCAACCAGTACGCGGCCTGTTCATTGTCCTGCGGAACGCCACTTGATCCGTTGGCGTAACGCTGACCGATTTCATACTGCGCTGACGCGTCCCCATTGGTTGCCGCTTCACGCAGTGTCTGGCGCTGCGGTTGTGCCGGGGAAGTGGGCAGTGACGCCACATCAACTTCCTGACGTGGCGTGATGGATGTTGGGCCGTTGATGGATTGCCCTGCCACAGCCTGTTCGCTTGATGAAGGCATATTGGATGGAGCAGAGGCTTCTGCCGGGCTGACAACATCGGGCAGCTCGCGTGCGGGTGGCCGCGTCGTTTCTCCAGCATCAGCTGTCGTGTCTGCAGTAGTTGCGTCTGACGGTGCATCAACTTCTGTAGTCTCGGCTTCCGCTGTCACATCAACCGGCGTTACATCAACGGTCGGCGCATCAAGTTCAGCCATGACGTCAGTGGGGGCTGTAACATCGTCCGGTGGGCCAGCGACTTCCTTCGGACCGCCGCCCATCATCACCACGATGAGGCCGGCGACGGCTACAACTGCCAGGCCAGCAGCGATCAAGGCAAGTGGTTTGCGGCTGCCGGACATAATCCCGGCACGCTGTGTCTGTTCATCGTCTGCAAAAGGTGAACGCGCGTTTTCAGGTCCCGCAGAGCCAGCTGCCGCGCGGGCGGCCTGACGTGCAGATTCCAGAAAATCATTGCGGCCTGCAGGTTCCATTGGCCCGGCGGCGTCCTGTGCCTGGCCGGGGAATGGAGGCTCGCCAAACGGGCTTCCCTGACCATCCGCCATATCCGGACTTGGCATAAAGGGAGGAGCTCCCATCTGCCCTGCTTCAGGCGGTGGACCAAACGGACCTTCGTCAGCTGTGGCCGTCCAGTCCGAAGGTGGGGGCGGTGGAGGCATCGCAGCGGATGAATTTTGATCTGCAGCAGGGGCGCCGGCCATAAAGCCGAGCTCCGGTGATGCATCAAAAGCAGCGCCCCTGTTGGCGGCCTCTATAAGATTGAGCCGCGCGTCCACGTTCTCAACGCTGGACTTGATCTGCTGAATGTCATCAGTGGGATTTGCGCCATCAAGCTTGCGCAGAAGTTCGTCAGAGACTTCTTCGACCTTTGCCAGTGCCTTGGCAGAGCGCTGGTCTGTTGTCTGCAGCCGGTCAGCCATTTCTTCAATGGCAGTCTCAAGCGCTGCCAGCGGCTCGGCGAATACTTCCTTGCCACCTGCACCAATGTTGGCGATCTCGCGCATCTGACCGGCAATATCAGTGACGCTGGTCTCAATAGTGTGGATCGCCTGCGCGCTTTGCTGTTCGGACTGTTCAATACGCTGCTGTGTTGCCGCTTGCTGCTGGCTTGCCTCGTCAACACGCTGTTCGAGTTGTGACACGAGCTGAGCGGTGACGGACCCTTCCTGACGGGCCGCGTCGGTTGCGGCGGAAACAGCGGCCTCGCGGACGGTGTCCAGGCGGTTGCCCATATTATCAATGGCGCCTGCAATCTGGTCCACATCACGCTGGGTGTTGTTTTCAACCTGACCAATCCGGCCAACCATTTCAGTCACGTTCTGCTGCAGGGCAGAGATCGTGCCTTCCAGAGTCTGGATGGCTTCCACACCAACGCCGGGTTTGGTTTCAGCAGCCGCCTTGTCCAGTTTCTCCAGGTCTTCGCGCAACCCACCAAGAGCCTTGGCCGTCCGTGCGTCTGATGCCTCAATGTGGTCCACGACATTCCCGATGGCCCGCTCAAGGGCGGCAACAGCATCGTCGCTGGCGCCGTTGCGCGTGTTGAGGGCCGCGACAGCCTGTGCCGCCTGTTCGCGTGCCGTCGTGGCAGCATTTTCCGTTGTATCAAGCCGCCGCGAAAGATCTGTCAGCGCAGACTGCAAATGGCGCACCGTCTCTGGCGTTTCCATACCAACGGTCTGCACCTGCTTTGAAGCTTCATCCGCCCGCCGCTCGGTTTCCTCAAGGCGGTTGGAAATTGCGCGCAGCCCGCGTTCCACGGTCCGCATGGCGTCGGTATTGAGGTGTTCTGCGCGCTCAAGGCCACGCTCTGATTTTTCAAGACGGTCCCGCAGGTCAGCCAGTGTCGTATCAAGCCCGGAGCCGCCAGAGCTTGCCATGAGACCCGGTTCGCGGCTCATCCGCTCCGTGCGCTCAAGGCGCGTGGACATGTCGGCCAGCGTCTCATCCAGACCCGTAAGGGCGTTTTCGCTGCGCCGCTCGGAGCGTTCAAGCCTGTGAACGAGGTCTCTGAGCGCGTCAGTCACTGGACTGAAGTCGATCTGTAGCGCCTGCTGAGGCATGGGATTTCCCGAAGAGGACGCTGGCGGTCGGAGCGCTGTGTCGGCGGAGATTTCCGCGTCTTCCTCGTCCGATGCGTCGATGATTTTCTCGTTGAGCCATTGCCCAAGGGTCTTCCCCTCGCGGCGAGCGGCGACTTTCGCCGCTTCGCGAGCTTCGGGCTCTATGCCCTTCACACTCCAGGGAACCCCAGGTCTCATCCGAATCGCATCCACCCTCTTTGATTCGGAAGGTATTCATAGGTGAGTCTTGTGTAAAGCGCGGGCCCTACCCCAAGATATGGTCAGGACGCGCGGAAAATTGCGAAAAACGGCCCGTCACGTGAATGACTCAACCGCGATTTCGTTAAGGCTAGTTAGGGCGGGGTAAAGAAGGTGTTAACGCGTCAGCTGCCGGGCGCTGTTTCTGCACCGTTTTCTGCGGGTTTTACACCGTTGGATGTGCCGCTGGTGCCCGATGATGGCTCATCAGTGGTCACCATGTCGGGGTCAGGGCTTGGCTCAGGGCGCGGTTCCGGCGGTGGTGGAGGCCGATAGGACGGCTCACTTGCTAGCAACATCACGATATATGTCGCCCTGCCATTGTCCGCGACACCAATGCCCACATGTCCATGCCGTTGATCCAGCAGGTTTTTGCGGTGGGGCGGGCTGTCTACCCACGCTTCAACAGCCCCAAGCGCTGTATCGGCAGCACTTTCGTCCGGCCGGATGCTCCGCATGGCGATGTTTTCGCCCGCAACTCCTACAAAATCCGGGAAAATCGCGAAGACGCGCTCGCGCGGCCCGTCTCCGTCTGGTGAGCGGTGGGCCATATATCCACGCTCAACCATGTCGCGGGCGTGACGCCGGGCAATGGTCTCAAACCCTTCATCCTGCTCGACTTGGCGTGCGCCCATGCTCTTGCGGGCGCGGGAAACCGCCTTGTATAGAGCTTTGCGAAGTTCGCTGATGTCCTCGGTTTCCGGCTCATCCTGGGGTTCTTCTTCCGCCTCCGGATCATCCGTGTCCGTACTTTCTGCCGCGCCTGCCGCTTCGCGTTCAAGTTGGTTGCCTGGTTTGATGGATTGCGCAGCTGCCGGCGACGTAGCGCCCAGCGCGATTAACGTCGCGACCATCAGCGCAACCAAGGCCGCGATATGCGCGGGCCGTGAAATCACATCGATTGGGTGGTGTGACGCTTTTAGGAGCACAGGACGTCCTGACAGATTAAGCAAGTTGGGAGCACTATGACCCACCGGGAAACCTTGGAAAAGTGCCGTCTTTGTACAGAATTAACGGCAATAAGTTCTAAAAAAGAACTTACTGTTGACGTTTACGTCAACGGAACCTAAAGTCCCGCCGCTTCAAGAAACCCGGCCACATCAAGGCTGCGGAACCGTGAAACAGGGACGAAAGGTGCAGAACTCATGAGCCAACACACTGCCGATCCGGCGATGGACAACATGAAGAATGGCGCGGCCAAGCTCCCACCCCACGCGGCGCGCCCCGGCGAACCGGGCCACGATGCCAATGGCCCGACATTTTCAATCACCCAGTTGGCCGAAGAATTCGATGTCACGACCCGGGCCATCCGCTTCTACGAAGACAAGGACCTGCTGCATCCTGCCCGTGAGGGCCAGACGCGCGTCTATTCCACCCGCGACCGTGCCCGCCTGCAGCTGATCCAGCGCGGCAAGCGCGTAGGGTTCACTCTGTCGGAAATTCGCGAGATCATTGATCTCTATGACCTGCGCGATGGCTTCACCAAGCAGCTCGAGCTTGCTCGCGGCAAGTACGCAGCCCAGATCGAAAAACTGAAAGCCCAGCGTCAGGACATCGACGAGTCGATTTCTCATCTGCAAAACGGCATCGAATTTGTTGAAGGCGAGCTGTCCAAACGGGCCGCCGCCGACAAGACCCGCGGCGCTGCACAAAATGGTGTCGGCCATACCAATCAGCCCGCACAAGCCTAGGTAACAGGGAACGAGCGTGGCCGATCTTTGAAGTTCGGTCCATTTACCAACCCATTCAGACCGTCCCGCATGCGACACAGCGCGGGCGGCCAGGAGCACCACGACAGATGGCAAGTTACAAAGCCCCCACCCGCGAATACGGTTTCCTGCTGCATGAGCTGCTGGACCTGTCGCGTTTTTCAAACCTGCCGGGTTTCGCGGAAGCGACCCCTGATCTGGTCGATCAGATCATGGAGCAGGCCGCAAAATTCTCAGAAGAAGTCCTCCAGCCTCTCAACAAGGTGGGTGACGAACAGGGCTGTGTGCTGAAAGACGGCGAAGTCACAACACCGGAAGGGTTCCGCGAGGCGTATCAGCAGCTGGTGGAAGGCGGCTGGCCGTCACTGGTCTGTTCACCTGACTATGGTGGGCAGGGGTTCCCCAACACCATCGGCGTGCTCTTCAACGAGATGGTGTCGTCCGCCAATATGGCGTTTGGCATGTATCCGGGCCTCAGCCATGGCGCCTATTCAGCCCTCACACATCACGGGTCCGATGAGCTGAAGGACATCTACCTGCCCAAGCTCGTCTCAGGCGAGTGGACCGGCACCATGAACCTCACCGAACCCCATTGCGGGACGGATGTTGGCATGCTGCGCACCAAGGCTGTGCCCAATGGCGACGGCACTTACGCGATCACCGGTCAGAAGATCTGGATTTCCGCCGGTGAGCATTCCATGGCGGACAACATCATCCATCTGGTGCTTGCCCGCATCGAAGGCGCACCCGGTGGCGTTGGCGGTATATCGCTCTTCGTTGTGCCCAAGTTCCTCGTCAATGAAGATGGCTCCCTGGGCGACCGCAATACGCTTCAGTGTGGTGGCCTCGAGGAAAAGATGGGAATCCACGGCAATGCCACCTGCGTCATGAACTATGACGGAGCCAAAGGATGGGTCGTTGGTGAAGAAAACAAAGGCCTCAAGGCCATGTTCACCATGATGAATGAAGCCCGCCTCGGCGTTGGCATGCAGGGCATTTCTCAGTCTGAGGTGGCCTATCAAAATGCACGCGACTTTGCACTGGACCGCATTCAGGGCCGTGCGCTGACCGGCCCAAAGAACCCAGACGGTGCAGCTGACCCCATCATCGTGCATCCGGATGTACGCCGTATGCTGATGAATATCCGAGCCTTCAACGAAGGTGCGCGTGCGCTTCTTGTCTGGACGGCGCTGTGGGGCGATCTCGCAGAAAAAGCCGAAGATGAAGAAACCCGTCAGAAGGCGGACGATCTGATGGGCCTCATGACGCCTATCGTAAAGGGATATTTCACAGACAAGGGCTTTGCCCATGCGGTTGAAGCTCAGCAGGTCTATGGCGGCTCCGGCTACACCAAGGAATGGGGTGCAGAACAGTTCGTGCGCGATGCCCGCATTGCCATGATCTATGAAGGCACAAACGGCATTCAGGCCTTGGACCTTGTAGGCCGAAAGCTCGCCTCAAAGGGCGGCCGCGCCGTCTTCTCGTTCTTCAAGGAAGTGGACGACTTTGTCGCTGACAACAAGGATGACGCAAAACTGGCGGAGTTCACCACGCCACTCGCAGAGGCGCGCAAGGAGCTTGAAGAAGCCACCATGTGGTTCATGGAAAACGCGTTGGAAAATCCGGACCATGCAGGCGCTGGCTCAGCAGACTACCTGCACCTGTTTGCCCTCACAGCTATTGCGCTGATGTGGGCGCAGATGGCGAAGGCGGCAAACGCTGGTCTCGCCAATGGTTCCGGCGACAAGGACTACTACGAGACCAAGCTCATCACCGGTCGCTATTTCATCAATCGCATTCTGCCGCAGACCACGACGCACCTGACCGCCGTAAAAGCCGGCGCTGGTGACGTAATGGCGCTGACCGCAGAGCAGTTCTAATCAGCCGAACACGACAAAAAACCTACTCAGGGAGACACGCAGGCATGTCCGCACTACAGGTCGAAACGCCAGACTGGATGACAGAAGATCTCCAGATCTTCTCAGATTCCGTAGGCAAGTTCTTTGAAAAGGAACTCGCTCCCCATGTTGATAAGTGGGAGAAGCAGGAGATCGTCGATCGCGATGCCTGGACCAAGACCGGTGAAGCCGGAATTCTCTGCGCGTCCATGCCCGAAGAGTTTGGCGGCGGCGGCGGCACATTTGCCCATGAAGCCATCATCATCGATCAGATGGGCAAGAAAGGCATCGCCGGTTTTGGCGCGTCTCTCCACAACGCCATCATCGCGCCCTACATCAATGAGTACGGCTCCGAAGAGCAAAAGCAGAAATGGCTGCCCAAGATGGCGACCGGCGAGCTGGTCGGTGCCATTGCCATGACCGAGCCGGGCACGGGGTCTGATCTTCAGTCGATCAAGACAACCGCCAAGCTTGATGGCAACGAATACGTCATCAACGGCTCCAAGACCTTCATCACCAATGGCCAGACGGCAAACCTCATCATTGTGGTTGCCAAGACGGACCCCAATGCCGGTGCCAAGGGCACGTCGCTGGTGATCGTCGAAACAGATGAAGTTGAAGGCTTCAAGCGTGGCCGCAACCTCGACAAGATTGGCCAGAAGTCGCAGGACACCTCCGAACTCTTCTTCGACAATGTCCGCGTGCCAACGTCAAACCTGCTTGGCCACGAAGAAGGCCAGGGCTTCATCCAGCTGATGCAACAACTGCCGTCCGAGCGTCTGCAGATCGGCCTTCAGGGCGTTGCCGCCATGGACTATGCGCTGGAAGAAACAATCGCCTACGTCAAGGAGCGCAAGGCCTTTGGCAAGGCAATCCTCGATTTCCAGAACACCCAGTTCAAGCTCGCCGAGTGCAAGACCAAGGCAACGGTTGCAAAAGTCTTCTGCGACTACTGCACGGGTCTTCTGCTCGAAGGTAAGCTCGATGCCTCCACAGCGTCCATGGCCAAGTACTGGGTTTCGGACATGCAGTGCGAAGTCATTGACGAATGCCTGCAGCTGTTCGGTGGCTACGGCTACATGAACGAATACCCCATTGCCCGCATGTATCGCGACGCGCGCGTGCAGAAGATCTACGGCGGCACCAACGAGGTTCAGAAGATTCTGATCTCACGCACGCTGTAAACGTTTCATCCGCTTACTGATTAACAAGACCAACACGTATTAGACCCAATACGTTTTAGACAAAGCCAATAGGGAGACCTCCAATGGCCGAATGCTACATCTACGATCACGTCCGCACCCCCCGCGGCAAAGGCAAATCAGACGGTTCACTGCACGAAGTGACCGCGCTTGAACTTGCAACGCAGGTTCTTGAAGAACTGCGCGACCGCAACGACCTCGACACCTCCAAGGTGGATGACGTTGTGATGGGCTGCGTGGACCCTGTCGGTGAAGCCGGCTCCAACATCGCCCGCGTTGCCGTGATGAATGCTGACTACGCCCAGACAACTGCCGGTGTGCAGATCAACCGTTTCTGCGCGTCTGGCCTTGAGGCCACCAACATGGCAGCAGCCAAGGTCATGTCCGGCGAAGCTGACATGGCCATCGGCGGCGGCATCGAAAGCATGAGCCGCGTTGGCATGGGTGCCTCAGGTGGCGCCATGGCGTCTGACCCCGCTGTTGCCCTCAAGACATATTTCACACCTCAGGGCATCGGCGCTGACCTGATCGCCACCAAGTACGGCTTCAGCCGTGATGACGTGGATGCGTACGCCGTTGAAAGCCAGAAGCGTGCAGCCCACGCCTGGGACAATGGCTACTTCGACAAGTCGGTGATGGCTGTGAAAGACATCAACGGCCTGACGATCCTCGACAAGGATGAGCACATCCGTCCCGACGCGACCATGCAGTCGCTTGCAGCCCTCAACCCGTCCTTTGCCTCGCTTGGTGAGTTCGCGTTTGATGGCGTGGCAACGGATCGCTATCCGGAAGTTGAAGCCCTGAACCACGTGCACCATGCCGGTAACTCTTCAGGCATCGTGGACGGATCTGCAGGCGTTCTGCTGGGCACCAAGGAAATGGGTGATGCGCTTGGCCTCAAGCCCCGCGCCAGGATCCGCACCATGGCCTCCATCGGCTCTGAGCCATGCATCATGCTGACCGGTCCTGCTGACGTGTCCGCCAAGGCCCTCAAGAAGGCCGGCATGGAAGTCGACGACATCGATCTCTACGAACTGAACGAAGCCTTTGCCTCTGTCGTGCTGCGCATGATGCAGGCCCTGGATATCGACCACGACAAGATGAACGTGAATGGCGGCGCCATCGCCATGGGTCACCCGCTGGGTGCCACTGGCGCCATGATCCTCGGCACCGTGCTCGATGAGCTCGAACGCCGTGACCTCAACACCGCACTTGCAACGCTTTGCGTTGGTGCCGGTATGGGCACAGCCACAATCATCGAACGCGTCTAACGCATCCGCTTTTTGGTCGCCGGGGTGAAGTCTCTCACCTCGGCGCACCGCAGCGCATGCCCTCCGTATTGGGAGCATTTAAAATGTCAGACTACGAAAATTTTGGATTTGAAGTTGATGGAGACGGCATTGCCGTTGCCACATGGGATATGCCCAACCGCTCAATGAACGTCCTGAGCCAGTCCTCCATGAAGGACCTCTCGGACATCATTGAAAAAGTCGCCTCCGACGACGCCATCAAGGGCCTCGTCATCACGTCAGGCAAAGGCGCATTTTGTGCCGGTGCTGACCTCTCCATGATGAGCTCAAACTCAGGTGGCGGCTCTGGTGGGTCCGAGCAGGACAAGGTGAAGGCACTCTATGAAAACAACCTCGCCTTCAACATGCAGCTTCGCCGCATGGAAAGCTGCGGCAAGCCAATTGCAGCAGCCATTCCCGGCACAGCGCTTGGCGGTGGCCTTGAAGTAACGCTCGCCTGCCATGCCCGCTTTGTGGCGGACAATCCGCGCGCCCAGCTGGGTCTGCCGGAAAGCAAGGTTGGCCTTTTGCCCGGCGGTGGCGGCACACAGCGTCTGCCGCGCATGATTGGTGCAGCTGGCGCTCTGCCTCTCATCCTGCAGGGCACAGCGCTCTCACCTGAAAAGGCAGCAGCGGCTGGCATCGTCAATAAGGTCGTTGCCGGTGACAAACTGGTGGACGAAGCCAAGGCATGGATCAAGGAAGGTCTTGCCGGCGAAACCATCAAGCTCGGCAAGCGTGGACCCGAAGTCCTCGCAGCGGCTCTGCAGCCATGGGATCGCCCCAAGTACCGCATCCCAGGTGGCGGCCCGCACGACAAGAACGGCGGCTCGACCTTCACCATGGCCAACGCCATGCTGAACAAGACCACGCACCAGAACTACCCGGCGCAGCAGTACATTCTGGCAGCCGTGTATGAAGGCATTCAGGTGCCCATCGAAGCCGGTCTGCGGATTGAAAGCCGCTACATGACCAAGCTGATGATGGATCCGCGCTCCAAAGCGATGATCCGGTCGCTCTTCCTCTCCATGCAGGAACTCTCCAAGGGCGCACGTCGTCCCGCGGGCGTTGATAAGTGGGAAGTGAAGAAGCTCGGCATTCTCGGTGCCGGCATGATGGGCGCAGGCATTGCCTATGTGTCCGCCAAGGCTGGCATGGACGTTGTGCTGCTGGACCGTGATCAGGCCGACGCCGACAAGGGCAAGGCCTATTCCGAGGGTCTGCTCGACAAGGCCATCTCCCGCGGCAAGTCCACGGAAGAAAAGAAGGCAGCATTGCTCGGCAAGATCAAAGCCACGACCAACTATGACGATCTGGAAGGCTGCGACCTCGTGATCGAGGCCGTGTTCGAAGACCGCGGCATCAAGGCCGACGTCACCAAGAAGGCCGAACCAAAGATCGCCAAGGGCGGCATCTACGGCTCCAACACTTCGACCCTGCCGATCACCGGCCTGGCCGAAGCGTATAGCAAGCCTCAAGAGTTCATCGGCATCCACTTCTTCTCCCCTGTGGACAAGATGCAGCTGGTGGAAATCATCATGGGTGAACAGACCAATGATGAAACCCTCGCCAAGGCCATGGACTATGTGGCGCAGATCAAAAAGACCCCGATTGTCGTCAACGACAGCCGCGGCTTCTACACGTCACGCTGCTTTGGCACCTATGTGAGCGAAGGCATTGCCATGCTGGCGGAAGGCATCGAGCCTGCCATCATCGAAAATGTCGGCAAGATGACAGGCATGCCCATGCCGCCACTGGCCCTCAACGACGAAGTTTCTCTCGACCTCGGCTACAAGGTGCGTCAGCAGACCAAGAAGGACCTGGGCGACAAATATGTCGAAGGTCCCGCTGACAAGATCGTCGAAGAGATGGTTGTGACCCATGGCCGTCTTGGCAAGAAGGTCGGCAAGGGCTTCTACGACTGGCCGGCAGAAAAAGGCGGCAACAAGCGCCTGTGGCCGGACCTGCACAAGGTCGTGGAACACACCAAGACCATTGATGACGTGGACACGGACGAGTTGAAAAACCGCTTCCTGTTCATCCAGGCTCTGGAAGCCGCCCGCTGCTTTGAAGAAGAAGTAGTGACAGACGTCCGCGACGCAGACGTCGGCGCCATCCTCGGCTGGGGCTACGCCCCATGGTCCGGCGGACCGCTGTCGCTCATCGACATGACGGGCACAGAAAAGTTCGTCGCTGAATGCGACAAGCTCGCCCAGAAATACGGCGACCGCTTCAAGCCGAACGCCTTGCTCCGCGACATGGCCAGCAAGGGCGACACCTTCTACGGCCGGTTCAACCCGGCAGCAAAGGTGGCAGCCGCTGCTGAGTAAGCTGGTCTTGTAATGCCATGCAAATCGGGGGGCCCTGCAACTGGCCCCCCGTTTTTAATCTTGATTTTCTGTTTTTGGTTGGAGGCTAGATAAGCCGCTTTTCACAAGTTCGCTTCGCAAAAACTCTCTAGCTGATTCCAGTTCCGATGATGACATTGAAAATGCATTGCGGTCGTTTGAGACCACCTTCTTCTGACTACCATTCACCGGCAGCAACATTGGTATCTGTCGCCTGTCAGACAAGGATGCGCCCATCTTACAGTTCCTCCTTTTGCCGCTACTTGTTTTCCATACCCTCAACTTGGTTCACGATCAACATCTCTCGGTGAGTAAAACCATCGAGTGGTGGCATGACAGCAGGAAGTGCTGATTTTTTACTGACAACGATTGCCCTTCCTCCTTGTTTTCTCGGCGCGCCGCTATTGAAAAGACGTTCAACATTTCTAGGCGCAACGCCTTCATATTGAAGGAACTGAACTTTGTTACTAGCGCTTGTATCGGCGCATATCGCGTCATCATGCAGTCGAAGAGCAAGGCTTTTCGGGTAGGGTTCGATGTAGGTCACTTTGTCGATTCCAGCTGCAACAATGTGCCTGGCGCAGCTGTGGCAGGGATATGCGGTGCTATAGAGCGTCGAGCCGACCAATCCGTTTTTCCCGCCGCGGGCCACAGATACAATAGCTTCCATTTCGGCGTGCACGGCCCTCGAAAACTCAATGAGGTTTTTAATTTTTGATTTCGATACCATCTCACGAACAACGTTGTCGTCAATAGTGTTGTCGAGACACCCTGAGTCTTTCAGTGTACTGACGATTTCATCGTATATTTTTCCCTTATTGTCGTCATTGTGGCAGATGCCCATGGCGTGCCTGAAGCAGCGATGATCATTGTCACGATCATTGTCCTCGTAGAGGCTGCCCCCGTACTTTGGCACATCATTCCATCCGAGACCGATCATCTCTCCAGGTTCCGATACGATCGCTGCGCCAACTGATCGTGACAGGCAGGAAGAGCGGGCTGCCGCTGTCATGGCTTCAGCCATTGCCCATTCGTCTCGAGTTGGTGGAACTATTTCAGTTCCAAAAATGAGATCCAGAAAGCGAGCTGAAGTCGTTTTGAATTTGTTGGCTGCGCCGTCATTTCGAATAAAAAAGTCCGCTAGATGGGAGGTGTCTCGAACTTTCTGTCCGAATTCCTCCTTTTCGTCCTCATCATGACGAATAATCTGGTCGAGTGTGTCACCGTTGCTGCCATTCTTCTCCAGCCGATTTTTGCGGACGTCTTCAGGAGCAAATACAGCTATCAACCAGAATGAGTCGCCGTAAACCTGACGTAGGAGGTTGAACTCGCTCGGGTGCTTTATTGAATCGATAAGGATGGCACGTCGGATTCCAACAGGCGGGCTCACTTGTGAATCTGAAGCTGGCTCTACGTAGCCCCCGTCAGCTTTTCTTGATAGCGCGACTTTCTCGATCACTTTTTTGGTGAGATAATCGCTACCAAATTTGTTTCTCAGAGAATTGCCCAGCTCCTGCAGATCTCTAGTTCTTTCCGCTCCTGACTCGGCAACATCCTTTGGGTCGGCAACCATATTGCTACAATCGCGGATCACGTTACTCACTTTGTGAAACTGCGTTTTGTAACCGAAGTCCTCTTTCAATATCCGCTCAAATTCTTCAGCTACAGAAGTAACTCCTGAGCCGATTGGACCGACAAAACCCAGAACAATCTCAGGATTGACCCGGTCTTTCAATTCATAGGTTGCCAAAGCACTGCTTGACGACTCGGTCTCTATTTTCTCTTCTGACCGTTTTACTGGTGCGGACACGTAACGCTCTCCAAATTTTCAGTCAATGTGACTGTCGCCATAGTACATAACTGGTTGTAGGCTGAATAGGGAAGATGCCGAATTGCAAATTGGGAGCTGGTTTACTAGCCAAATGGTTGGTTTGCAGCGAAATGCGTACTCCTCCCAACTGTTGCTAGCGACTGGCACCCTGGTTGATGGGCGAAGTACATCTGCAGTTTTGAGGCATAAAGCGAGGGACACAATGACACTCGAACGCGGACTGGCGATTTACACGCTGATCAGTGCAACGCTGCACTTTTCGCTGGAGACGTATCACTTCGTTCAGTTCGGGTCGTTTCTGCCGATGCTGATCGTGGACTACATCGCCATCGCTCTGTTTGTGTTTGCCTCCTATGTGGCGTTGAGCAATCGCTATGGCAGTGCAGCGGGGCTGTTGTGCGGCGCATGGGGCTTTGCGTTCTGCCTCAACTACAGGGCGTTCTTCTGGCGGTATCAGGAGCTTGTGAACGGCAGCGCACAAAGTGCTGAGCCCATGGAGGTGGTGGCATCCATTCTCGGTGTCACGCTCATCATCTCAGGCAGCGTGTTTCTGCTGACCTTGTGGATGGCATTCCCCCGCCGCGCCAAGGCTGACTAGGCCGCCGCAACCGGCGCCGGCCTGTCGTCTTCCGTCAGTAAAAGCGGTTCTTCGATGGACACATCCAAGCTTTCAATCAGGGCCTTTCGGAACTCGATCGGCTTGGAGATAGCCGGGAGGCCAAAGTCGCCGATGTCCTCGCCGCGGATGTTGAGTGTGCCGTAGCCAAGTACGCGGCCCAGCAGACTTTGCTCCAGGGTGATGGCGTGAATGCGCGCGGCGTTGAACTCATCCGTGCGCCGGGAGATGAAGCCGCGCTTGTAGATAAAGCGCCGGTTGGTCACCACCAGCTCCGTCGTCCATTTACGCATCTGGCGGGAGAAAAACACCGCAACGCCGATGAGCAGCCAACCGGCCAGCAAAAGCCAGGCCCAGGAAATGAAACTATATGTCCAATGGAACCGCCCCCTTGCAAGAATGACTTCGCGGGGCGCAAGCGTAAGTGAAACGTAAGACATATATTTCCCTCCTGTGTACGCACATGGCATGCCCGATAGCTCACCTGTGCTTGGTGTTGTCTGCATCTCCTTTTGAGTTTCAGTCTTGATGCCCACTACATATGGGAACCACTTGACCTGTATTCGAGCGATTTCGGCGACTGTAAATGTCGATTCTGTATGTCGCGCATTGCATTTGTGTCCGCTAAGGTTGCTGCCAACAACACACATGAAAACAGCGAAAAACAGCAATACGGGAGACGCATCATGGCCAGTGAAGGTCTGAAACAGGTTCTGGAACTCTTGGCGGCAGCCCCCATCGCGGAAGGCGAAAAGACCGTTCAGGAACAGCGCGACGGCATGGTGGCTGCAACGGCCGCCTTCCCGGTTGCTGAAGGCGCCATCATTGAACCGGTAACCGCCAATGGCGTGCCCGGGGAATGGGTGTCCATGCCCGGCGCCTCTGACAAGCACGCGGTGCTGTATCTGCATGGCGGCGGCTACGTCATCGGCTCGCCCATCACCCACCGCTCGCTCTCAGCTGCCATTGCCGGTGAAACAAATTCAAAGCTTCTGGTGATCGACTATCGCATGGGGCCGGAACATGCGTGCCCGGCAGCGATTGATGACGCTGTTGCGGCGTATCAGTTCCTGCTCGACCAGGGCTATGACGCAGCCAATATCGCAATCTCCGGCGACAGTGCCGGCGGCGGCCTCACCATGGCGACGCTGGTTGCTCTGCGCGACAAAGGCATTGCGCTTCCTGCTGCCGCCGCACCGATTTCGCCATGGGTGGACCTCACGGGCAACTCACCAACGCTCGTCAGCCGTGCGGATGTGGATCCGATGGTTCAAAAGGACGGACTGCTGCAGATGGCGGATCACTACCGTGGCAGCCTGGCGAATGATGATCCGCGCGTGTCACCGCTGTTCGCAGACCTCAAGGGCCTGCCGCCGCTGCTAATCCAGGTCGGCGACCATGAAACGCTGCTGGGCGACTCCGAGGAACTCGACAAGCGCGCCAAGGCGGCAGGCGTTGAGAGCACACTGGAGATCTGGGACGAGATGATCCACGTCTTCCACATGTTCCATTTCATGATGCCTGAAGCAGCCGAAGCCAACCGCCGCATCGGTGAGTTCTTCCGCACCAAATGGGGTGTCGCAGCTGCGAACGCGGCTGAGTAAACATGGGTCAGAATACGCTTTATGGCGGCCCCATTTCCCTCTACACGGGTAAGGCACGCGCCTATATGGACTGGAAACAGGTTCCGTATACGGAGGTTCAGGGCAATAGAAATGTCTACAAGGAGGTCATCCTGCCGCGCGTCGGCTGGCCGGTGATACCGGTTCTTGTGACTGACAAGGACGAGACGGTCCAGGACACGACCGAGATCATTGACCACTTCGAGGCCCTGGACCCCGAGCCATCCGTCTATCCTTCAGGTCCGGCCCAGAAGATGGCAGGCCTGCTGATAGAAGTCTTTGGCGACGAATGGATGAAGCTTCCCGCGATGCATTATCGCTGGAACTACAATGAGGACTGGGTCCTCACGCAGTTCGGGGCGCTCTCCGCCCCTGACGCGTCGCCCGAAGAGCAGCGCGAAATCGGCGACAAGGTGGCAGGTCCGTTCCGCGGCTCCTTGCCGTTCCTCGGTGTGCTGCCGGAAACCCGCAGCGCCATCGAGGAAAGCTATGAGGCGTTGCTTGCCGATTTGAGTGCTCATTTCGAGACGCACGACTATCTGTTCGGCTCGCGGCCCTCCATCGGCGACTACGGCCTCATCGGCCCGCTCTACGCGCATAATTACCGTGATCCCAAATCCGGTGAGATGATGAAGGCCACGGCGCCAAAGGTCGCCCGGTGGGTGGAGCGCATGGTGAAATCACCGACACCACGCGGTGGCGATTTTCTGGCCAATGACGAAGTGCCGGACACCGTCATCCCACTGCTCAACCGCTTTGCCGTTGAGTATCTGCCGGTGCTCGAGAAAACAGTCGCTGCGTTCAATGCCTGGGCCGCAGACAATGCGTCCGGCACCGAAGTGCCGCGCGCTTTGGGCATGCATGAATTCACGCTTGGCGGCGTGACAGCTGAACGGGCGATCTTCACGTTTGATCTTTGGATGCTTCAGCGTCCGCTCGACTTCTATGCGGGCCTCAAAGGAGCGGACAAGGACGCGGTGGATGCCATGCTTGCAAAGGCTGGGCTATCCGGCATTACCCAGATGCCCGCCTATCCCCGCATCGCCCGACCAAACTTCAAAACCGCCCTCGCCTAAGGGCTATTGAATGCGTCTCAGGGGCTCACTAGATTAGATATATTCTAATCTAGTGAGCCCCTTGTCATTTCCAACTTGCCAATTCGAAAGACGGAGTGTCCCCATGTCGAGTGAAGGCCTGCACGAACCTATTGAAAAGCTGAGCGAGAAAACGCTCAACATGCACCGCGCCATTGTATCCTTGATGGAAGAGCTGGAAGCCGCCGACTGGTATCGCCAGCGCGCTGACGGCTGCACAGACGAAGCCCTCAAGAAAATCCTCACCCACAATATGAATGAGGAAATTGAGCACGCCGTGATGGTGATGGAATGGCTTCGTCGCAATGACGAAGTGTTTGCCCGCGAAATGAAAGAACGTCTGTTCACGGACGATCCCATCGTGCAGCCACATAGCCACCCCGACGCGCACTAACACGCCAAACAAGAAGACTTGCCGCCACCCGTCCACTTGCTAGACTTCGGTCTAACAAGTGACCCGGCACAAGCCGGGCAGCCCGCCCAAGGGCATCACGGGAGGCACAGATGGACTACACGCAGATCACGTATCACCGTGACGGCGCGCTTGGCGTTGTCACCATGAACCGGCCAGACAAACTCAACGCTTGGACGCCGCGTATGGCTGAGGAAATGGCCCATGCGTTTGAAGCAGCCAACGCCGATGCGGATATCTCCTGCATCGTCCTGACGGGCGAAGGGCGCGGCTTTTGTGCCGGCGCGGACATGGACGAAACCTTCAAGTCCCGGCTTGATGGCGTGGACCCCGGCAAGGATACGGCGGGCGGCTCGGGCGGCCTGCCCGCAGGCCTCGACTGGATCGGCCTTGTGCGGTCGTCGAAACCGATGATCGCCGCCGTCAATGGACCGGCTGTTGGCATCGGCGTCACCCAGATATTGCCATTTGACGTCATCATTGCCGCTGACCATGCGAAATTTGGTCTGGTGTTTGTGAAGGTTGGCATCGTGCCGGAGCTTGCTTCTTCTCACTTCGCCACCGCGCGCATGGGGTTTGGCAAGACCAGCGAAATGATGCTGTCCGGCAAGCTCTACACGGGCGCGGAAGTTGCTGCGTTTGGTCTCGCAAACTATGCGGTTCCCGCGGACGAGCTGTGGGACAAGGTGCGCGAAGTCGCTGCCATGTTTGACGCCAATCCGCAGCCGATGATGCGGATGACCAAGGAACTGTTGTCTCAGAACATGGCTGAGCACGACATGGCCTTGGTGCAGCGCCGCGAAACGGATGCCCTTAAAGAGTGCTGGACCACGCCGGAGCACCATGAAGCCGTGGACGCCTTCCTCAACAAGCGCGACCCAGACTTCAAGGCTGCTGCCCAGCGGGCGAAGTCGGCTGCCGAATGAGTGCGCTCGACATTCAGCATCGAGACGGTGTTGCATATCTCACCCTCGCACGCCCCGAAAAGCGAAACGCCCTGTCGTTGGCTTTGCAGCAAGAGCTGTCGGACGCGCTGTGGGATGCTGACGAACGTACGGACATTCACTGCGTGGTCATTAGCGGGCAGGGGAGTGACTTCTGTGCGGGATATGATCTCGCCGAGCGTCCACCCCGCGACGACACAAAGCGTGGCGCTAAAACCATCGACGACGACATCTGGCAGCTGGAACGCCAGCAGCGCCTGCGTATGACGATCTTTGATATGCACAAGCCAGTGATCGCTGCCATTCACGGACGGTGTCTTGCCGGTGGAACCGATCTGGCTTTTCTGGCCGACATGGTCATCGCAGCTGACGACGCAACAATCGCGTTCCCCCCTGCGCGTGACCTGGGATCACTGCCAAACCAGATGTGGCTTTATCACTGCGGCCCGCAATGGGCGAAGCGGTTGCTGCTGACCGGAGACAGCATCACCGGCAAGGATGCAGCGCAGATCGGTCTGGTGCTCAAGTCGGTTCCGGCCGACGAACTGACGGATGAAGTCGCACATCTTGCACAACGTCTCGCTTTGATCGACCCGGACCTGCTCACCACCCAAAAACGCATCGTCAATCTTGGGCTGGAACTGATGGGCGCAAGGACATTGCAGCGGTTGGCCTGTGAGAACGATGCGCGTGGTCATCGCGCCAGGGCTGCGGACACGTTCCGCGCCAATGTACGAGACAAAGGCCTCAAGGCCGCATTTGCGGAGCGCGACGACAAGTTCGGCGCAGGCTTTGTTGATCCCAATGCGCCTGAACACGGCAAGTAATCCCTATCTATCTGGAGCGACACTATGGCAGAAGCCGAAACCTTTGACGTCGAGCGCGAAGCGTTCTTCCTGTACTGGACAGAAAAGTCCGCCTTCAAGGAAACCTATGCGGGTGCCATGGATACAGTGGTGGTCGAGGGCCAACACCTGAAACCCAAGGGATCTGACAGCAAGACTGTGCTGGTGTTCATGCATCCGACGGGCACCATGAATTTGCTGCCGATGCCAAACGCGCTCGCTGCCGCTGGCATTCCCTGCCTCACCTGCGGCAGTCGGTATCCGCACAACGACACCGCATTGATCATGGAAAAGGTCATCCTCGATCTGGGTCATTACATCCGCTACGCCAAGGAGACGCTCGGCTACGAGAAAGTCATTCTTGCCGGGTGGTCCGGCGGCGGCTCCTTGTCCATGTTCTATCAGTCCCAGGCGGAAAACCCGACGATTGAAGCAACGCCGGCGGGAGATCCTGTTGATGTCGTGGGGGCCGGGCTTATTCCTGCGGACGCTGTGCTCCAATTGGCAGCCCATGTCAGCCGCGCGATCATTCTGACCGAGTGGTTGGACCCGGCGGTTGCAGACGAACTGGACCCGGAGAAGCGCATCAAAGAACTTGATCTCTATGATCCCGAGGCACCGAACCAGCCGCCTTATTCACAAGATTTTCTGGAGACCTATCGTGCCGCCCAGATTGCCCGCTCCCAGCGCATTGATGACTGGGTGCGCGAGAAGCTGGCTCATTTCAAAGCCACGGGACGCGAGAACGAGGAACACTGTTTCGTTGTGTACGGAACAATGGCTGATCCGCGCTGGCTTGATCTAACTGTTGATCCCAATGATCGAAAAGGACCCAACTGGTGTTTCATGGGCATTCCCAAGACCGTCAACATGATGCCGGCAGGTCTTGCACGCTTCAGCTCGCTGCGCGCCTGGCTGTCGCAATGGTCCTATAAGGAAAGCCGGGCTGATGGCCCCAAGTGTGCCGCCGGTATCAAGGCGCCGTTCCTGGTGATCGACAACTCTGCGGATGACGGGTGTACACCAAGTCATGCGGACCGCATCTATGCGGGCATCGGCCATGACGACAAGGAACGCCATACGATCCAGGGCGCGACCCACTACTATATCGGTCAGCCGGACAAGATGGGCGAGGCCGTGAAGATCATCATCGATTGGCTGGGCCGCAAGAACATGCTGGCCTAGGCAGGTCACAAGAACGCATCACATTTCGGTCCCATTCAGCACCTAGAACGCCAATCGGGTGCCGGAAGGGGTGTATTCCATGATCACGGCAAAACAGTTTTTTATCTCCGCCACTTTGTGCGCAGCGATGGTTCCTTTGGGCGGCATAGCTCAGGCAGGCTTTTTTGAGGCTCAGGCTGAGGAGACCGGTCGCTACACGATGGAAGCGGTTGATGGCGGCTTTCTCCGGTTGGACACGCAGACCGGTGCAGTCTCCGTGTGCTCAGGTAGCGGTGACGCGTGGTCGTGCACGCCGGCTGAGGACGAACGCTCCAAGCTTGAAGAAGAAAACGCACAACTGCGTGCCGACAATCTCGTCTTGCGCGAACAGCTCAGCGAGCTTGGCGAAAAGCCGAAGGTGACAACGCCTGAGGATGTGGACGCGGCCATGGACGCCTTCGAGACCGTGGCGGAACGTTTCGCGCGCATCATCAAGATCATGCGTCGTGAGATGGAAGAGCTGGATCAGGATCTCAACGCCCCCGTTGATCCGGATACTGACGCAGCCAACTAGACGTATCGGCTACGCGCCGATGCCGTCCACAAGCTGACTCTCCAGATGCGCCCGCATGGCGTCGGGAATGCCGATGGCCTTGCGTGCCACCAGATCAAGCGTCACCGCAACCGCCTCAGCGGTTGCAACCGCTTTGCCGGTCTCCACGTCGAACATCCAGTGCGCCCAGGTATAGGTCTTGGGCCCCACATGCTTGAGACCACTGCGCAGGGTGAGAATATCCCCTTCCTTGGGCCAGCTGCGGTAGACGAAGCGGTATTCAAGTGCGGCGCCGCCGATATTGGGATCGTTTGACCGGTCGTCGCCACGGGTCTGCGACAGCAGATTGGCAATGGAGTCGGAGACCAGACCCATGAAATGCTGCTGGTTCATGTAGCCATGTGGGTTGCACTGGTTCGGTTTGACCGTGCCCTGCCACGTATAGACCATGCCCATGTCATCCGCCTGCGCCAGGGTCGGCGCATCGACAGGCGGTCCCATATCCAGACCGCGCGGCTGGCCATGGGCAGGCAATTCCACAGTGTGTGCATTGATGGCCGTATCCATGCTGGTCGGCAGGGGTTGCGGCTCTCGCGTCTGGGCGTCGACCAGAACAACATCCGCATTGATCGTGGCTGCCACGGTACCTGATGCGGAGTTGGTGAGTTCCTCATAGACTTTGAGCGTATCGCCCTCGCGCCCGGTGACGCCGCCTTCAAGCGTCAGGCCGGCGCCGGGCCGCTGCTCGCGGTGAAAACGGATGTGGTGTTCGCGCGGCAGTAGCACACGGCTGGTCTGGTGCGCGACAGTGGGGCCATGCCCCAGATGATGCGACAGCACCGACAGACCCTCATTGGCCTTGGCCACATAGAACTGAACATTCATGTGGCCCATATCGTCACATTCCCATGTCTGCACACTTGAGCGCAGCAGCGGCACCAGATTGGTCATCAAAGAAACTCCGAATACGAATTAAGCAAAATCAGTTTGGGGTATGGGCGGCTTGACGGCGCGGCGTGTGGACAGATCCATCATCACGCCGACGCCTTCCGCAATGAAGCAGCATGCGCCTGTCACAGCATCGAACCCCACATGTTTGTAGTGCAACGCCTTGCCGGTCGGTGGCGTGAAGCCAGTCACAATCTCAAGAGCGCGTCCAGGGGGAGCCGGTGCAAGGCGCGTAACCCGCAGCTCAAGCGAGGCCGTGCCAAGCCCTGCTTCCGCCTGCTGTCGGCGACCAAAACCCACGAGCGACCAAAGATGCGCCTGTGAGCGAGAGACGCGCTGCAGGAAGGCAGGGATCGTCATTTTGTCGTGCAGGCAGTCAGCTTCCTGGATGGCGGAAAGATGCGTTCGCGTCAGACCCTGCGCCTTTGCTTCAGCCAGAGAAAGGGCACTCGGCGTCTCCTGCGTAATCGAGCGCGGCTTTGCATCTTCGCTGATGTCAGCCGTAGGGGCTTCCGGCGCGCGACCTGAGGCATAGGTGCTCAGCGCAGTTGCACAGACAAGGCCCGTGCCGACATTCTCAATGCTATGCGCGAGCTGATCACTGCCCGTAGACGCCGACATCACCCGCACGCGGTCGCCTGTGAGCATCTCTTTGTGAAATCGCAGATGCATCTGCAGGGGAATGTTGTGGCGGCTTTCGCTGCCACCATTAAGCGCGGTCAGGACACGTGCCCCAGCCTCGGCCTTGGCGGCATAGTGCTGGATGTTCATGTGCCCCATCTCGTCGCATTCCGCGACGGCAACGGCGCTCAAAAAGCTTTCAATCATGGGAGAGATACTTGCAGGCGGGAGGGCAGATGAAAGAGTTCGTCCCCACTATGGCATGCGGCCAGACGCTTGTCAGACGTCTCATATGTGCGGGGTCATGCATGCCGGGTCATGTGTACCGGGCGATGAGGGCTGAAGCGACATCTGTGTCGTCAACGTCCAGGGACGCAAGACGACCGCTGGTCGATAGCTGGGCAAGGCCAACAAGCCCGCACCAAAGGGCGATCGTATCAAGAGCCTGACTGTTGGCGTCATCACTCCGCCTGCCGCCTGCACCGACACCGCGGTCGATCAGGCGCAGAATTGCGATAATGCGCCCGGTAAGTGCGCGTTCGGTAGCTTCCGGCACATCTCCACGGTGCGCGGCAATCAGAAGCGGCCCCACCCGATGAAGTGCCTGCGTGCACACAGATGCCTGAGCTTCCAGTCCGTCCTCCTCCTGGCGCATTGTTTTTGCCAGCTGGTCGAGTTCCTCAACGGCCATGGCCGCCAGAAGGGCCTCTTTCGAGGCGAAATAGCTGTAGACAGCCCCCGCCGTGTATCCGGCGCGCGCGGCCACAGCGCGCATTGTCAGGCTCGATGTTCCAGCCTCGTCCAGAAGATCAGCGGCGGCGGCGAGTATGTGCGCTGCTCGCGATTCCTGTCCCTGCGCCTTGCGGATCGCGCGCGCGGCCCTGGTTCCTGCTTCGACCATTTTTCGTCTCTTGGCTCCGAAAATTTGGCGAGAGTATGAACAGTGACCATAAAATTGAACAAAGGTCAAATTTTGCAGTATGCGGGTGCAAGGTGATTGCGTGGACGACGCGGTAAATGCACATAGTGCAAAATAATAAACGCCGTTCAATATAGCGTGCTGTATCGAGGAATCCCTAGAGAAGCCTTAGGAAGAACCGGTCGATCTGGGCCAGGGCTCTTTCGGCAAGTTCGCCTGGAAAGGCAATGAAACCATGCGCTCCGCCAGGGTACACACCAAGTTCCGCCTTGTTGCCCGCGGCCATCCATCGACCGTGCATGAACAAGGTATCGTCTAGCAGTCCATCACGTGTCCCGACCACAAACAGCGCGTCAGGCATGGCGCCGAGGTCTCCATACAAGGGAGAGATATCCGGTGACCGCAGATCAGACCCATCCGGAATGAACCGGTCCACGAAATGGGTGACATCGCGGGTGGAGAGGGTCGGCCCGGTATTCCCGAAAGCTCGCATGCTAGGTGTCATGCCAAGATCAAAACAGCCAAACGTCAGATTAGCCCCTTTGAAAGGCGTCATGCCGTGACGCTCCTTCAGCCTCAGCAGGGTCACAGCCGCCAGATGCCCGCCGGCGGATTCGCCACCAATAAAGAGCGGACCGCCAGAAAATTCAGCCGCATTGCGTACCAGCCACAAGGCAGCAGCCTCGCAATCGTCGGGGCCGGCAGGATAGGGGTGCTCCGGCGCCAGGCGATACTCTACGGAGATGCAGGCCAGACCGCAGGTGTCCGCCAACCGTTCAAGCAGTGAATCCTGCTGATTTGCGCCACCAAAGACCCAGCCACCCCCATGCAGATGCAGATAAACACCCTGCGCCTGACCTTTTTCGCCCTCTGGCTCAATAATGTGCAGCGTGATCTTGCCGCCGGGGCCGTCGATCTCAATATCTCGCGCTCGCTCGCTGACAGGCGCCGCTGGAAACGGTCCTTCGCCGCGTTCCCGCATGGCACGCGCTTCTGCGGCTGGCATCGACCAGGGATCAGCGGCGTTGGTCACAAGATCCATGATCACCGAATTGATCTCGTCTGTTTCCTTGGTCACTGCGCCGGACATGAAAAGTGCCGGATTGAGAACCGTAGGCTCCGGTGGAGTTGTCATCGTTGTCACCCATGGCATTGAGTCGAATTTCCAATGCTGAAGCTTAACGCCATGCTTGGACAAGCACAGCCCGTTGATGCCTGCCCCCGGAACAGCCGGTGCAATACCCCAGGTCAACAGTGTGCGCGAATGCCGCACTCCATCCCGAAGGGACGGTGACGCAGATCAATTACCCGCGCGCTTGGCAGGAGGAAAATCCCCCCATGGTTGACACACCATTCAACGAAAGAGGGGGACACGCATCATGCAGTCCAAACACATCGTCAACACACTCGCGGCCGCGCTTCTTGGCGCAACGGCCCTCACAATGCCTACATTCGCTGCTGCTGAAGACGGCGTAAGCGGACAGAGCCCATGGCAAATTCGCGCGCGCATCATCGGCGTCATTCCCGATGAGGATTCAAGCCTCACGCCGAACATCGGCAGCGTCGATGCGGATGCAGCCGTGGTGCCGGAGATCGACATCTCCTATTTCTTCACACCAAACATTGCAGCCGAGCTGATTGCTGCGACCTCGCCCCATGACATGAAGGTCAACCTGAACGGCGGTGGCTCGCTTGATCTCGGCGACGTATGGGTGCTGCCACCCACCTTGCTGCTGCAGTACCACTTCATGCCCGAAGGTCAGATTCGTCCGTATGTCGGCGCAGGCATCAACTACACGCATCTCTACAATGCTGATGATACGCCCGGCACAAGCGTCGACTATGACGGTGGTTTTGGCTGGGCCCTTCAGGCCGGTGTCGATGTCCCCATCGGTGGAAACTGGTCCTGGAACCTCGACGTGAAGAAAATCTTCGTCAATGTCGAAGCGACGGTGAACAGCGCAGTCAAAGCTGACGTGGACCTTGATCCATGGGTTGTCGGTACCGGTATCGGCTACCGCTTCTAAAACCGCGAACCATAAAAATGAGAAGGGCGGCGATCTTGCGATCGCCGCCCTTTTCCGTCTGGTCGTGTAAAGGCACTCCTAGTGGGTATGCGCAACCCCTGCGCCTGTCGGCACTCGGATATCTTCCACCATGTCCTGAACTTCCGCCGGTGGCGCTGCTGTAAACATCCGCACCGCAAACGCGACAAGGAAGTTCAGCACCATGCCAACGGTGCCGATGCCTTCTGGTGAAATGCCCAGGAACCAATGCTCTGACGAGTTGAGTTCCGGCGACACGAACTTGAAGAACACGATGTAAGCGAACGTGAAGGCGAGGCCTGTCACCATGCCGGCAATCGCACCCTCGCGGTTCATGCCCCGCATGAAGATGCCCATGAGGATGGCCGGGAAGAGCGATGCCGCAGCAAGCCCAAAGGCAAAGGCTACGACCTGCGCCACAAATCCCGGCGGATTTATCCCCAGATATCCGGCAACGCCAATGGCCACAGCCGCCGCAATACGGGCGTAACGCAGCTCCTGCTTGTCGGAGATGTTGGGCATAAGCGTCTTCTTCATGAGGTCATGACTGATGGAGGTGGAGACCACCAGCAGAAGACCCGCTGCGGTGGACAGGGCCGCCGCAAGACCGCCCGCCGCTACCAGAGCAATCACCCAGCCGGGAAGCTGCGCAATTTCCGGATTGGCCAGAACGAAGATGTCCCGGTCCACATAGATCTCATTGTCAGAGGCCGTTGGTGCATTGGACAAGGCCCGCTCGCCATTTGGACCAGCCTCACCTGTGTAGGCAGGTTTGCCTTCATAGGGTGCGCCGGCACCGTACTGGATGACGCCGTCATTGTTCTTGTCCATCCAGCCGATGAGACCGATCTGTTCCCAGTTCTTGAGCCATTCCGGCGCTTCCTGATAGGACGTGTTGTTGACCGTATCGATGAAGTTGATCCGGGCGAAAGCTGCTACCGCTGGGGCTGTTGTGTAGAGCAGCGCAATGAAGATCAGCGCCCACAAAGCCGAGACGCGCGCATCTGATACCTTGGGAACCGTAAAGAAGCGCACGATCACATGGGGCAAGCCTGCCGTGCCCACCATCAGGGCGAAGGTGATGGCAAAGACATCAATGACCGCCTTGGATCCTTCCGTATACGCCGTAAACCCAAGATCAACGAGCGTCGCATCCAGCTTTGCCAGCACGGACATGCCCGACCCATCCGCCATGGTCGAGCCAAGACCCAGCTGTGGAATAGGATTGCCGGTCACGAGAATGGAAATGAAGATGGCTGGAACGAGATACGCGAAGATCAGCACGCAATATTGTGCAACCTGCGTATAGGTGATGCCCTTCATGCCGCCGAGCACCGCATAGACGAACACAACCGCCATGCCGAGGATGACCCCAAGCTCGATATCCACCTCAAGGAATCGCGAGAACACGATGCCCACCCCGCGCATCTGCCCGGCTACATAGGTGAATGAGATAAAGATCAGGCAGATGACGCCGACAATGCGGGCCGTCGACGAGTAGTACCGCTCGCCGATGAAGTCCGGCACGGTGAATTGGCCGAATTTGCGCAGATAGGGTGCCAGCAACAGCGCCAGCAGCACATAGCCGCCGGTCCAACCCATGAGATAGACCGAGCCGTCATACCCCGCAAATGCAATGATGCCGGCCATGGAGATGAAGCTGGCAGCACTCATCCAGTCAGCTGCCGTTGCCATGCCATTGGCAATCGGGTGCACGCCGCCGCCTGCCACATAGAACTCGCTGGTGGAGCCCGCGCGTGACCAGATGGCAATGCCGACATAGAGCGCGAAAGACGCGCCGACGAAAATGTAAATCAGTGTTTGCGTTTCCATTGGTGTTCCCCCTTATCCCGATCTAGTCGTCGTCGACGCCGTAGCGCCGGTCGATGCGCTTCATTGCAAACACGTAGTACGCAATGAGGCCGATGAAGACGTAGATCGAGCCCTGCTGGGCCCACCAGAAACCAAGCTTGAATCCGAAGAACTGAATGCTGTTGAGCGGCTCGGCGAACAGAATGCCAAAGCCGAAGGACACAACAAACCAGATGACCAAAAGAATGCCGAGGAGCCTGAGATTGGCGTGCCAGTAGCCCCGCACATTCTCTTCGCTCAGAACATCCGCGTCGTGATGGTCATGGGCAGGCATGTTGCCGCCCTCATGATGGTAGACGGTCTTGTCTCCATCGCCTCCCTGCGAATTGGACATCAGCATCCCTCCCTAGCTTAGCCCGCATGGATTCTTGATCTTGTTTTGCGAAAGCCTAACGGCAGAAAACTCAAAAGGATACCGGGCGGACCTTGACCTGAATCAAGACTGGCGGGGCGCAATCATCAGCACATCACGAATGAGGGCCGTCACCGCGTCGGGATCATTTGCCTTTGTGTGTGGGTCAAGTTTCCTGATTTCCGGCGACAGGCTGAACACGGTGCCCGCGATCGAAACAATGGAATAGTGCAGCAGTGTCGGATCACCGGGGCGCACCAGGCCTGCTGCCTGACCTTCCTTCAGAAGGGCAATCGAGTTTTCGTACAAGCGGCGAAGGTGGGTTTCGACCAGCCACGTCAGACGCTCACTCTCGTGCTTGCCTTCATGCAGGATGATGCGATGCAGGTCGGCGTCCGCAGCAAATGTGTCCACGAGGGAGCGAATGGGGTTCATCAGACGTGTTTCATAGTCCGCATCATCCGGCATCCGGTCAGCAACATCGGTTAAGCCCCGCTCCGCCTGGGCGAACACACCATCCACAACCGCACGCCAGAGTTCTTCCTTTGACGCGAAGTGATAGAGCAGGAGGCTCTGCGCCACACCTGCGGATTCTGCAATGCGCCGTGTGCTGGCGGCTTCAAATCCTGCTTCTGCGAAGCGGGTTTTCGCGGCCTCGAGAATGCGTTCCCGAGCGCGTTCCTTTGACAGTTTTTGAGTGATGGCCCCGGTCCTTCTGGCGTGCGTGCCCCGATAGATACCGCAAAGATTGATCGTACGATCAGAAAAACTTGATCAATCGATCAGGAATGTCTAGATTTGATCGATCGATCAATTGATCTAAGCCCAGGACGCGGCCCATGCAGCGAGAGACCCACCTTCTGAGCGAACTCCATGCAGCCCGCTTCACCGGGGACGACCCCCAATACGCCCTTGTTGTGTCTCATGGCATCGGCGCCCATGGCGGCATCTACGACATCTTCTGTGAACATCATGCAGCGCGCGGCGCCGACATCTGGTCATACGATGCGCCGGGGCATGGCAAATCCACCACCAACCGCCCACGCGGGCAGTGGACGATGAAGGAGTGGGTACAGGCGAGCCGCGATTGGTCAGCGCACGTAAAACAGCAGACCGGCCTTCCGGTTTTCACCCTTGGCTCAAGTCTCGGCGTTGCTGCGGCCATTTCCGCAATCAATTCCAGTGATGTGACCGGAGCCATCTGCATGGGGTCTCCGGCGGTGCCCGGAGCGCCCATGTTCAATGAGATGGGCGAAGCGTGGCGCAGCGAACCTGTAAAGCAGGTGCTAGGTCAGCTGGGTCGCGCGGCACGCCTCGACATCAACGTGTTTTTCAATTTTGACGAAGACTACGGCTACGCCGGTGCCGGCGAACAAAAGCAGCTCGACCCATGGAACACCTGGTCCTATGACCTTGAATCCTGGGCTTCCTTTTTTCAGTACGAGCCCGAACAGCCGCCGGAAGAAAACACAAAGCCCGTGCTCTATGCGGCTGGCGAAAAAGACCCGAGCTTTCCGCCGGACGTGATCAAGCTGGCAGCGTCCGCCATTGGTGGCCCGGTCACAGTCAATATTTTTGAAGATGCCGGGCATCAGCTTATGCTGTTTGAGACCGCCCGTTTCTCAGACGCAGTGCATGACTTCTGCCTGTCGGCCCTCAACGGTAAGGATGCCTGATCATGGTCAAACCCAACGCCCTCCATCACCTCGCGCTTTCAACCGGCGACATGAAAACGCAGATTGAGTTCTTCACTGACGTCTTGGGTATGGAGCTGGTTGCCCTCTACTGGATGCACGGTGTTGAAGGCGCATGGCACGGCTTTCTCAATCTCAACAACAATTGCGCCGTTGCTTTTGTGCATACGGGCAAGAACCAGCAAATTGACCCGGTGATGGGTGTGTCCCATGCGGGTAACCCCGGTGAAAGTTCAGCACCGGGAACGATGCAGCATCTCGCTCTCAATGTGGACAGCACCGCTGACCTCATGGCCATGCGCGACCGTATCCGCTCGCGCGGCGTGCCTGTGTTTGGGCCAATACACCATGGCTTTTGTTCTTCGATCTACTTTGCCGGCCCGGAAAACCTGTCCCTCGAAGTCGCAACGTCTGCCGATGTGGAGCATCCCCTTTCCAGCGACATGTGGATCGATCCGGAAGTGGCTGCACTGGCGGGCATCTCCGCAGAAGACCTCAAGCGTTACAAGGCACCTGCCTTTTATGATGGCGCCAATGGCGATGTGCCGCAGCCCGAATATGACGCATCAAAGCCGCATCAGTTCTATCCCAAGGAAGTATATGATCTGATGCTGGGCACACCGGACGAAGCGCTGACACAAGCAGCCAGCGAAACCACACCTCCAAGGTTGGCGTCCGCATCAAAGCAACAGTGACCTCACACGACCAGTGAAAGCAGTCTCCCCATGAAGGCCATTATCGCAGGCGGCGGCATAGGCGGACTAATCGCAGCACTGGCCTTCCGGCACTTTGGTTGGGACGTCGAAGTTCACGAGCGTGCCGCTGAGCTCGGCGAAGTCGGAGCGGGTATCCAGATCAGCCCCAATGGCATGAAGGTGCTGCGGGCACTCGGCCTTGAAGACAGCATTGCGAAAAACGCTTTTGAGCCTGAAGCCTTGGAAATGCGCATGGGGCGCTCAGGGCGCCGCATATTTCGAGTGCCTGTAGGTGATGCAGCAGTGGCCCGCTGGGGTGCGCCCTATTTGCACGTCCACAGGGCCGATCTTGTGGAGGCCCTTGCCGCCGAGCTTGAAGATCGTGCACCCGACAGTGTGCGTCTGTCGTCTGCTGTGACCGGGTATGAACAATCGGCCAATGGCATCACGGCCCTGACCGACCAAGGCTTATCCGCTGAGGGCAACGTACTCATCGGCGCCGATGGTATCCATTCGGCAATCCGCGCGCAGATGCTGGGCCCAGAGGAACCGGTATTTACTGGCAACGTAGCGTGGCGTGCCGTTGTGCCCATTGAAAAACTTGGTGACTTGGCCCCGCCTCCGACAGCCTGCATCTGGCCCGGCCCCGGCCGCCATGCGGTGACCTATCGGTTGCGCCGGGGCACGTTGGCCAATCTTGTAGGTGTGGTTGAGCGTGATGACTGGCGCGGTGAGAGCTGGACAGAGCAGGGCACCCGCGAAGAGGCGCTGGCGGACTTTGCCGGATGGCACCCGATCGTCACCAATCTCATTGAGCAAGCAGACGCGCATTTCCGCTGGGCGCTTTTTGACCGCGCACCACTCAAGCAATGGAGTGATGGTCGCGCCACGCTGATGGGCGACGCAGCACATCCCACATTGCCCTTCATGGCGCAGGGGGCAGTGATGGCAATCGAAGACGCGTTTGTTCTGGCCAAAGCATGTGCAGATTCGCCGACCGACATTCCATCGGCGCTAGAGCAGGTCTATGCGTCGCGCATCAAACGGACCAGTGGCGTGCAACTGGGGTCCCGGGCGAATGCGGCCACCTTCCACAAGCCGACAGCTGCCGCACAACTCGCGACCTACGGTCCCATGTGGCTCGCAGGGCGCATCGCGCCAAACATCGTGCGCGCCCGCCAGGACTGGCTCTATGCGGAAGACGTGACCGCGCGGACGTGACGGGGCAAGACGGGGAGGCCTAGAGCCCCAATTGCCGTGCCGTCAGATCGCGCATGATTTCCTCTGAACCGCCGCCAATCGCGTTGACGCGCACCTCGCGATAGATGCGCTCCACACGACCACCACGCAGATAGCCATTGCCGCCAAGGATCTGCATGGCTTCACGCGCGCAGAACTCCATGGTTGTCGTTGCCTGCACCTTGAGCATGCTGAGATCAGCCACCGGTGTTTCACCTTGAGCAACGCGCCAGGCGCAAATCTCAAGGTAAGCCTGTGTTGCCTGAATGCGCTGATACATGTCGGCGATCTTGTGGCGGATCACCTGATGGTCCGCCAGCCGCTTGCCGAATGTCGTGCGCTCGCGCGCCCAGGCCGCTGCATCCTCAAGACACACGCGCGCCATGGCATTGGCGCCAGCAGCCATGCCTAACCGCTCACCATTGAAGTTCATCATGATGCCGATGAAGCCATTGTTTTCAGTGCCGATGAGGTTTGCTTTTGGCACTTTCACATCATCAAAATACAGCGCTGCGGTGTCTGACGCCCACCACCCCATTTTCTTGAGTGGCGTACGTGAGAAGCCGGGCATGTCTGCCTCGATAAGCAACAGCGAGATGCCCTTGGTACCCTCACCGCCGGTACGCACCGCAGTGGTGACATAGTCAGCCCGCATGCCACCGGTGATGAACATTTTCGAGCCGTTAACCAGGTAGTAGTCGCCTTTGTCCTCCGCGCGGGTATGGATGTTGGCCACATCTGACCCGCCGGACGGTTCGGTAATACCAAGTGCAATGTGCTTGTCGCCATCCAGCACTGGCGGCGCAATCCGCTCCTTCATTTCTTCCGAGCCGATATTGATGATCGGCGGCAGTCCGATGCCATGCACCATAAGGCTGGCGTTGATGCCGCCGGCACCGACGCGCGCGAGTTCCTCAGACGTCACTATGCTGTGGTAGTGGTCGATCCCTTCCTTGATGCCGCCATACTGCTCTGGATAGCCCATGCGCAACAGACCGACATCCGAGGCCTTCTTGTAGAGCTCTTCGGGAAATTCTTCGGCCTCATCCCACTGGGATGCATAAGGCATGATCTCTTTTTCAATCCACTTGCGCAGAGTCTGCCGCCATGCGTCATGGTCCTCGTTTGAAAACGGGGACGGGGCGCGGGTGGTGTCAAAGTTCAGATCAGGCAGAGATTTGAGCGGCTTGGCAGCTTGAGACATCGGGCGTGTTTCCTGTGGTTCTTGTTCTGGACGCGCGGGCCGACCACGCTGTGTGTTGCCGCCATTGTGCGCCACGTTTGACGCACGTCAACGCGCGCTTGTGTGGAGGCCGCATAGGGTGAGGGTGCCCCTGCGTCTCAGGGGAGCAACCCGGAGGCTTACAAGCCCATGGAAAAAGTGTGTTTGGACAAACTGACCGATATCGGTCAGTTGATTGAGTTCAATATGTCATCAGAAGCTGCAAAGAAACTGCAGGCCCTGCACATCTGTTCAGAGCGGTCGGACTGCCAGTATTGGCAGTCCTGCATCAACCGCGTCGAAGATTTGTGGAACCGGCAGATGTACGCAGCTGAACCGGCCAGCCGCCTGCCGTCCTAGACGCTTTAAGGGCCGGTCAGGAGATGAAGGCTCAAACTGCTGCTGAATAAGGCGGCGCAGGATCATATTCCATCGCCCGCTGGGTGGCACGCGCATGGTCGGGCCCATGAATTTGGCCAACAAGCCAAAGCGCCATGTCGATGCCGGCCGACACGCCTGCGGCCGTAACGACTTTGCCGTCGCGCACATAGCGTGTGTTCTCAAGAACCTCTGAGGCTTCGTCGCGCTTGCGCAACTGGTCAATGAACCCCCAATGGGTCGTGACGCGCTTGCCTTTGGCAGCACCTGATGCGGTTAGCAACAAGGCACCGGTGCATACGCTGGTTGTCCACGTGGTGGACTTATCAACCGCAGCAATCCACTCAAGCAAAGTCTTGTTCTCAACTTCCGTCCGCGTCCCCTGACCGCCTGGTACCAGCAGCACATCAAGGGCAGGCGCGTCTTCAATTGAAGTGTGGGACTCGATCACCATGCCTTTGCGGCATTTCACCTTGTCGCCATTCTCAGAAATCAGAACAACATTGTCCGGTTCGGGCTTGCCCTGAAGCGAAAACACCTCATTGGACATGGTGAACACTTCATAGGGCCCGACAAAATCAAGCTCTTCCGCATCATCAAAAATCAATAGTCCGATATTCATGAGGTGTCAGTCCTACTGCATACCTGGATGGGTGGGGGACGAAATATCGAGCGGCGTGACCGGCCCGTGCGGCCCCATCACCGGCATCCGTCGGAAGCGGGAGCGATAGTCAGCAGGGCTCACGCCCACGCGGCGATGAAACGCCCGGCGCATCTGTTCAGCGCTGGAAAAACCGCACGCCCATGCAATGGATTCAGTGTCGTCTGTGGTTTCTTCCAGATGACGACGAGCTGCTTCAACGCGTGCCACTTCCACAAAGCGGCCCGGTGTCAGACCCGTCTCGCTCACAAAGGCGCGCGCCAGCGTGCGTTCGCTCATATGCGCGCGCTCCGCCAGTGCAGGAACCGACAGATCCTCAGACACATTGTCGAGAACCCATTGGGCAATGTCGCCGATTTTGCCTTTGGCCGCATGTTGTGCGACCAGCTGTGCCGAAAACTGGGACTGGCCGCCCGGGCGGATCATGAAGAGGACGTGACGGCGCGCCACAGACAGTGCCATGTCACGCCCGCAGTCCTGCTCAACAAGTGCCAGCGCAAGGTCCATCCCCGCGGTGACGCCAGCTGACGACCAGATGTGGCCATCCCGCACATAAATCGAATCCGCATCAACCGTCAGTGTAGGGAACATTTTGGCAAGGACATCCGCCACGTTCCAGTGCGTCGTGACGCGACGCCCATCAATCAGACGGGCTTCAGCGAGAATGAACGTTCCGGTGCACACCGACGTGATGCGTTTGGCCTTGGCGCCTGCGCGCGCAACCACGTCCAGAACGGCAGGGTCGCGCATGGCAGCGGTGGTCCCGTGGCCGCCGGGAACCATCAACGTATGCAGCCCCTCCAGATACTCATCTGTGATGTCAGCAAAGCTGATATCGGCAACCATCTGCATGCCGGAGTTTGTTCTGAACGGACCGGCAGTTTCAGCGGCGATTGTCAGCTCATATTCGGGGTAATTTTCATGCGGCTTTGGTTGATAGCCATCCATCACCCAGGATGCGGGATTCAGCCGGGCATCGTTGACGCCGGCCAGAATTTCAAATGGCCCGGTGATGTCGAGTATCTGGACATCGTGATAGGCGATCATCAGCACCCGCTTGGGCGCTGGTGAAGCTGAATTCTCAGCATTTTGGCGCTTTTTTGAGGTCATGCGACCAGCATAAACGCGCGGGGTGTCTGGCGGAAAGGCCAAACACCCCACATATTCAGTCAACGCTCTCTTGGAATGCGGAAGGACGCAGGTCGGCCCTAGGCTTTGAGCGTGCACTTGCCGTTGTTGATCACCACTACATCGCGTTCCTTCAGGCGGGCGCGGAATGAGGCGATGTTTCCGTCTTTCCAGACATCCACCAGAATGGTTTCGCCTGGAAACACCGGTGAGGAAAAGCGAACGTCGAACCCGGTGATTGCTGTGTGGTCATAATCCGCCACAGACCCGAGAATGGCCCGGCAGCAGGTGCCATAGGTGCACAGCCCATGCAGGATGGGGGCAGGAAAGCCCGCCGCCGTCGCAAACTCCGGGTCTGCATGAAGCGGGTTGCGGTCACCGGACAGGCGATAGAGCAGGGCCTGGTCCGGGCGTGTGTCCACCTCGATGGTTTCGTCAGGTGCCCGATCAGGAATTGCATGCGGCTTTGGTGCGCCTTCGCTTGGACCGCCAAACCCGCCATCGCCGCGGGCAAAGGTGGTGCTGGTCAGCGTGCACAGGGCATCACCTGAATCCGCCAACCGGATGTCGGTCTCGGTCACAATGACCGCGCCTTTGTCAGCGCCCTTGTCATACGCACCGATGACCTTGCTGTCGGCGATGATGTCAGCGGCGGCGGGCAGTGGCCGGTGCAGTGTGAGCTTTTGCTCCCCATGCACGACCATCAGATAATTGATGCCGGAATCCCGCAGCGGCCCGGCGCCCCAGGCAATGACAGTTGCCATCGTCGGCACCGTCTTGAGGTCGCTTTCATAGACGTAAGGAAGTTCCTTGGGTGCGAGCGGGTCGCGCGCCATGCCTACGCCCAGCGCATAGAGCATTGTCTCACGGTCCCCATAGGAAAACCGCTCGTCCTTTGAAGTCAGAGACATGATGTGATCGTAGTCGATGGCCATTTTGTTTCCTCGATCTGTAGATTTTTGCGGGCATTTTTGCAGGTTTTCCCGGCTTTTTTGCCCGTCTTTTTGAAAAATATCTTTAAGTGTCTACTGCGAGACAGACGCCGCTCTACCTTTGGTACACTCTAGGTGGCGAACGGTGAGTCGTGGTGACCAGATGTCTCTGCGCTTTCCAGGTTGAATGTCACTTTTGGTGCGTCTCATGACACTTGATGCCAGCATTATTGACCACCCGGACCGCAAGCCTCAACAGCCGGTGGGACCCGAAGCGCCGTCGCGCGATTGGCCAGCCGGAGTTCTACGTCTTTTGGCGGGCGGCGCCACGCTGGGCATTTGGATTGCGATTGCAGTATTGATCTACTCAATCGTCTAGCGGCCCCATTGCCTGTAGGCTCTCCTGAAGTTTTCAGGGTGAGGAGACAGCATCATGGGTGTCGGCAGATTTCTTGGGCCTCTAAGCATTGGCACGTTGTTGGCGCTTTGGTGCGCGGTCGCCAGCGCCCATGAGCACGCCTCCGCCGCTGAGCCCAAGGGCGGCGTTCCACTCCCCGCGGCAGACACCACCGTTGTGACACCGCCGGAAGAAATGACCGAAGCAATCCGGGCGGTATTCCCTGAAAGCTATTCACAGTTCATGACCGTGAGCTATGAGCGTCAGGACGCAGGCACGGGGCGGGACCCGGAAATCTGGCCAAAGGCCGCGAGCTTCCTGGTTCCCGTCAAAGCCTTCGATGCGACAATCGCCACCGAGCTGGACAGTCGTGTCGCCGCCCTGATTGGCCGCATGCTCCGCCCCGATGACGCTCACTGTGAGGACGTGTCAGTGGGCGAGCCTGAGGAGTACGGCTGGATGGCCTGGCCGGACAAACAAGTCCGCAAGATCACCGTCACGTTCAACGTCGCATGCTGATGGTCAGCCAGCGGAGCGATCACCGATGAGCAGTTTGACGGGATCGCCCTTGGCATCCGCAATTGCCCACAGCAGATATGGCGTGAGGAACAGGATGCCCCCTACCTGCGCCAGCGGCATGAGTAGAATGCCGGCGGTTGAAAATTTGTGACGCCATCCAATCCAGATCGCCGACAGGGTCAGGTAGGCCAGAAAATCCACATTGAACTGGCCTGACCAGTTCAGGGCGGTGATGTTGCCAACAAACACTTCACTTAAATTCATGCCGGTCTGGCTTGCCGCCGTATATGTCAGCGCGGCAACTGCAATGAAGTAGAAAATGGCAACGATGCGAAGGACCATCATGGTGCGTTTCCTTGTCGATGTATTTGTTTGAAAGCTAGCTGGCAGTGGCACGCTGGCGGCCGAGCATGACAATTCTCATATCCCCCTCGGCGTCGTTGAGGGCCCACAGCAGGTAGAGCGGCAAAACGCCCATCCCGCCGAGCACGCCCAACACACCAAGTGCAAGGCCACCTGACGAGAAGTGATGACGCCACGCCATCCACAGACCGGACAGCAGCAGGAAGCCGAAGAAATCGAGATTGAACTGGCCCGGCCAGGTCATTTGCGCCATGTCGCCAAAAAAAATCTGAAACAGGCCCATGCCGTGATTGATGACCACGACCAATGTGTAGGCCGCCAGGACCAGCCAGAAGCCGATCAGAAAGAGCCGGAAAGCTGTCATCTTGTCCCCCAATCCTCATCCCGCGCCCCTCGTTTTGAACTGCGACGCGGTTGTTGAGATACCCTACCAGTGGAAGGGGGGCAGACAATTACCTCATGGGTAATGGCTGGTTCGGGCCCAAGCGTCAGTGCTCGCCGAGCACCTTCCACAGGCTGGTGGACTGGCAGATCAATTCGTCGCCCACAAAAAAGTCTGCAGCGCAGAAAACAACCGCCCGTGTCTTGCGGGTCAGGCGTGTGTGTCCCACCACAAGGTCGCCTTCCTTGGCCGTGCCGGTAAAACTCGTCTGCATGCTGAGGGTCACACAGGGGCGGCGCTTGGTGGCATTCCATGCGGTGCCGCCAACAATGGCATCCGCGAATGTCATCACCATGCCCGGGTGCAACTTGCCATCTGCATCCACATGGCGGTCATCTACAACAAAGGCTTCTTTGCGCACGATGCCGTCATTCTCCGCCACTTCGCTGTAGAGCGGACCAACAAAGGCCTCGAACGGATCACGCAGCTCCATGGGCTTGAACCCATCGAGATCCTGATCCGGGCGCGGACAGGGCAGGGCAGGGCGTTCATTGTCGCCCTTAAGAGCGTCGCGTGCTTCAGTCATGGCGCACCACCTTATAGACGCCGGTCGCTGCCATGAGCATGCGAGGCGCGTCTTCGCCCTCGGCTTGCGCCTGCACATCACACGACAAAAAGACAACACTGCGCGTCCGGCGCGTGATGAGTGCCGTGGCAGTGACCTTGTCGCCCAACTTGCCCGGGCCTGTGAAATCGCAATTGACTGACAAGGCTTCCACAGCCCCGTCGGCCGCTTCCCGCGCGGCACCGGCCAGAACAATGGAGGCAAACGACATCATCATGCCGCCGTGCAGCATGTCGGCCCCGTTCAGGTGCTGTTGGTCGATGGTGAAGCTCAACGTAAAGGCGTCGTCCGTACCGCTGACGCGTGTGACCGGGCCAACATAGGCCTCAAAACCTTTTGGCTGAGGACTCTCGAGTGAAGATGTCATGAGTATGGGTGCCTGCGGGAGTGCGGGGATAAATGATTTCGCGCTCTATGTAGCCCTGCAGTGGCTGGGTTAAAAGGGGGCATGCACCAGCACGCCCAGACACTCGCCGTTCGTACACCCGGCTCTGGCCTTTTCGACATCACGTCAAAGGTCGAAGCGGTGGTTTCTCAGTCGGCCATCACAAATGGGCTGGCCACACTATTCATCCGCCATACCTCTGCCTCCCTGACCATTCAGGAAAACGCGGACTCGGATGTATTGGTGGATCTGAAAAACTTCTTCGAGCGCATCGCGCCTTTCACTGACACCTATCAGCACGCGACCGAAGGGCCGGACGATATGCCAGCGCACATCAAGTCAGCCCTTACAGCAACGTCACTGAGCATACCCATCAGCGCAGGCCGTATGGCGCTGGGGACATGGCAGGGCATCTATGTATTTGAACATCGCACCCGCGCCCACGACCGGGACGTGGTTGTCCATGTCATGGGCGAGAAATGGCAGCGCCGCTAACATGCCGATACGAGGTCGGATGCTTCGGGCCTGAATCAAACGGCCAGTCTAGATGTTGAGCGGCGCCATGCTGATGGGGCCGATCTCATCAGCGGTGGGCTCCGCTTCACCGATCCAGCGCGCCGGGACACCCATATCAATGAGCGCATCGCGAACCACCTGAGTGCGGGCGTAAGGCCCGTCTTCTATGCTGAGCGTAACGCGGCTCAGTTCCAGATCCGTGACCTCTTCAGCGATGGCAGCAACCGCCACCTGCGCCGGATCAGTCAGGTCTGTGGTCCCAGCCGGGAAATAGACCACATAGGAATAGCCAAAGGGCGCGGTCTGACTTTCAGACATCATGCCCATAAGGTCTGCGCGGTCTTCATTGCTCGGGGCAGCAGCGGTGATGGTCACAGCAGAGGTGACGATGGCCATCTCTTCTGCAGCAGGTACCGCGTGTGTCGTATCAGTCCCGCTGGCAAAAGCGGCCATGCCGCCGAGCGTGAAAGCACCCAGACCAATAAGGCTCATAATTCCAATCTGACGGCGCATGACACAGCCTCCCATTTTGTCGTGTTGGATGTGCCGCAAACAGAGTGTCTTGGACCTTCCATCAGGCACTTTCGATGGTGATGAGTCTCGGGCCTGAATCCGGCAGCTGCATGATCTCTCCAAGGTGAACGATTGGTCATTTCATGGCTCAAATGCGGCAATGACGCAGGGGCAATCTGCTAATGCGCTGATTCCAATGGGTTATTGAATGTGACCGGGCATGCCCGAATTAACTCTTCCGGCCCGGCCCTGAACCCCTTATGGTTCGCGCCGACTTGCGGGTTTCAATTTCGTACCCGCTGCCAAACCAATTCCAGTGTGGCCCTGCCACTCTGCGCAGACTTTTCGCGCGGAACAGCACCCAAGACCCGATAATCAAGGGGCCGGCACAAATTCCAACAAGGAGTGACAGCATGAGAGAAGCAGTCATCGTTTCCACTGCCCGTACCGGTCTTGCAAAGTCCGGTCGTGGTGGCTTCAACATGACCCACGGCGCAGCCATGGGTGGCCACGCCCTCAAGCACGCCATCGAGCGCGCCAACATCGAGCCCGGTGAAGTCGACGACGTCATCATGGGTTGCGGCACGCCTGAAGGCGCAACAGGCCAGAACGTCGGCCGTCTTGCTGCCATCTGGGCCGGCTGCCCGGTCACCACATCCGGTGTGACCGTCAACCGTTTCTGCTCTTCAGGTCTGCAGACCATCGCCCTGGCCGCTGGCCGTATCGTCAATGACGGTGTGGACGTGGTTGCTGCCGGTGGCGTTGAATCAATTTCGCTGGTGCAGATGTCCGGCGCAATGAACCTCAACAACATCACCGAAGAAAAGCTGATGGAGAGCTACCCTGCTCTTTGGATGCCGATGATCGAAACTGCTGACATCGTGGCAGACCGCTACAATGTGAGCCGCGAAGCGCAGGACGAGTATTCTCTCCAGTCGCAGCAGCGCACAGCAGCCGCTCAGCAGGCTGGCAAGTTCGACGACGAAATCGTGCCAATGAACACGAAGATGAAAGTCGTCAATCGCGAAACCAAGGAAGAGTCGATTGTTGACTACGTCGTCGACAAGGACGAGTGCAACCGTCCGCAGACAACCCTTGAAGGCCTGAATGGCCTGCCGCCTGTCCGTGGTGAAGGCAACTACATCACAGCCGGTAACGCCTCACAGCTTTCCGATGGCGCCTCCATGGTCGTCATGATGGAACGCAAGGAAGCTGAACGTCGTGGCCTCGACATCATGGGTGCCTTCCGCGGCTTCCAGGTTGCTGGTTGTGAGCCAGACGAAATGGGCATTGGTCCCGTTTTCGCTGTGCCCAAGCTCCTCGACAAGGCTGGCGTCAAGAAAGACGACATCGACCTTTGGGAACTCAATGAAGCATTTGCGTCCCAGTGCCTCTACAGCCGTGACAAGCTGGAAATCGACAACGACAAGTACAACGTCAATGGCGGTTCCATCTCCATCGGTCACCCCTTCGGCATGACCGGCGCACGTTGCACCGGCCACCTGATGATCGAAGGCAAGCGTCGTGGCTCTAAGCTCGGCGTTGTGACCATGTGCATCGGTGGCGGCATGGGTGCTGCCGGCCTGTTCGAAATGTAATTTCGAGCAGACCTTGCTACAGTTGAAAGGCCCGGCAGCAATGCCGGGCCTTTTTATTTGGTATGTTCATAGCCATGCGCATTTTCCTGATTGCCCTTGTCTGCATCTTTGTCGCTCTGACCACAGCCTTTCTGGTCGGTCGCTATATGATGGCGGCCCGAGAGACGACGCAGCGGGCTGAAGCCCCGCTCGGCCCCTACACCCGCTTCGTTGAAACGCGATCGGGCCGGGTTCACGTCCTCGACCAAGGTGTGGGACCAGTTGTCCTGCTGATCCACGGCACTGGGCGATCAGTCGCGGACTGGCAGGAAGGCTTGGCGGATCGGCTGTCCGCGACCCACCGTGTCATCGCCATGGACTATTACGGACACGGCCTCTCTGACCGGAACCATGGCCTGAGCTATGGTCACGTCCTGTGGACGCAACAGGTTATTGACTTGCTGGATGCTCTCGGGATCGCCCAGGTTATCCTTGTCGGACATTCGGTCGGCGGCGTCATCGTCTCGCGCGTCGCGGCGGATCACTCCGAGCGCGTGTCCCATGTGGTGACGGTCGGAACCGGAATGGCGCTTGATCCGGCACAAATCGTGCCGCTGATCCCAGGCGCTGGAGAAATCGTCATGGGGAGTACGGATATCTTCGGCGATACTTTCTCCGACGCGCACCGAGAGCGTTTGGAGGTTGCCTATGACATCAAGGGCACGCGCGCCGCGTTGCTGACCTACATCCGCCGCCAATACACCATCGACGGACTGCGTTTGCTCTATGGCGTCTACGAAGAGATCAAGGCGCCCGTGCTTCATGTAAGCGGATCTGAGGACGCGTCGATCCCAAACGCAGCGGCTCGTGCCCTGTCTGAGCGCACCAACGGTAAGTTTGTATCTATTGACGGTATTGGTCACGACGTACATATCGAAGCGCCCGACCAACTGGCTGCCGAGATCATTCGATTTGTGGAGGCATACCCCAGTCCATGACCGACATACGATTTTTCGATGATTTTGAACTGGGCGAGCAATGGCCCATCTCTGAAACCTATGAGATGACGCGCGACGAAATTGTCTCGTTTGCAACCAAGTGGGACCCGCAGCCGTTTCACGTAGATGATGCTGCGGCAAAAAAGTCCGTTTACGGAACACTGACGGCTTGCGGCACCCATGTTCAGGCCGTAGTTCTGAAACTTGCACAGGCACTGCCCCACGAAACGGCCGTCATCGGCGCCCTGGGGTATGACGAAGTGCGTTTTCACAAGGCGGCCTGCCTTGATGACGTTCTCTCGCTCACCATCGAGTGCATCGAAAAACGCCCATCGTCGTCCAAGCCTGACCGCGGCGTCGTCAAAAACCGCCACACGCTTGTCAATCAGGCGGGCGAGACCGTGTTCTCCCAGACAACAACCCTGCTCATTACGCGCAAAACCTGAGCGGACATTTGCGCCACTCACAGCGTTTGGAGACAGCTCATGAGTGACCTCAAAATCAGTGCCTGTCGCATATTCGTTCCGGATGTGGCGGCATCTTTGCCCTTCTACCGAGATCTGCTGGGCCTGCCCGTGCGCGCCGTCGTCAATGACGACGGGTTTGCGGTGCTTGATGCAGGCATCATGCTGATCCTTGAGCCGGTGGGCGGTGACCCAGACCTCACCGCGCGATTTACCGGTGTATCCCTTGAAGTGGCCGATATGGACGCCGCCTATCAGGAGCTGCGGGGCAAGGGCGTTGAGTTCACCGATGCCCCTCACACCGCGGACTGGGGCGGCAAGATGGCTCATTTCACGGATCCCGGTGGCAATACGCTGACGATTGTGGAATATCCAAAGCAATAGAAATTCACCGACACTCGACAAATACAAGGAATGCGAAACATGGGACGCCTCACAGGAAAACGCGCCATCGTCACCGGAGCCGGGTCAGGCATTGGCCGCGCCGCCTCTCGCCGCTTTGCAGAAGAAGGCGCAACTGTCCTCGCCGTTGACCTCAACGCGGATGCAGTCGCTGAAACTGTGGTCGGACGAGAGCGCATGACGGCGGAAGTCGGTGACGTGTCCAGCGAGGACTACGTGTCCAATTCGGTCCGCGGTTTTGTGGATGCCAATGGCGGTATCGACATTGTGTTCGCCAATGCCGGCATCTCCGGTGGCTATGTGCCCCTGCATGAGCAGACGCCCGACTACTGGGAAGACATTCTGCGGATCAATCTCATCGGCCCGTTCCTCTATGTGAAGCACGCCAGCCCCTACATGATCGACCAGCACGCGGGCTCCATTATATGTACCGCGTCAGTAGCGGGGATACGCGCCAATGCCGGGGGCAATCCGTACTCTGCGTCCAAGGCGGGCGTCATCTCGCTGGTGCAGACGGTGGCTTATGATCTGGCAGGCACGGGCGTGCGTATCAATGCCATCTGCCCCGGCCTCATCGAGACCGGCATGACCAAACCAATTTTTGATATGGCCCGCGGCAAAGGCTCTGAAGACCGTATCGGTCAGATCAACCCTTTGAAACGTGCCGGACGCCCCGAAGAGATTTCAAACATGGCGCTGTTCCTTGCCAGCGATGAAGCATCCTACGTCAACGGCCAGGCATTCCCTGTGGATGGCGGCCTCTCCGGCTCGCACCCCTACGCCATGGGCGGTGGCCAGCAGCGCGCCTACAACAAAGCGAAAGACTAGATGACTGGGTTCCGCATCATTTCCGCCATTCTCGGCCTTGCCTTCGCAGGCTCCATCATCTGGGGCTTTGCAGACGGCAGGTCGGTGGTCCCCTTGATGGAGATCATGCTTGCCGAGCCGTGGGGCGTCGTGACCCTCGCGGACCTCTATCTTGGGTTTGTGCTGGTTGCCGGCATCATCATCCTGCTGGAACCCAACAGGACGACCGGCATCGCGTGGGGCGCCAGCGTCGTGATCCTCGGCAATGTCATCACCGCCGCATGGATCGTATTCCGGCTCCCCGGCGTGCTGGCGCGGCTGCGGGGCTAACGCCACCTCCGATAGACCCTTCGGTCAAGCCGAAGGGAGAGCGGTTTAGCGGAATGAGGTCACCTGATTCTCGCTTTCCCTCCGGCTTGACCGGAGGGCCCATCTGACGGGCCTCAAAGCCCCAGAACCATCTTCGCCATGATGCCGCGCTGAACTTCGCTCGACCCGCCATAGATTGTGCCGGCGCGGTTGTTGAGCATGGCCGGGACCTTGGTCATCACATCTGCACTGCCCACCGGTTCGACATTTGATCCAGGCTGACGCGCCTGCATCTGGTCCGGCAAGGCCAGATTGCCAATCGCCTCAACCGCCAGCAGGTCAAGCTCCTGGCGCAGCTCAGTGCCTGCCACCTTCAGCATGGAGGACGCTGGTCCCGGGTTCTGGCCATTGGACATGGCCGCCATGATGCGGTTTTCCGTCATCTCCTGCGCGTCCAGCGCCACTTCAAAGGCCGTCAGCTTGCTCGCAAAGGCATCATCCTCGGCAACGCTGCCCCCATCGCCATTGGACTGATTGGCCGCAAGCGACTTGAGCCGTTCGACGCCCACCCGCAGGCGAGGCGCGTAGGAGCCACCGCGTTCAAATTCCAGAAGATATTTGGCGACCGTCCACCCATCATCTTCAGCGCCCACGCGATTGGCCTTTGGCACGCGTACATTGTCGAAGAACACCTGATTGAACTCGTGGTCACCCGCAAGCGTGATGATGGGGTCAACCGTGATGCCCGGCGTATCCATATCAATCAGCACAAAGGTAATGCCCGTCTGCGGCTTGCCTGAGCTGTCCGTCCGCACCAGGCAGAACATCCGGTTCGCATCATGGGCATGGGTCGTCCAGATTTTCGTGCCGTTGATCACATAATCATCGCCGTCGCTCTCAGCCTTGCACTTGAGCGAGGCAAGATCAGAGCCTGATCCGGGTTCGGAATATCCCTGGCACCAGTAGTCCTCGCCGGACAGCATGCGCGGCAGATAAAAATCTTTCTGCTCCTGCGAGCCGTGGCCGATCAGCATGGGCCCACACATTTGCAGCCCCAGCGGTGACAGGGTCGGGGCTCCCGCACGCGCGCACTCAGACGAAAAGATATGCCGCTGCGTCACGGTCCAGCCCGTGCCGCCATATTCCTTGGGCCAGCTCGGCGCCACCCAGCCTTTGGCATAGAGCTTCTTGTGCCAGAGCATGTTCCATTTCTTGTCGGTGAAGATGCCACTGGTCAGACGGCCCGCCTCCCGCAGCTCATCGCTGAGTTCCGCATCCAGAAAGGCACGCACCTCCTGGCGAAAGGTTTCGTCCGCGGGGCTGAGGGAAATGTCCATGTGAGTGTCTCCGCTGTGTATCAGTGCTTGTGTGTTTCTGCGCTTGTTGTTTTCACCGGCCATTCTAGGATGCTTACCGAACAGAAACCAACTCATCAAAAGAACAGCAGGGAGCTTCACCATGGATCTGGGTCTCAAAGGCAAAAAGGCCATCGTTACCGGCGGCACGCGGGGCATCGGCCGCGCCATCGCCGAAACCCTGGCAGCAGAGGGCTGCGACGTCGCCATCTGCGCCCGCAACGCGGACCAGATCGCTGACGCCGTAAAGGACATGTCAGCGGCCCATGGCACCAAGGTCTGGGGTGATGTCGCAGACATCTCCGACGCCGACAGCCTGAAGGGCTTCATCGCCAATGCCGCCAAAGAGCTCGGCGGTATTGATGTGCTGGTCTCCAACGCCTCTGCCCTGGCCATCGGCAACACCGAAGCCGCCTGGAAGAGTGGCTTTGACATCGACATCATGGGCGCCGTGCGCTCCGTTGAAGCAGCGCTGCCCGAGTTGAAAAAATCCGCTGCCGCAAATGGCGATGCCGCCATCATCGCCATTGGGTCGGTCTCGTCCGTGTCAGCCACTGACGCCTCAGCCTATGGCGCCGTGAAGGGCGCCATGGTGCACCTCGTCAAGGGTCTGGCCAAGGAACTGGCCGGTGAACACGTGCGCGCCAATGTCGTGTCTCCCGGCACCGTGTATTTCGAAGGTGGCGTCTGGCACATGATCGAGGAAAACATGCCCGACATGTTCAAAGCCACCATGGCCCGCAACCCCATGGGCCGCATGGCGACCCCGCAGGACATTGCGAATGCAACTGCGTTCCTCGCCAGTCCCAAATCCTCCTTCACCACCGGCATCAACATGATCGTGGACGGTGCCATCACCGATCGCGTCAACTACTAGCGGCAAAGTCTAACGGCGCGTGAGAGTGCGGGGATACACATCCGATGATTTATGAGTTCGATGACATTCTGACGCGCGAGGAACTCGCCAAGGTCATAACCACGGTCAAGCACGGCGGCTTCCACGAGGGAGCCGCCGGCGCTGGCTGGCAGGCTGAATCCGTCAAACACAATGAGGAGTCCGACGGCGCGATCGTGCAGGAGGTCGCCAAGGTTGTGGGTCAGGCCCTTGCCCGATCCGACAAGTTCAAGGCCCTGGCGTGGCCCAAGCGTCTCGCCGGTTTTCTGGTCAGCCGCTACAAGCCCGGCATGACCTACGGCACCCATGTGGACAACGCGCTCCTCAACAATGCCCGGTCAGACATGTCGTTCACATTGTTCCTCTCGGAGCCCGACACCTATGAAGGCGGGGAGCTTGTGATCGAGCAGGGCGATGGTGAGCGCATCATCAAGCCGCCAAAGGGCCACATGGTTCTGTATTCAACCGGCGCGCTGCATCATGTGGCGGAAGTCACCAGGGGTGAGCGGCTGGCGGTGGTCGGTTGGGTGCGCTCTTACGTGCGTGATCCGGGTGCCCGCGAGATGCTCTATGACCTTGATTGCGTGATGCAGGACTTGAGAGACCGCCCGGACGACCGTCCGATCCTCGACCGGGTGGCCAAGGTACGCACAAACCTGTTGCGCCTGTGGGTGGATGACTAGACGCGCATCTTGGCGCGTGAATCCAGCGCTTCTTCTTTTTCGCGTTTGAGTTCGCGTGAAAGTTCCGCCATCACATGCTCCAGCTCTGCCGGCGCCACCGTGCCATAAGCGCCAACAATGCTTGAGATGACCGCCGGCACATAGCGCTGCGGTTCCATCTTGTCATCACCGGCCCGCGCACGTTCCTTGGCCGCGGCCGCCAGAGCGGCACCGAAGGCAGGACGCAGGCTCTTTGGCAGCCGCGTGCTGTCAAAAATGGATTTGAAGACGTCCCCATTGCCCGGCTCCATGGCCGCTCGGACATGATCCTGCGTGGTCTTCGCCAGGCGGGCAAACGCCATTTCCACAAACCGCAGGTCTCCGGAGCACAAGGAGCGCAGAAGCATGGTCGGCGTCAGCCGTCCGGTGCGATGCAGCACGCCCACAAATTCTTCGACCTTCTCATCGTCAATTTCACCGGCAGTCATTTCGGCAACCGCCTGTTCGCGCGCATGAGCCACAAGCTCTGACGCCATTTCAGCGGGCAGCTGTTCCTGCTGAACCAGGAAGCGCCGCATCTCGTTCGCCACATCTGATTCAAGCTGATCCGCCACCACTAGCGACACACAATGCAGGCAGGTTTCAGCGCTCAGGTCCGGGCGCTTGGCAACAAGGACCGGAATACGTTCATGGTCCTGATGGTCAGACAGCGCGCGCTGCAGGGCGTCGGCTGTGATGCGCGCCCCTTCATTCTCAAGCAGCACGCTCACAACATTCGAGTTGCCCGTATCAATCAGGGCACCGGACACCTGCTCGGACACGGTCGGACGCTGGGCAATCGCCACCTGCTTGTCTTCCACCTCTTCCGCGATCACGGAAATCAGCAGCTCGTCAGACAAATCCGGCCAATGCTGCAGAACCGGCACGCTGACCTCAGCCACATCCCGGGCCATGCGTTCGGCCATGCCAGTGGGCAAGAGCGGATAAAGGGAAATCTGACGGGCAAGCGCAGAGCGCACGAGCGTGTCTGCGTCTTCTGCCATGCGAACCACCACGTCTTCGGCAATGGTAGCTTCAACGCCCTGCAGTTTTCCCTCGGCCATGAGCTGGCCGATTTTGGTCACAGCGGATTCGCGATTGAGCGGCGAGTTATCGCGCTCAAGCTTCACGACGTCTTCGAAACCAAGTGGAGTGGTCATGGGATGGCTCCCGCCGCAATGGAGTTGAACTTGTTCAACTGCAGCGTGCATCCATCCCAGTAAAAACCACGTTAACCCGTAAAGGCCAGAGCGAGGGCCGGGACCAGCTGATCAGGCCGCCGGTTCATCGGATACCCGAACCAGCAACTTGCCGATATTTTCCCCGGTAAACAGCCGATCAAGCGCCTTGGGCGCGGTCTCCAGCCCATCCACGATGTCCGTGCGATATTTGAGCTTACCCTCTGCCAGCCACTGGCCCATTTCAGCCTGGCCTTCCGCAAAGCGCTCCAGAAAATCAATGATGATGAACCCTTCAACCCGGGCACGCTTCATCAGGATATTGCGGAACATGTAGGGCCCCGGCACGTCGCCTTCCGCATTGTAGGTCGAGATCAGTCCACACAGCGGAATGCGCGCATTGTCGTTGATCAGGGTAAGGACGGCATCAAGGATTTCGCCCCCGACATTCTCAAAGTTCACGTCAATGCCGTTGGGGCACTCGCGCCGCAGGGCCTCGAGCACGTTTTCCTTTTTGTAGTTGATGCAGGCATCAAACCCCAGATCATCCACAACCCATTTGCATTTTTCATCCGACCCGGCGATGCCCACCACACGGCAGCCCTTGATCTTGGCGATCTGCCCCACAGTGGAACCAACAGCGCCCGCTGCCGCAGACACCACAACTGTTTCACCGGCCTTCGGCTGACCGATTTCCAGCAGCCCGAAATAGGCCGTCATCCCGGTCGCCCCGAGCACACTCATGAAGGCGTCCAGCGGAATGCCCAGACCTGCCGGAATCTTGGAGACCCCCGTGCCGTCGGACACCGTGTAGTCCTGCCAGCCGCCCAGGCCCGGCACCACGATGTCGCCCACGTCAAACCCGTCGAGGTTGGACTGCTCAACAACCCCCAGCGTGCCGCCGCGCATCACATCGCCAATCTCCACCGGCGGCATGTACTGGTCCATGTCGCTCATCCAGATGCGGTTTGTAGGGTCGAGCGACAGATAAATCGTCCGGATCAGGATTTCGCCGTCGCCCGCCTCGGGCTTGGGCGCATCAACCAATTCCAGATCACCATCCGAAATGTCGCCTTCCGGTCGCTGCCGCAACACCCACTGCCGATTTGAATTACGCATCCTGTTTCCTCCGGTTGGATCTGGTTTTCATATGCTTTTTCAGACCGATGGTGACTCGGGGCTTGCCCTTTGACCAGTGCCAAAAGCCCCACACGCCAATGGCTGCAGAGGTAGACCAGGTTTATCCCCTCAATAGGGAGGGAGAACGGGAGCACCGCCGTGGCAGCCCGGCCGTTGTGATCAAAAAATCGTTCGAGTGCCGCTCGTAAGCAGCGCTCCCGTTACGAATGGTCTTCGGCTTTTGCACAAGCGATGGGGCAAGGCGTTACCTCACAGTGTTCCACCGCAGCCCTGCTACCGGTCACACATGCATTCCGACACCGGTCTGGCCATGTGTCGCGTCCGCATGCACGTCCACCGGGGCGATCTTACTCTACGCGCCGGGCCGAGCCTTCGCCGCCTTGTGGTCGTTTGCGTTCGTTACCCGCAAGCACCCCACAAGGCCATCCGCCCCCATGCCCAAGCCCGGACGGTCCGGGATGCCCTCAAGCACGAGGCGCACCCAGTATGAGGCCGCTCAAAGGACCGGGGATAGATTCCTGAAATTTTTTCCGTAGCCCCGGACCTGATCCGGGGCCTACTCGCAACCGATCAACTGCACAGCCACCGAGAGTGGACCCCGGATCAAGTCCGGGGATGCGGTAGTTTGATAGGAGACGTGAAGCCTTCAATCCTGCAATCGCACTTACCGCATCTCGGGCACACGCGCACGTGCATCCAGACCGCGATTGCTGTCCGTCGCCAGTTCCTTCACCAGCGCGCTGACTTCAGGGTGGTCCGCAATCGCTGACATCGTCACCAGCGTTTTGGCCACAGCTTCTGCATTGAGCGCAAAGCCGAACAGTTCTTCCTGGAAGGTCCGTGGTTTGGGGAAGGTACGCAGCTGAACGGGCGCGCCTTCCTCGATGCCCACCACTTCGCGGGCGGCTTCAATCGTTGTGCTGAACCCGCCCAGCTTGTCCACCAGACCCTTGTCCATGGCGTCTATACCAGCCCAGACACGGCCACGGGCAATCTCTTCGGTTTCAGCGGCAGACAGATTGCGCCCACCGGCTACACGGTCCTTGAAGTCTTCATAGGCCGTGCCAAGCCACGCAGTGAACCGCGCGCGCTGTGGATCACTGAAACGCGTATCCATCGCCCAGATGTCCGCATTGTCATTTGTCGAGACCGCATCCACATTGACGCCGATCTTTTCAAACAATCCGCCTACGGAGAATTTGGCGCCGATGACACCGATGGAGCCTGTGACCGTGGTCGGGTGCGCCACAATGACGTCTGCCCCCGCCGGAATGTAATAGCCACCGGATGCGGCCACGGAGCCCATGGAGGCGATGACGGGAATGTCCCGGGCCTGCACAGCGCGGATCGCGTCCCACACCTGGTCTGAGGCTGAGGCTGATCCACCCGGTGAATCAATCCGCACCACAATGGCTTTCACTTCTTCGTCGTCTGCCGCATCCAGAATGGCAGTGGCCATGGTGTCTGACCCGATCATCGGCTCACCACCAAAAGGCCCCATGGGCGGAGATTCGCCGGACACGATGGCCCCCTGGCCATACACAACAGCAATCACGTCGCCTTCACTTGATGTGGCTTCCGCAGCCGCATAGCTCGCCAGCGACACGAAGTCGGCGTCGTCACCAGCGGCAGCCAGCACGAGGTCAGCTACTTCGCGTTCATAGGCCAGCTTGTCGATGAGCTTTGCTTCAACAGCCGCAACCGCACCAAACGGCGCAACAGCCAGCGCCGCATCAAGGTCAGCCACGCTCATGTCGCGGCCAGCTGTAATGCTGTCCGCCATGCTGGAATAGATGACATCTACCAGCCGCTGATTGGCTTCGCGCTGGGGCTCGCTCATCTGCGTATCCGTAAAGGTGTCCATTGCACCCTTGTATTCACTGAACGCCACTTTCTCCGCGGTGACACCAATCTGGTCCAGCGCGTCGCGGGCATAGGTCAGGCGCGCGCTCAGGCCAGCAGGCATGAAGCTGCCGGTCGGCTGCATCCACACGGTGTCTGCCTGTGCCAGCACCTGGTAGTCGCCCAGCGCTTCAGGAGCGATGTCCTGCGTATAGCCATAAACCGGTTTGCCCGATGCCTTGAACGGCGCCATGGCTTCAAGAATTTCATTGGCGGTGGTCGAGCCCACAAAACCCATGCCGCCGCGAATGTAGAGCGCTTCCACGGTTTCATCCTCGGCCGCCTGCTTCAGCCCGTCATGCAGGCTGGCCAGCGTCAGGACTTCATGTCCGTCTGCGAAGGCAAAGAAGTTTTGCACCGGCTGCTGAAAAATCTGCTCTGACAGATCGATCACCACCACCTTGCGCTCTGGCAGGGGTTCCTGCTCCGGGGTGACGGACGACGCCACCATGGCCACCAGAATGAACGGCACAATGAACACCGCAATCAACAGGGCGGTCAAAACACCGGCGATGGTTATGAAGAACTGACGCATGATACTGCTCTCGCTTGGTCAATGGTGCCGCGCACCGGGTGGGCGACCTTCTGAAGATGTGGGCTACCTGAATTTGTCTGTGGCCGTAATGAACTCGTGAATGATGCCTGGCTCGGTTGCTGTATGGCCGGCGTCGGGCACGATCTTTAACTCGGCATCCGGCCATGCCTGTTTCAGCGCCCATGCTGTCATGACCGGGGTTACCACGTCGTAACGACCCTGAACCATGACGCAGGGAATGCCCTGCAGCTTGTGGGCATTGGCAATCAGCTGGCCGTCCGCATCAAAAAAGCCGTCATTGATAAAGTAATGGCACTCGATGCGGGCAAAGGCCTCCGCAAAATCATCCGCCCCAAAGCGCGCTTCGCGGTCGGGGTCGGGCAGCAGGGAGAGGGTTGAGCCTTCCCACGTGCTCCAGGCCCGCGCGGCTTCAAGGCGCACGGCTGCGTCGTCGCTGGTCAGCCGCTTGTAATAGGCGGAAATCATGTCGCCACGTTCGGCTTCGGGAATCGGCACCACATATTTTTCAAACGCTTCTGGATAGAGCGCCGCCGTGCCGTTTTCGCCAACGCGCCCGGCATAAAACCAGTCCAGCTCGACTTTGCGCAGGGTGAAGATGCCGCGCAGCACCATCTCCGTCACCCGCTCCGGGTGGGTTTCCGCATAGGCCAGCGCCAGGGCGGACCCCCATGAGCCGCCGGTGACCTGCCATTCATCAATGCCCAGTTCCTCGCGCAGCATTTCGATGTCTGCGACCAGGTCCCAGGTCGTGTTCTCACGCAGATCAGCATAGGGCGTCGATTTTCCACAGCCGCGCTGATCAAACAGGATGATGCGGTAAGCATCGGGATCATGGCTGCGGCGCATGGTTGGGTTGGAGCCACCCCCCGGGCCGCCATGCAGCACCAGCGCCGGCTTGCCGTCCGGATTGCCGCATTCCTCATAATAGATCTCGTGGATGTCGGAGACCTTGAGGCGGCCGGTTCGGTAGGGAGCAATCTCTGGATAGTTATCCCGGCGCAGGGCTGTGGAAGACGTATCGGGCATCGGCTTTGGCGGGCTCCGGAAAAGGCTTGAGGCAGGATGCGAGATGATCAGTTTGGCACGGAAATGTGCCGCTTCCACGTCATAGTGTGCGCCCCCCACATATAGGGGTCCCAGGGCCGCCAACCCACCCCCATTAACGGGGATAGACTTGTGGATAAGTCCGACCTGATGAGTGATTTGCACGTGTTTGCATTAACCTGTTGCACCCATAGGTGGAGGTGTTTGAGGGGTGCGACCCACTACATGTTGTGTCAGAGGGTCTAAATATGGTGGTTGGCGTGGTCGCCGTTAACCATTTGCATTTACGGTGGAAAAAAGTTTTTGCGCCCAATCCCATTAACCAAGCGGCGGAGCGCTGATTTGCAAACCTGTCAATGGGGTTTGTTCGCCCTTTTTTCGTTAACAGACTGACACAATCACTTGACGGTAAATCGCCTGCAGATACTATATCTCGTGTTGGCAGCCGGTTCGGCGGACTTCAAGAGGGGAGTCCAAAGCACCACGGGAGAGTGAAATTCTCTTTCGGGCCTGCCAGTCCGGCCAGAACGGTCGTTTCATAGACGTTTAGGCGTGTTTTCCGAGGTGTATTTCTCGGTGCGGGAGAGGTGTGCCCGGCGTCCAGCGGGTTGGTGAGAAGCAACAGCTGGATCAAGGGCGCAGGTAAAATTGCCAATTTAGGCACACGGTTTTTTGCAAGGCATGCGGGCCTTGACCGGGTACCATCGAGGGGGAGCAGAAGAAGTCATGTTTCAGACGCAGGCAGTTCAGTTTGAGAAGCGCGGCCGGGTAGAGGTAGATCGCACCCGCGACGCCCTGCTGACCGATTTTGGCCGTGAGACCCTCGTGGACCGGTATTTGATGCCGGGAGAAAGCTTCCAGGACCTGTTTGCGCGCGTCGCGTCTTACTATGGCGACGACGATGCCCACGCCCAGCGCATCTATGACTACATCTCCAAATTGTGGTTCATGCCCTCAACGCCCGTGCTGTCAAATGGCGGCACTGAGCGCGGCCTGCCCATTTCCTGCTTCCTGAACGAAGCAAATGACAGCCTCGACGGCATTGTCGGCCTGTGGAACGAGAATGTATGGCTCGCCTCCAAGGGCGGCGGCATTGGCTCCTACTGGGGCAATCTGCGCTCCATCGGTGAGACAGTGGGCGGTGTTGGCAAGACATCCGGCATCATTCCCTTCATCCGCGTGATGGATTCACTGACACTCGCTATTTCTCAGGGCTCACTGCGTCGTGGGTCTGCTGCTGTCTATCTCGACATCAACCACCCGGAAATCGAAGAGTTCATCGAGCTGCGCCGCCCCACCGGTGGTGACCCCAACCGCAAGGCGCCCAACCTGCACCACGGCGTTGTGATCTCTGACGCGTTCATGCGCGCTGTTGAGAATGACGAAGAGTGGGCACTGGTCAGCCCCAAAGACGGCGCCGTCATGCGCTCTGTCGGTGCGCGTGATCTGTGGATTCGCCTGCTCATGGCCCGCATTGAAACGGGCGAGCCTTACATGCTGTTCGGCGACCACGTGAACAAGGCCGTGCCCGAGCACCACAAGCTCGCCGGCCTCAACGTGAAGATGTCCAACCTGTGCTCTGAGATCACCCTGCCAACCGGCATTGATCACCTGGGCGAAGAGCGCACGGCTGTGTGCTGCCTCTCCTCGGTCAACGCAGAACTCTATGACGAATGGTCGGGCGAAGAGCTCTTCATCGAAGACATCATGCGCTTCCTCGACAATGTCCTGCAGGACTTCATCGACCGCGCACCGGACGCCATGTCCCGCGCCCGCTATGCCGCCGAGCGTGAACGCTCCGTTGGTCTGGGCGTCATGGGTCTGCACTCCTACTTCCAGTCCAAGATGATCCCGTTCGAAAGCGTGATGGCCAAGGTCTGGAACAAGCGGATTTTCCAGCACATTGATGAGCAGGCCTCTGCAGCATCACAGAAGCTGGCCAAAGAGCGCGGGCCGTGCCCGGATGCTGCCGATTACGGCATCATGGAGCGCTTCTCCAACAAGACAGCCGTCGCGCCAACCGCGTCCATCTCCATCATCTGCGGTGGGACCTCGGCAGGCATCGAGCCGTTTGCCGCCAACGCCTATACCCACAAGACTCTGTCCGGCTCCTTCAGTGTACGGAACAAGTACCTGAAAATGCTGCTCGCAGAAAAAGGCATGGATGACGCGGACACCTGGTCTTCCATCACCATCAATGGCGGCTCTGTCCAGCACCTCACCTTCCTGAGCCAGGACGAGAAGGACGTGTTCAAGACCGCCTTCGAACTGGATCAGCGCTGGGTTGTTGAACATGCCGGCGACCGCTCAGAGCACATCGACCAGTCTCAGTCAGTCAACGTGTTCCTGCCCGCAGACGTGCACAAGCGCGACCTGCATCAGATTCACATGCTGGCCTGGAAGCGGGGCGTGAAGTCGCTCTACTACTGTCGCTCCCTGTCGATCCAGCGGGCTGAAAAGAAAGAAGAAGCGCCGCTCGTCGCAGCCAATGTGGAAGTCGCCCAGTTGCCGCTTCGCCAGCTCGACGATCTGCCGCTGGCTGCTGCTGCTGCCGACGGTCAAGCCGTCGCCATCAACCCGGCAGAATCCAACGATTACGACGAGTGCCTCGCCTGCCAGTAGGCCCGCGCACCTTCAAGACACACAAAGCCCGCGCGTTCTTTTGAACGACGCGGGCTTTTTGTATTTCGGCTTCTGTACGCCTATTGCGGGTTGGATGTGATCAGACACTATTTGTGGTGACAAAACACCTCCTCAACACACAATATAGTGGGCGTGCGCGCCGGTTCGCGCTATGTAAATGTTAACAACAATTCGCCAGTGACTCGCACGCACATCTCGCACGCACATTCGGAACGCAAGCTCATGACCCTTCTTGACGAACGCCTCACCTACAAGCCCTTCCGTTATCCGTGGGCCTATGAAGCATGGCTCACCCAGCAGCGCATTCACTGGCTGCCCGAAGAAGTGCCCATGGCCGAGGACGTCAAGGACTGGCATCACAAGCTCGACGACAAGGAGCGCAATCTGCTGACACAGATTTTCCGCTTCTTCGTGCAGGCCGATGTGGAAGTAAACAACTGCTACATGAAGAACTACATGGGCGTGTTCAAACCCACCGAAGTTCTGATGATGCTGTCTGCCTTCTCCAACATGGAAACCATCCATGTGGCCGCCTACTCGCATCTGCTTGATACGCTGGGCATGCCGGAAGTCGAATACGAAGCCTTCCTCAAATATGCCGAGATGAAGGACAAGTATGACTTCATGCAGGAGTGGGGCACGGAGACAAAGTCAGACGTTGCCAAGACGCTGGCAGTGTTCGGTGGCTTCACTGAGGGTGTGCAGCTGTTTGCGTCCTTCGCCGTGCTGATGAACTTCCCGCGTTTCAACAAGATGAAGGGCATGGGCCAGATCGTCACCTGGTCGGCCCGCGATGAGAGCCTGCACTGCAACTCCATTCTGCGCCTGTTCCGCACCTGGGTGGATGAGTTCCCCGACTGCTGGGATGAGCAGACACAGCGCGATGTCTACAAGGCGTGTGAAACCATCATCCACCACGAAGACGCCTTCATCGATCTGGCGTTTGAAATGGGCGGCGTCGAAGGCCTCGATGCCCAGGGCGTAAAGGACTACATCCGCTACATCGCCGACCGTCGCCTGAGCCAGATCCGCCTGCAACCGATCTACGGCATTGAGAAGAACCCACTGCCCTGGATGGACGAAATGCTCAACGGCATCGAGCACACCAACTTCTTCGAAAACCGCGCCACGGAATATTCCAAGGCCTCGACCCGCGGCAGCTGGGAAGACGCATTCGCAGACTAAGGTCAGCGAACATCACAAACACAAAAGAACCCGGCCGGTGCATACCGAGCCGGGTTCTTCGTTCTAGGCCGCCAACGCCCCCAGCTTCTCGGCCTTGCCGATCCAGCGGCTGATCTTCTTGTCGCTGGCGAGCTTCACTGAGCCCCACTGCAGGATGTTCTTGGACTTGATGCCGCAGAAATCCAGCACCTGGTTCTTGATGACCCGGCGGCCGGGGCTGCGATAGAGCAGGGTGTCGAGCAGCGGCGGTGTGTCGGACGTGATGATGGCGTCTGCCGTCTTGCCTTCCAGCAGCTTGTCCCATTTGACGCCGCGCTGGTGATATTTGAACGCAAAACCCGGTGTCAGCGCACGGTCCAGCACCGCCTTGGCCTTGGTAGGCATCGCGCCCCACCAATAGGGATGCACGATCATCACATGATCCGCCCAGCGCATATTGGCCTGCCACTGCAACAGGTCCGGCTCAAGCGCCCCGCTTGAGCCGATCTCAGCCTTGGTGTCGTCCGCATAGGGATCATCGTAGCCCTCAAAATTGAGATCAAACGCCATGTCGCTCAGATCCATGCGGCGGATCTCCGCACCCTGGCGTGCAGCGCCTGCGGCATAGGCATCAGCAATGCCGCTGTTCAAAGTGTTGGCTTTGGGGTGTGCCACCCAGATGAATATTTTCTTCGCTGAATTGCTCATGTCACCGGCTCCTGTTGCGGTTGTGCTTGACACCATGTCAAGTTGACACGGTGACAAGTAGGCAGTACTTTACACCATGTCAAGTGAGCAATCAGATACCCGTCACAAAATTCTGCAATCCGCCAGCGATCTGCTGGAAAACGGCACGCCAGGCGACGTCCGCATGTCGGATGTTGCCAAGGCCGCCGGCATCAGCCGGCAGGCGCTTTACCTGCATTTTCCCAACCGCGCAGATCTGCTGATCGCCACAGTGCGCTATCTCGATCAGCTCAATAATGTGGATAAAGTCCTGGCACCCAGCCGGGCCGCTACGTCCGGCATTGAGCGGCTGGAACTCTTTATCGAGGCTTGGAGCAACTACGTCCCCAAGATCTACGGCAATGCCCGCGCTCTCATAGCCATGAAAGACACGGACGATGCCGTCGCCGCCACCTGGGAAGATCGCCAGCAGGCCATTCGCCATGGCTGCGAGGCTGCCATCAAGGCTCTGAAGAAGGACGGAACCCTCTCTCCCAACCACACGGTCAAACAGGCCACAGACATTCTATGGATGCTGGTCTCCATCCAGAATTGGGAGCACCTGACAAAAACCTGCGGCTGGTCGCAAAAGCGCTGTGTGGACATCACAACCCAGATGGCAAAGACCCTCCTGGTGGTCGAGCAGCCGACCTAGATGGCTGCCGGGCCAGGTTGGGTATCCCCAATCACCTGCCCAAGGGCCTCAAAGTCAGCCTTGAGCGGTGACGTCTTGCGAAAGGCCAGACCCACCAGGCGCGACGGCTCAGGATTTTCAAACCGCATGACGCGCACTTGATTGCGCGCAGCTTCAAGACCCACACTCATTTCCGGCAGCAGCGTCTGCCCCATGCCGCTGGCCACCATCTGCACAAGGGTGGACAGACTGGAGGCCCCAAAGGAGTCCGCATTGTCCGTGCTGCGAAGGGAACAAAAGCTCAAAGCCTGCTCTCGCAGACAATGCCCTTCTTCCAGCAACAGCAGCGGCGCATCATCAAGTGCGTCAATGCGGGCGCGTTTACGCTTGGGGGCGGGCACATCCGCCGCTGTCGCCAGCAAAAACCGGTCCTCAAACAGCGCAATCGTCTCAAGGCCGACCGCGTCCACCGGCAACGCCAGCAACGCCACATCAAGTGTGCCATCTTCAAGCTGTGCCAGCAGATACTCGGTCAGGGTCTCGCGAATACGCAGTTCCAGATGGGGATAGCGCGCCTGTAGTTCCGGCAGAACGGTGGGCAGCAGATAAGGTGCAATGGACGGAATGACCCCCAGCCGCAGCCGCCCGGTCAAAATCCCGCGCCGCTGGGACGCAAAGTCAGACAAGCCTTCAATCTGCTGCAGAATGCCCGCGGCCCGCACCGCAATCTCCTCACCCGCATCCGTCAGCCGTATCGTCCGGCCACGCTCCACAAGCGCTACACCCAGTTCGCGTTCCATTTCCTGTATCTGCATCGACAGAGCAGGCTGTGTCACCGCACGGTCTTCCGCCGCACGCCCGAAATGTTTCAGCCGCGCCACCGCATCGAAATACAAAAGCTGTTTGGTTGAGATCATATCCATAAGATATTCTGATCGAATGGCTCAGTAAATACGATTGGAGCTTATTTTTGAGTGTCGATACATTTGTGTCATCGGCTCACGCAAGGATGAGCCCACATGTTCGGAGGAGATGACCCATGAGTGACGCACAAGCATCCGGCTGCCCCTTTCACGGCGGCGCCAGCGGCGCGGCAGCCAATACACGGTCCAACCGTGACTGGTGGCCAAACCAGCTCAATCTCAAAATCCTGCACCAGAACTCTGCCAAGTCCGATCCCATGGACCCGGACTTCAACTATGCAGAAGCCTTCAAGTCGCTCGATTTTGCTGCGCTGAAAAAAGACCTGACCGCCTTGATGACCGACAGCCAGGACTGGTGGCCGGCTGACTACGGCAATTACGGCGGCCTGTTCATCCGCATGACCTGGCACGCGGCTGGCACCTACCGCACCGGTGATGGTCGCGGCGGCGCAGGCACCGGCATGCAGCGCTTTGCCCCCCTCAACTCCTGGCCCGATAACGGCAACCTCGACAAGGCCCGCCGCCTGCTGTGGCCGATCAAGCAGAAATACGGCAACAAGATTTCCTGGGCCGACCTTCTGGTGCTCGCGGGAAATGTTGCGATCGAATCCATGGGCGGTAAGACCTTTGGCTTCGGCGGTGGCCGCGTGGATGTCTATGAGCCGGAAGAAGACACCTATTGGGGTCGTGAAACCGAATGGCTGATCGGCAGCGACAATCCTGAAAGCCGCTATGGCGGTGGTCGTGACCTCGACAGCACCGACAGTGCAGCAGCCGAGCTGGAAAACCCGCTCGCCGCCGTGCAGATGGGCCTCATCTATGTGAACCCGGAAGGCCCTGACGGCAAACCGGACCCGCTGGCCTCTGCCCGCGATATCCGCGAAACCTTCGCCCGCATGGCCATGAACGATTACGAAACCGTGGCCCTGACGGCCGGTGGTCACACCTTTGGCAAAATGCATGGCGCTGGCGACGCTGCCAATGTGGGTGTCGAGCCCGAAGGCGGTGCCATTGAGGCGCAGGGCTTTGGCTGGCTCTCCACCTATAAGAGCGGCAAGGGTGGCGACACCATTACGTCCGGCCTTGAAGGTGCGTGGACGCCCAACCCCGTCCAGTGGGACAACGGCTACTTCGATGTGTTGTTCAAGTATGACTGGGAACTGACCAAGAGCCCGGCCGGTGCTCACGTGTGGACGCCCAAGGACCTCCAGGAAGAGGACATGGCCCCGGACGCCGCTGACGGATCGAAGAAGGTTCCCATCTTCATGTCCACTGCGGACATGGCCATGCGCATGGACCCGGCCTACGAAAAGATCTCCCGGCACTTCCATGAAAACCCGGCAGAGTTTCAGGATGCGTTCGCCCGCGCCTGGTTCAAGCTCCTGCACCGCGACATGGGCCCGGCCGGTCGTTATCTCGGTCCGGAAGTCCCGTCAGAAGAACTGATCTGGCAGGACCCGATCCCTGAAGCCACGCACCCGGTCATCACCGTGGCAGATGCGGATCATCTGAAGAGCCAGATCGCAGCAACCGGCCTCACGGTGTCCCAGCTGGTGTCAACGGCCTGGGCGTCGGCCTCGACCTTCCGCGGCTCCGACATGCGTGGTGGTGCCAATGGTGCCCGTCTTCGCCTCGCACCGCAGAAGGACTGGGCGGTCAACAAACCTGCGGAGCTCGCCACAGTGCTGGCTAAGCTGGAAGCCGTGCAGACTGCGTTCAACGACGCCCAGACTGACGGCAAGCAGGTGTCTCTCGCTGACGTCATCGTGCTCGCCGGCAACGTCGGCATCGAGCAGGCTGCCAAGGCAGCCGGTCACGAGGTCAACGTGCCGTTCAATCCCGGTCGCACCGATGCGAGCCAGGAGCAGACAGACGTTGAGTCCTTTGCGGTGCTTGAACCTGCAGCAGACGGTTTCCGCAACTATGCCCGGGCAAAGTTCTCGGTGTCAGCGGAAGAGCTGCTGGTGGACAAGGCGCAGTTGCTGACATTGTCCGCGCCCGAAATGACGGTGCTGGTTGGCGGCATGCGCGTGCTCGACACCAATGCGGATGGCTCCAAACATGGGGTGTTCACAAGCACACCGGGTGCGCTGACGAATGACTTCTTCGTCAACCTCCTCGACATGGCAACCGCGTGGAAGCCGGTCGATGCGGACGAAGAAGTCTTCGAAGGCCGCGACCGTGCCACCGATGCGGTGAAGTGGACGGGCTCTCGTGTTGACCTGGTCTTTGGCTCCAACTCGCAGCTGCGGGCGCTGGCCGAGGTCTATGCCCAGGACGACGCGAAGGAAAAGTTCATCGTCGACTTCGTGCTTGCCTGGACCAAGGTTATGGAAGCGGACCGCTTCGACCTCAAATAGGTCACGCCGCACACGCAACAGGGAAGGGCCGGGCAGCAATGCCCGGCCTTTTCATTATCCGTTCAGCATCACCAGTTTGCCCACCAGCTTGCGATCAAGCTGGTCACGCAGGGCCTGTGGGAGGTCTGCCATGGGACGGGTGATCACCGGTGCCGGTGTCAGTTTCCCATCCCCGATCCATCCCAGCAGCGTGCCGAACTGTTCCATGGCCACTGCCGGATTCGCCCGCACTTCACCACCCCAGTCAGCGCCGACGATCGAGCAGCGCTTGAGCAGGGGAATGTTCAGCCCGACCTTGGGAATGTCACCCGCCGCAAAACCCACCACCAGATGCCGCCCGCCCGGCGACAAAGACCGCATGGCCGCTTCTGCCAACGTGCCGCCGACCGGGTCATAGACAAGATCAAGCCCGGTCTCCTTGGTCAGGGTTTTGAGCGCATTACGCCAATTGTCCTGCGTATAGTCCACGGCTTCGTCCGCACCTGCCGCAATGGCAGCTTCGCGCTTGGCGTCAGTGGATGCCGCTGCGATGACCCGCAGGCCCATGGTCTTGGCAACTGCGATCGCCGCCTGACCCACACCGCCTGCCGCTCCCAGCACCAGCGCGGTCTCTCCCGCCTGCGCCTTGCCGCAATCACGCCACGCATAAATCGCCGTGGCATAGGAGATGGCAAACCCTGCAGCCAGTTCGTCACTCAATCCATCCGGTGTGGGGATGCACCCCATCGCCGGGGCCACCAGTTTGTCCGCATAGGCGCCGGGCGCGGTGCCCATTACCCGCTGACCAACGGCAAGGTGTGTAACCTTGTCACCAACCGCACTCACCACACCGGCAAACTCGTTGCCCGGTACATAGGGGAGGGGAGGCTTCACCTGATAAAGCCCTTGAACCAGCAGCCCGTCCACAAAGCCGACGCCCGCCGCCGTCACATTCACCACCACGTCATGGGGACCAGGCACCGGATCAGGCATATCCTTGAATGTGAGGTCCTCTGGTGGGCCAAACGCCTCAACGACTGCAGCTTTCATGTTTGTGATCTCCACTGGCTGTGTTTTCCCAGTCATGCGGGGTAACGTGCAGCTTGTCTAGGCGGAGGGGCTACTCAATGGTGCGTGCGTTTTCAGGATTTGTCGCCGGTGCATCCGCACTGCTGCTCGCAGGCTGCGTTTCATGGGACTGGTCGGAGCCGGATGATTTCTTTGCGTTCTACGAATTGCCCGAACAACCGCAGATGGCCGATGCCACCTTCTGCCACGCCTATGGCTGTCAGGTGCGCTCGCAGGTTGATCTGCGGCCCCACTGGCAGGCCGTGCGCGCTGAATTCGCCAATGTGAAAACCGCTTCGGAAGAGCGATACGCCATGGCGCAGGCCGTGGGTGTGATTGAAACCGCCGTCGGCCCCATTCTTGGCACGGCGGATGATCCCGGCGGCGTGCTCAACGCGTCATGGTCCGGCGACCCGGCCTATCAGGACTGCATCGACGAAGCCGCCAACACCACAATGGTTCTTGTGCTGATGGAACAAGACGGCCTGATCCGCCACCACAATCTTCATTCACCGTCCATTCGCGGCGCGTTCATTGACGGCCGCTGGCAGCACTACACCGCCGTGATTGAAGAAACAGCCACAGAAGAACGCTACGTCGTCGACAGCTGGTTCCGCACCAATGGCGAACCGGCCTACGTCATGCCGTTTCAGGAATGGTACACGGGCTACGGCATTCCCGCTGACGCCTAGTTCCTATCGCCGCGTCAGCCGCAGCAGTAGTAGTGCGACCACGCTCATCACCAGCACGGAGACGGCGCCCGCCCATACGCCCGTTTCAAGAAATGGTGCGGCAGCTGCCGTGCACAGGGCGGTGGCGGCCATGGACGCAAACAGGATGAACGCACTGGCGCGCGCTGCATGGCTGGGCATCATGTCGATGGCACGCGCAAACCCGGCGCCGCCCCGCAGCCCAAGGCCGATGCAGGTGGGCACCGCCGCCAGCGCATGCATCCACCATAGGGGCTGGGCTGCCAGCAACGTGTATCCCACCAGCAGAATGCCGCCTGCGATCTGTAGCTGATTGCCCACGACGATGAGACGGTCAGCCCCCCAACGCCGCACCAGCTTGCCGGTCATCTGGGCGGCGACAAGAAAGACACCAACCCACAATATCTGTGTGCCGACAAAAGCAGACGGTCCGCTGTCCATATGCAGCCGCAGCAGGGCCGGCGTGCTGAACACGAGCCCCAGAAACCCGCCAAGAGCAGCCGCATGAGACAGCGCATAGCCCATATAGGCCGGGTGCCGCAGCAACGCGGTGTATCCCAGCAGTGCACCCACAAGATCACGGCCCTGTTTCGGCCGCTCCCGCGGCATCGCCAGGAAGGCAATGATGCCCGCAGGAATGGTGATGATCGCCAGCAGCCAGAAGTTCCACGCCCAGCCAAACGTGATGAAGATCCACGCGCCCAGTATCGGAGCAAAGGCAGGGATCACCGCGTCAATGGAGCCGATGATCGACATGGCATGGATGGCGCGTGCTTCTTCAAACAGGTTGCGGATCAGCGGCGCCGTCAGTGCGGCACTGGCAGCCCCCGCGGCCCCCTGCACGAAGCGGGCAGCAATCAGCGCGTCAGCACTTTGCGCCATGGCGCAGGCAATGGTGGCCGGCACGAACAAGGCAACCGATGTCCCAAGCACGGCGCGCCGTGAATAGATGTCGCCAAACGCGCCCATGAAAATCTGGGAAATGGCAAAGCCCGCGGCAAAGGCGACGAGCGTCATCTGCGCGGATTCAAGGCTGATCCCCAAAATCTCCGGCAGCGCGGGAACCGATGGCAAATAGAGGTCCGTCGCCGCCAGCGCCAGCATGTTGAGCGCCACGATAGACCCGAGCATCAGCGCCCGCCGGCGCGGCGACACAGTCTCAGCGTAGGTCTCTATCGGGTGATCATCAGCGTTGGTCACGGCGGCGTCCTCAAACAGGGCCGCGCACTATCGGGCTCGTGGGCGGAAAATTACAGCCCGAACTCTGACATATCTACTATGCGCCCCTGCTCGATGGAGCGGTGGGCTGCCAGCCCCATGGCCACAGAGCGCAACCCGTCCCCCACAGACACCAAAGGCTTTGTGCCCGAGCGGATGGCGTCCTGAAACGCCAGATGCTGGTAGTAGGACGCCCCATGGTGATGCCCCGCATCCAGCACCTTCTGATCCACCTCAATATGCGTCCGCACGGTGTCGTTGCCGGTGTTGAGCGTGTGGGCCAGCTCGCTTTGCGGAATGGTCACTTCCAACGCGCCCTTGGTGCCGGTGACGGTCAGGTGCTCGCGCTGCTCCAGCGCGGTTACAAACATGCACAGCTCGTGGCAGGCCCGCACCCCATTGTCGAATTCAACAATCACAAACGCATTGTCCATGATGTCCGGTGTCTTGCCGTCATAGGTCTCGTCCAGATGGTTCACGTCCTGCCCGCCTGACGCCATCACGCGGCGCGGCTCGGAGCCGATGATGTGGCGCATCAGATCAAAGAAGTGGCAGCTCTTCTCCACCAGCGTCCCGCCGGAGTTCCGGTTGAACCGGTTCCAGTCGCCGACCTTTTGGAGAAACGGAAAGCGATGCTCCCGGATGGTCAGCATCTTCACGTCGCCCACAGCGCCCGCGCGGATTTCATCCACAAAACGTGTCACCGGCGGCATCCAGCGATACTCAAGGCCCATCCAAACCACACCGGGATGGGTGGACGCTGCCAGCTCGATCCACTGGCAATCATCAAAGGTGGTGCATAACGGCTTTTCGATCAGCAGATGCTTGCCGGTTGCCAGCGCATCCTCCACCACGTCCTTGTGGGTGTGGTTCGGCGTCGCGATGATCAGCGCATCAAAGCTGTCCGGTTTGGCAAACAGGTCGCGATAGTCCGCGTAAAGCTCAATCGGCTTGCCCTCCATGGTGAGCTTCGCCCAGTCGCGCGAGCCTTCATGGGGGTCAGCCGCGGCCACCACTTCCGCCCCATCGATAATCGCGATGTTGCGAATATGCTCATTGCCCATCATCCCCGCGCCAATGATGGCGTAGCGGATCGTTTCGCCCATACCGTTGCACTCCAGCCTGTGTTATGGGGTGCAGTCTTATGCGACCTGCCAGAGGAAATAAATGTCCGAAATCGTGATCGACAGGAATCCGCGTGCTCTCGGGGCGAGCGATATCAAGGTTGCGCCCATCGCCTATGGCATGTGGCGCTTTGCCGGAACCACCGGTGCCCAGGCAGAAATAGACGCCAACGCCAAGGTCGAAGGCGCGCTGGAAGCCGGCATCACGCTTTTCGATACAGCAGACGTCTACGGTCTGGATTCCGATGCCCCCTTCGGCGCGGCGGAAGAACTGTTCGGCCACGTCCTCAAGGCGCGACCCGCTTTGCGTGACCAGATGGTGATTGCCAGCAAGGGCGGCATCATTCCGGGTACCCCCTATGACAGCAGTGCAAAATATCTGCGTGACGCGTGCGAAGCATCCTTGAAGCGCCTGCAGATCGAGACAATCGACCTCTATCAGGTGCATCGCCCCGACCTGCTCACTCATCCCGCAGAGCTGGCGGACACGCTTCAAACCCTGCGCAAGGAAGGCAAGATCCGCGAATACGGCCTTTCCAATGTGACGGCGCACCAGATATCGGCCCTGCAGGCCCATCTCGATCACCCCATGGCCACCCAGCAGCCGGAACTGTCAGCCCTTGCCATCGAGCCCGTGACCGACGGCGTTCTTGACCTGTGCATGGCGACCAACATGACGCCCCTGGCCTGGAGCCCGCTTGCCGGTGGCCGCCTGATGCTGCACGCATCAGAAGCGCCCACATCGCAATTGTCTGATGTGATCACCACGCTGGACAAACTGGCGGACAAACACGCCGCCAGCCGCACCGCCATCGCCCTGGCCTTCGTGCTGGCGCACCCGTCAAAGCCCGTCGCCATCATCGGCAGCCAGACCCCGGCCCGCATCGCCGACGCCATGAGCGCCCTCGATGTAACTCTCAGCCGCGAAGACTGGTATTCCGTCTACGAGGCCGCGCTGGGCGCGCCGCTTCCCTAGGAAATGCACTCCATGACAAATCCTGTTGAAATCTCCTGGTTCTCCGCCCTGTGCGACGATGATGCCGAGTTTCTTGGCACCCAGGACCCGGCTTTTCTGTCCACCTTCGAGCACTGCAAGGAAATTGTGGATGCTGCGGAGGCAGGTGGCTTTGACAATATCCTGCTGCCGTCCGGTTTCTCGCTGGGGATTGATCCTGTTGCGTTCGCGGCAGGCGTTGCCCCCACGGTCAAGAACATGCGCCTGCTGCTGGCCGTGCGCTGCGGCGAGATGTGGCCGCCGCAACTGGCGCGCCAGATTGCAACTCTGGACCAGATGCTCGGCGGCCGTCTGACCGTCAATATCATTTCTTCCGACATGCCGGGACAGACCATGGAGTCCGCGCCGCGCTATGGCCGCACGCTCGAGGCCATGGAGATCGTCCGTACACTTCTTGATGGCAAGCCCGTCGATATCGACGGCGAGCATTATCAAATGCAGCTGGACCCCATGCGCATCGGCACGGTGTCGGGCAAATGCCCGCCTTTCTATTTTGGCGGCATGTCCCCGGCCGCCCGCGAAGTCGCCGCCAAGGGTGCTGATGTTTTCCTTATGTGGCCGGACACCAAGGACAAGGTGCAGGCGCTGGTGGATGACATGCGCACCCGCGCGGCAAACCATGGCCGCGAACTCAAATTCGGCTACCGGGTGCATGTGATCGTGCGCGAGACCGAGGAAGAGGCGAGGGCGCACGCCCGCCACATCATGTCCAAGCTTGATGTGGAGGAGGGCGAAAAGCTCCGCGCCCGCGCGCTGGACGCAACGTCTGAAGGCGTCCGCCGTCAGGCCATGATGCGCGACGGCGCGGATGACGAAGGCTTTGCCGAGGAAAATCTGTGGACCGGTATCGGCAAGGCACGCTCAGGCTGTGGCGCGGCCATCGTCGGCAACCCGGATCAGGTGGCCGCCAAGCTTGAGATGTACCGCGAAATGGGCTTTTCCGCCTTCATTCTGTCAGGCTACCCCCACGCGAAGGAGGCCGAGTACTTCTCCCGGCTTGTGCTGCCGAAGATCAATCACGGCCCCCTGTTGAACGCGCGCAGCTAACCACTAAACCTTGCCGTAAGGCAGCATCCGCTGGAACACCTTGTCCCGGTCGATGAGCCAGTGCTTCATGGCCGCCGCCACATGCACGATCAGCAGCGCTGACAGCGCCAGCCCGCCAATGGCGTGCATCACGTGGAATACCTGCGTCAAAGCCGCGTCAGACGGTGCCAGGCCTGTGAGGTTGATCAGGCCATAAGGCTTGATGTCCCCATCCACATAGGTCAGCGCGTGTGAGATGCCGATGATCGGTTGATAGATCAGCAGCGCATACAATCCGTACACGTTCCATTTCGACGCCGTCTTCTGCCAAGCTGGCATGCTGTCAGGGTAGGCGGGCGGCGTATGCGTACGGCGATACCGGATGCGATAGAAGGTCAGCAGCAGTACCACGATGCCATTGCCGGAATGGATCATCAGCGTCTGCAACCGCTCATCCAGCGGCATGCCTTCAAAGCCCGGCGGAATGACGCCGAACGAAAACAGGATTGCCACCAGCACCAGCAGCGCTGTCACCCAGTGAATTGTCTTGGCGGTGCCCGAAAACTTTTCCGAAGCCATGAGTCTGTCCTCCCCTGTTCCGGCATGACCATGCCGGTAGTAGGAGTATGGGGAGGCGTGCGGAGGGTTCAAGCAATAATTTGATCGGTCGATCAGAAAGTGGCAAAAACCGTTAGTATTCAGCCCTTTAGTTCAGGCTGCCCGGTTTCAGGATCTGTGACGATCAGGGGCAGGCCGGCTTTTTTCCACTCACCCAGCCCACCGGCCATATGCGTTGCCTCCGCTGCGCCGCCCTCAAAACACTTTTGAGCCGCCATGGCGGATCGTTTGCCGACACCGCAATGCAGGATCACCGGCTTGCCGCCTGTGGGCAGAGCAGATGCATCAAACGTCGACAGGGGAAAATTGAACGCGCCGGGAATACGCTCGGCGCCATATTCGCGCGGCTCACGCACATCAATGACGACTACGTCGCCCGCATCCATCTTCGCCTTGACCTCGGCAGGTGACAGCTCGTGCAGAATTTTGTCGCTCATCGGCGAAACTCCTCATGTCTTTGGCTATTTACGCAACACGCATTGCATCCACTGGTACCTTTGGGAGCGGCACCTTACGTAGCGTGTGCACCGCCACCTCATAGTCAACGGTGCTGTATTTTCAATTATTGAACAATGAGCCAGATCATATGCCCGACAAACAGCGCGTCGAACGCTTTATTGACGCAGTCGTCCATGGCGACCACGTGGAGGCCATCCGCGATTTCTATCATGAGGACGCCACCATGCAGGAAAACCTCGGCGAGCCACGCCGGGGCCGCGACACACTCATGGCGCACGAGGCCAAGGCCCTGTCCAACATGCAAAAGATGGAGACGAAGCCCGTCGCCACGTTCCTCGTGGACGGTGACAATGTGGCCATCCGCTGGACCTTCATCATGACCGACAAGGCCGGTACTCGCCGCCAGCTGGAGGAAGTGTCCCTGCAGCGATGGGACGGCGACCGCATCGCGAGCGAGCAGTTCTACTATGACAGCAAAACCGCCTGGCAGATGATGGACGACTAGTCAGCCTCCGCCAATATTATCATGTTCCAACAATGTATTGCAGATGGAGACTTCCAAGTTAAATTTGCAAAAAGGAACTTACGGAAACACCAAGGAGGACGTGATTTGGAAAAGAGGTATCAAGTCTTTGTAAGTTCAACATATGCAGATCTAAAAGATGAAAGAAATGAGATCATTCGGACACTTTTGAACTTGGATTGCATACCTGCAGGTATGGAGATTTTTCCTGCTTCCGATGATGAGCAGTGGAGGTTCATTCAAGGAGTTATCGATGATTGCGACTACTATATAATAGTAATTGGGGGTAGATACGGATCGTTGTCAGAAGATGGCATAGGATATACTGAGAAAGAATTCGACTACGCTGTGGCGAAGGGGATTCCAGTGCTTGCTTTTATTCATTCAAAACCTGATTCTATTTCGGTCGAAAAGTCTGATATTGACCCAGTATTACGAGCGAAACTAGACGACTTTCGAGAAAAGGTATGCACTGGACGCTTGGTAAAGATGTGGGAAGATTCCTCAGGGCTTGCTGGCCTAGTTACCGTAAGTCTTGTTGATGCAATCAAGAGGTTTCCTGCGGTTGGTTGGGTGCGAGGTGAAGGGGTGGCAAGCGAAGGTTTGCTCAGGGAAATAAATGAGCTGAGAAAGGAAAATGACTCTCTGAAAGACGAAGTAAATCAAATCAGCAAATCAAATTTACCAGATATCGAAGATATAGCCGGATTAGACGAAAAATTTTCGATACGATATACTTATCCGGGCAGGTATTCAGTAGAAAAGGGCGTGTATGAGTGTACATGGGGCGAAATATTATCGGCAATTGGACCTAAGTTAGAAGAATACCCCACCGACACAATAATGAGTTACGCACTTGGAAATTATTTAAAGGGAAAGGGCCGTAGCGCAAATCTATCTGTGAATATTCAAGATATTGAAACAATACGAATACAGTTTTCAGCCTTGGGACTTATAAGTACAAGCTATACTAAAACAACCGCCGGTACTATGGGGCTTTTCTGGCGACCCACGAAACGGGGACTATCAAAGGCAATGGAGTTGCGCGTGGTTCGGTCGACAAAACCTGACGCCTAGACCTTTCGCACCGGATCAGACCCATCCCAGCTGTCCGCCGCATCGCGGATGGACTGGAAGAACTTGCCCTTGCGGCCATTGGTTTCCGACAACTCGATGACGCTGCCGGGATGGTCCTGCTGTGTAAAATACACAAAGCGCCCATCGGCACCGATCTGGCCGGAATGACCGACCTCAAATCCGCGGTCGGTCATCTGCACCATGTCGCGGTCAAAATCTGCCGTCCAGAACGCCACATGCTGCAAGCCTTCGTGGCCCGCGTTCAGAAAATCCAGATACATCGACGGCGCATCATTGCGCTGCTGGATGAGTTCGATCTGCAGCGGTCCGGAATTGGCCAGCGCAATGCTCATCTTCACGTCTGACGGCTTGCCGCCATACTCAAAATTACTGACCGGCACGTCCTCAATGTAGAAGAACGGCCCGACGCCCATCACCTCGGTCCAGTGGCGCATGGCGCGCTCGATGTCGCGAACCACATAGCCGTTCTGGCGGATGTCGCCTAAAAACCTGCTCATTGATTATTCCGCCGCAGCCGGTATCTGTGCCGCCGCCGGACGCGCCTGACTGCCGCGAATGAGCTTGCCGCCCAGCACACCGGTCGGCTCCCCATCGCGGAACGCCACGGCGCCCGAAATGATGCTGGCCGTATAGCCGCGCGTCTTCTGCACAAAGCGTTTGCCGCCTGCGGGCAGGTCATAGACGATTTCCGGCTTGTCCATGGTGAGGTTGTCAAAGTCGATGACATTGACGTCCGCCTTCATGCCCGGCGCCAGCACGCCACGGTCATAGAGACCCACAAGCTCTGCTGTCTTTTTCGTCTGTCCACTGATGATCCACTCAAGCGGCAGCTTGTCGCCGCGTGACCGGTCGCGGCCCCAATGGGTCAGCATGGTGGTAGGGAAGCTGGCATCGCAGATGATGCCCACATGCGCGCCGCCGTCGCTCAGGCCGAAAGTGGTGTTGGGATGCTTCAGCATTTGCTCCACGTACGACAGATCGCCCGGCAGATAGTTCATCAGCGGGAAGTAGATCAGTGCCTTGCCGTCATCTTCCGCCATCCAGTCCAGCAGCACGTCGCGTGGGTCGCGGCCGTCCCGCTTGGCGTGGGCCTCCACGCTGTCTTCCGGCGCCGGCTCGTAGTTCGGCGGGCTGCCCAGCGGGAACATCTTGTGGAACCAGGTGAACAGCTGCGTTGAAATCTCGCCTTCCTTGAACTCGACTTTTTCAGCCAGCAGGCGTGACCGGAAATCAGGGTCCTTGAGTGCTGCCACCTGCGCTTCGAGCGTCCGGGGCATAATCTCGTGCCACGTCTTGTAGAGCAGGAACGGGTTGAGAGACGCCGTCAGTCCCATCACCACGCCGGTGGGGCGGGCGGGCACCTGGCCACGCATGGGCAGGCCGGCCTTGTTGGCATCAGCAATCTTGTCCAGCACCTGTTTCCAGGTGTCCGGATGCCGGTCGTCTTGTTCAATGGTGAGCGACAGCGGACGGCCGGAAATTTCCACCATGTTGCGCAACATGCCGAACTCCCAGTCCACGTCGCGGAAGTCGGCAATGAGCTGAATGACACCCTTGCCGGAGCGTTTCATCGCTTCGGCAATGCCATTGAGTTCCATCTCTTCCGCCTTGTAGGTCGGCGTATGTTCGCCATCCTTGTCGCGGTGCTTTTCCGTGCGGGAGGTGGTGACACCCAGCGCCCCGGCCTCAAGGGCGTCTTCAACCAGCGCCCCCATCTTGTCCGTGTCTTCACGCGTCGCAGGCTCAAGCCGCGCGCCACGTTCGCCCATCACATAGGCACGCAGCGCGCCGTGCGGCACCTGCAGACCCACATCCAGCGCAAGCGGAGATTTTTCGACCACATCCATGTAGTCAGGAAAACTCTCCCAGCCCCACTTGATGCCCTCGGCAAGCGCCGTACCCGGAATATCTTCCACACCCTCCATCAGGCCGATGAGCCATGAGTGACGGTCCGGCGCGCAGGGCGCAAAGCCAACCCCGCAATTGCCCATGATGGCGGTGGTGACACCATGAAAGGTGGAAGGCTGCAGATAGGGGTCCCACGTGACTTGGCCGTCATAATGCGTATGCGCATCCACAAAGCCCGGCGTCACGATCTGGCCCTTGGCATCAATCTCTTCGCGGCCCGCATCCGTCACTGTGCCGACGATGGAAATCGTCGTGCCGTCAATGGCCACATCAGCTTCATAAGGCTTGCCGCCCAGCCCGTCATAAACGAGCCCGTTCCTGATCACGAGATCATGCATCGAGGGTTCCTCCACCTGATAACTGAATGTCTTGATGACTTTGTTTCTGATTGGAAGCGAGTGTAGCTCTTTCCAGCGCTCCGCCAAGCAATTGCGCGTTTATTTCTATTTGAGAAACAATAATTCCCCATTTATCCGGTTAATCCCGTAAGGGAAAACATCCATCTTGGTCCCATCAGCAATTCAGCAGCGCCTTCCCGGCGCCGCGAGCCCAAATGGAGAGATCAGATGTTCAACCGCAACAAAGACACCGCAGCCCCGTTCACTGTCCTGCACATTGATGCCAGCGCCAGAAAGTCAGGCTCCGTGAGCCGGGATCTCAGCGACCGCATCGTCTCAGGACTGATGAGTGGCAACAAAGACGCCAAGCTCATCCGCCGCGACCTCGCCGACGGCGTCCCCTTCATCGACGAAACCTTCACCGCCGCCATCAACACGCCGGAAGACCAGCGCACGGCAGCGCAGAAAGACGCCCTGGGCGTCTCGGACCAACTGGTCGCGGAACTACAGGCCGCCGACGCCATCGTGATCGGCTCCCCGATTTACAATTTTAGTGTCCCGGCGGTGTTCAAGGCATGGATCGATCAGGTGGCCCGCGCAGGGGTGACCTTCAGCTACACGGAAAATGGCCCCGTTGGTCTGCTGGAAAACAAGAAGGCCTATGTCGCGCTAGCCTCCGGCGGCACGCAGGTCGGCTCCGACATCGACTTTGCATCCGGCTGGATCAAGCACGTCATGGGTTTCATCGGCATCCATGATGTGGAGCTGGTCGCCGCCGATCGCACCATGATGGACGACCAGTCCGTCGCCCGCGCCGAGGCTGCTGTGGAAAATCTGGCTGCATAGCAGCGCCGCAACCAGGCAGGAGGTGCAGTCACCTCCTGCCTATTTCGGAATGACCGGCACCAGCAGATGCGAGTCATAGTCCCCGCCGGTGTGGATGACATGTTGTCCCGCATTCACGGTTGTCTTATGTGCCAGCGCCATATGGTCCATCTGATCACGGCCCTGCACGGACACCTCAAGGGTTTCGCCCGGCATGAATCTGGTGCCGCTGGGCAGGATCTCGATCTCGACAGGCACGATCTCGCCACTGGACAGCGGCAGGCTGCGCTCATGGGCCAGCACCGGTTGCGCCGGGGTCGAGCGATCCGGGTCGAGTTCACGCTGCGACACCCGCAGCCAGCCAAGCGCGACCGGCCCCTTGGTGTAGCTCGCCTTGGCATAGAAAGTGATTTCCTCGCCCGAAGCATCGTATTTCCGGATTGCCACGAAGAGGTCCATGTCATCGGCCCCCTCAGCCTCAACCCATAGCTTGAGCTTCATGTTGCCGGTCAGCTCCGTCTCCTCGCTGAATGTCTTGCGGAAGACGGCACCACCCTCCACGGCGTCGTACCGCTTCACGGCACTGTCCGTAGGTTGACTGTCAGCCAATGCATCTGTGGCGGCATCCAGGTAGAGCGGCGTCAGCACTGTGGCGGGCAGGGGCCAGGTGTCTTCGCTGCGCACGCTGTAGGTATCAAGCGTGTCACGCACCTCCAGCCGGACGCGCGGTCGGGTGTCAAAGCCGTTGTCCGCGCCTTTGAGGAAGTGGTCGAAGAAGGCCGTCTGCATCTCCAGCGCCTCGGGGCTGTAATAGACGTCCCATTTGGGCTGCCCGTGCGTGTAGAGCCACTTCTGCTGCGATCCGATGCGCTTGAAACCCTCAAACGAACCGCGCGTATGCATGCCGTGGTCAGACCAGCTCGCCGCGATCAAAGCCGGGACCGTGATCTCCTCCAGCGCAATGCCTGACGGCGGCATCACGTTTTCCTGCAGCCACTTCATCAGCATCGGTCTTTCACCGGCAAAATTGACGATCGCTGCTGGCGGCAGATTGATGTCATTGGCCTTGCTGCGCACCCGCGTCAGCCAGAACTCGGTAAAGGCTGTTTCCGGAATGCCGCCATGAAACAGGACTTCGCGATAATTGTCGCTCTGGCCTTCCCACGGCATGATCGCCTTGAGGTGCTCAGGTGCACTGCTGGCAGCCACCCATTGGGCGATGGCGAGGTACGAGACCCCCGTCAGGCCCACATTGCCGTTGCTCCAATCCTGTGTCCCGGCCCAGGTGATGGCGTCATGAAAGTCATGCCGGTCCTGCATGCTCAGCACGCTGGCCACGCCTTCGGATTTTCCATAGCCACGGCTGTCCAGCGTCACCACCGCATAGCCCTGCTGCACCCAATAGGCCGGGTCCGGACCTTCCCAGGGGGTCCATGGGCTCACTTTGATCTGGCCCATGTTATATTCGGGCGTCGCATTGCGGCGGATGTAATCCGGATACTGGTTCGGGCCTTCGTCCTTATGGTAGGCGGTCAGCATCATCACCACGGGGAAGGGCCCTTCCGGCTTCGGGCGATAGACATTGGCGGACAGCCGAACGCCGTCGCGCGTTTCAACGCCTACGTTCCGGTCAATGATGACCTGGTCTTCAAGTCCGGAAATGTCCTTGATGATGATCGGGCTGTCCGGCGTGCCGATGAAGTCGGACAGGTCGGACGGCTCATGCAGCTCAGGTCCCGAACTGAAGATGACTGCAATCCCCGCAATCAGAATGGCCACGATGCCGGCCGTCACGATGAATAACTTTCTCATTGTCATTTCCTTCTTCGAACTGGATGCCCGCGTCTATGTGGTTTTGGGGAACAGGGTGCTCAGCACACGGTTGATATGCGCCTCGACGCCGGCATCGCCCGCGATGTCATCGCGGTAGAACTTGTTGGTGAAGGGTGCGAGAGCGAAGGGAACCGAGCAGAGCATCACCAGAAAGATGAAGAACGACTCCGGATCGTGCTCTGTGAGATATCCGGCCTTTTGCACCCGCTCGAACACCGGCGTGATCAGCTCGTGCACCGGCAGGATGCGCGCCACCAGATAATCGAGATGCGGGCCTTGTTCGCCGCCCTCCTTGAGCATCAGTTTTGCAACCTCCGGCATGTCCGCCGTCTGCCGCATGAACTGCGTGATGAACGCCTTGAGCAGGTCCACCGGATCGTCCTCATCGATCTTGTCGAACAGGGGCAACTGGCGTTCTGCCACCTGCGCAATGAAGTCATCGACGACGGCCTTCCACAGGTCATCCTTGGTGCCGAAGTGATGACGGATCAGCCCATGGGTCGTGCCGGCGCTGTCTGCAATGTCACGCAGGCTGGTTGCGCCAAAGCCGTCCGCCGCGAAATGCCGACCGGCGGCGGCCAGAATGCCTCGGCGGGTCTCGTCAGCAGCTTCGGCTGACCGCTTTCCGCGCTTTCGGTCCGGACTGTTTCTTTTATTATCCATATGGATAATAAAAACAAATGCCTGCGGAAAGTCAATCCACAAATGAATGGCGGCTGTGCTATGTCACATCCGCTTACTGCCAACGCATACGACACGGGGACAGCCATGGCGCAGCCGAACACATCCGTTATCCGCACACCGGACGCCCGGTTTGACAATCTGCCGGACTGGCCCTTTGCACCGCACTATCAGGAAGTCGCGCCTGGCATCGAGATGCACTATGTGGATGAAGGCCCGCGTGATGGCGAAATCGTGCTGCTGCTCCACGGCCAGCCCAGCTGGAGCTACCTCTACCGCAAGATGATCCCGCCGCTGGTGGCCGCAGGCTATCGCGTCATCGCACCGGATCTGATCGGCTTTGGTCGCTCTGACAAACCCACCTCCAAGGACATGCACAGCTACTCCGGCCACGTCGCATGGATGCGCAGCTTTGTTGAGCGCCTCGATCTCACTGGCATCAATGTATTTGTGCAGGACTGGGGCGGCCTCATCGGCCTGCGCGTCGTTGCTGAAATCCCGCAGCGCTTTGCGTCCATCACCGCAGGCAATACCGGCCTGCCCGCGGCCCCGTTCCCCATGTCGCTCATCGGCAAGTGGGTGATGCGCCGCAAGGCCAAGGCCAAGGGCGACACCATCACCAGCATGGACATGATCAACGGCTTCCCGGACTGGATCGCCCATGCCCGCTTTGCCCGCGAGTTCAATCCCGGTGCCACCCTTCAGTCCGGCACGGTCAACGAGCTGAGCACAGACGAAGTGGCCGCCTATCAGGCACCTTTCCCGGACGAGCCCTACATGATGGGCCCGCGCGCCATGCCGTGGCTGGTGCCCAGCGAACTCGCCAAGGGACAGGCCGCGTGGAAGAAACTCGAAGCGCTTGATACGCCCGTGCTGCTGGTCTTCTCAGACAGCGACCCGGTCACAGCCGGTCAGGACAAGGTTTTTGCCAAGCGCTTCAAGGGTGCCAAAGGCCAGCCCCACAAAGTCATCAAAGGCGGTGGCCATTTCCTGCAGGACGACAAGGGCGAAGAAATCGCCGCTCACATGATTGAGTGGATGAAGGGCCTCTAGGCACGCCCCATCACGCGGCGTCGCGCTTGGGCGTCATCAAAAACGCTACGATGAACGCAATTGCCAGAACCTGATCCGCAATGCCACCAAAGAAGAACTGCTCGTCGCCACGCCCGACCAGATACAGATAGATGAAGGGCAGGGTGCTGAGCTTCTCAAGCACACAAACCGGCATGATCGGACGGTAGCGCCCAGGGTCTGTCGAGATCACGAGAAACAATACCTGGAACGCAAACGCGATGCCCGCAAAGCCGAGATAATAAACCGGCTCCGCCATCTGTGAAGTATCCGCAAAGAACAGCGGTGTGATCACCAGCAGGCCGTAAATGCCTGCAATCCGAAAAATCCACTTTGCCGCCAACACACCATCACCTCTTGTTTGTTTCGCGCAGGCTAATGCGGCCACGCGTATTGGCCAACCGATAGCAGGGCATGGCTGGTGCAAAGCAAGAGCAGAGTTCCGCAACGCCCTCCCACGTAGCGAATGCGAGTGGACCCCGGATCAAGTCCGGGGATACGGCGAGGAGGTGCACCAGGCTGCACCAGGCTGCACCGCAGCCAAGCGTGCGACGGCACGCCGGCGCTTATTGCGCCGCCCCCGCGGAGGCGCCGCGCGCCGCGAGCGCAAAAGAGTCACTATGGCAGAATCTGAGGGGTCCGCAGGACTAGCGACGTGGATTGCTTCGTGCCAGAGTCCGCCCCGGGATGCGAAACCAGCGTCAAAAAGAGCGGAAATCCGCCGTTTCGCGATGGTTTTGCTGGGGAATTGGGGCAAGCGGATGTCCGCCTGCCCGCCCGCACACGAAATTGTCTATAGGCGCGCGCCTGACAGTCAGGCCTCGCGCACAACACGGGAGAAAGACGTGAAGGAAGCCCTCCAGTTCTACATCAATGGTGAGTGGGTCGACCCCGCCACCCCCAAGACCCTTGAGGTCATCAACCCGGCCACGGAAGAGCCTTGCGGCACCATTTCCATGGGCTCGGAAGCAGACGTCGACAACGCTGTCGCTGCTGCCAAGGCTGCGTTCCCCGCATGGTCGAACACGACCCGCGAAGAGCGCATCGCGATGTTTGAAAAGATCCTCGAGGTCTATCAGACCCGCTATGACGAGATCGCTGAAACCATCTCCACTGAGATGGGCGCGCCGATCTGGCTGGCCAAGGCTGCTCAGGCTGCCATGGGCGTTGCGCATTTCAGCAGCACGCTTGAAATCCTGAAGAACTACCAGTTCGAAGAAGTCCGCGGTTCCACGCAGATCAAGAAGGAAGCTGTGGGCGTCTGCGGTTTCATCACGCCATGGAACTGGCCGGTCAATCAGATCGTCTGCAAGGTTGCACCGGCACTTGCTGCTGGCTGCACCATGGTGCTCAAGCCATCTGAAGTAGCACCGCTCAACGCCATCATCCTGGCGGAAATCTTCCACGAAGCAGGCCTGCCAAAAGGCGTCTTCAACCTGGTGAATGGCGACGGTCCGTCAGTTGGCGCACCGCTCTCCAGCCACAAGGACGTGGACATGGTGTCGTTCACGGGCTCAACCCGCGCCGGCATCATGGTTGCCAAGGCAGCTGCCGACACGGTCAAGCGCGTCGCACAGGAACTGGGCGGCAAGTCACCGAACATCGTTCTGGAAGATGCAGACATCTCAGCTGCTGTCGCCGGTGGCGTTCAGGGCGTGATGATGAACTCGGGCCAGTCGTGCAACGCACCAACCCGCATGTTCGTACCAGCCTCCAAGAACGACGAAGTCAAAGCCGTTGCCAAGGCAGCTGCTGAAGGCGTCAAGGCCGGTGATCCGCATGCGGAAGGAACGACCATCGGTCCTGTTGTGTCTGAAGTTCAGTTCAACAAGATCCAGGACCTGATCCAGAAGGGCATCGACGAAGGCGCAACACTCGTCGCCGGTGGCACGGGTCGTCCTGAAGGTCTCAACAAGGGCTTCTATGTCCGCCCGACCGTCTTTGCAGACGTGACGCCGGACATGACGATTTCCCGTGAGGAAATCTTCGGCCCGGTTCTTTCCATCCTCACCTATGAGACGGAAGAACAGGCCATCGAGATGGCGAATGACACGGAGTACGGCCTCTCGTCCTACGTCCAGTCAGGCGACATCAACCACGCCCGCGAAGTCGCCGGCAAGATCCGCGCCGGCAACGTGCACCTCAACGGCGCCGGCCCGGACGTCAACGCACCGTTCGGCGGCTACAAGCAGTCCGGCAACGGCCGCGAATGGGGCGAGTTCGGCTTCGAAGAATTCCTCGAAGTCAAAGCCGTCCTCGGCTACGAAGCCGCGTAACCCGCAGGCTTCACTCGCAACAAACAAAGCCCCGGCGGAGCAATCCGCCGGGGCTTTTTTGTTTCACCGTGGAGGGCCTATCCAACGATCTCGGTCATCGAAGTACTGGGACTTTGAGTAGCCTGCGGTGTTCCAAAGCGCGTCACAAACCGGGCGCAACGCCGTTTTATAAGTTTCTCTATCCGCGTATTGCTCAATGATTATCGGTTCAAATTCCAAAGAGGTTTGAGTTACAGGTTGGTAGCCGATACTCCATCGCTGGTCTTGGGATATGGCTAGCGCCGCGCCGTGTACTCCCTGCAACGTAACCATCAGGCAGATGGGCGTGGGCACACCAATCTTCTTTAGCACATCAAGGTATTTTCCGGTCGGTTCCATTAGCCATTCGTCAAACGCTGCTGCGGACAGTAGGCGGTTCCCTTCGTGTTCATGCCACACATTGACCTTCGTAGCTTCGATGGAACCGTTGCGAAATACTTGTGTGTAGCCATGACACTCGGGTCCCCCACGGACACTCGCATATCCTTGGAAATTGATTTTGGGAGTTAGGCCGTCAGCGGCGATAGGCCACAACTCCGGGCTCGTGGAATAAACCTGATCTAAGTCAACTTGCTGAACCTGTCCCGCCAGGCCACCCAACGGTGCGAGGTGAAGAACAAAGCGACCTTTGCCCTTCGCTAGGGGAATGTGGCCATCGTTAGCGTCGAGCAACGCGAGCCTCTCGGCTCTGAAGGCCACCACTCGGTCAAGAGAACTGGCAGTATATGTAAAGAGTGTGCGCAATTGTTCGACGCTGGGTTCGTAAACACCGGCGGAGTTCCTCGCATAGAAGCGGCTGGTCTTTGCTATCTTCACTCTGTGCGGCGGTGTCCAACTTCGTGGCACCCGTATAAGAAAAATGCCGCCTTCTTTGGCTTCATTGGCACGCACGTACTGCTGCCGGATTCCCGAGATCCTCGGTTCAACTCCATCGGAGATAAGAGACTCCATCCGTAAGAGTTCGGAATCGACGTCTTGAATTGTCAAAGGAGTGACTTCCGACGCTACACCGTCTTCTTCTCTAACGCCTATAATCAGATGCCCGCCGAAGGTATTTGCCAGAGAGACCACATCCTTCAAGAACTCCTTCCGACCGTCTTGATCCCAAGTGTATTGATCTCGCTTGAATTCTAGGGTCGGCCCCTCCGGCACACCGTTTTCAACCAAGCGGTCGATAACTCCGATGTCTATCTCATCAAAATTCAAGTCGGTAAGCATCAATATTCCTCGCCCAAGATTCAATCGCAGATTGCCTGACAGTTGAACCGGCTTTTGTGTCGTTCGCAAATGGCATTTTGCCTGGTTCGACGGACTCCTGCCCCCCACCCGTTGAAGATGTCGTGTGTGCCTCTCACGTTCAGTCAGGAGAACAGCCATGACGTCTTATCTTCAAGTATCTCGACGCGCTCTTTCTGCGGCGGTTGTGGCCGCGTCCGCGCTTGTGGCGGCGGCGACATTTGCGCCGTCGCAGGCCTCTGCCGCGCCACGCCATGCGGCCGCCAAGATCACCCTTGCCCAGGCCAATGTGGTTGTGCGTGTCGCACCGCCGACACGCCGGGTTGTGACCACACGTCCCGCACGCCCCAATGCCCGCGCCGTCTGGACAGATGGCTACTGGCGCTGGAACGGCCGCAAGCATGTGTGGGTCGGTGGTCGCTGGGTCTCAAACCCCAAGGGCACCTGGGTCGCCGGTCGATGGGACAAACGCCCCGGCGGCTATGTCTGGATTGCCGGACGCTGGCGTCGCTAGGCGTCACGTTCAACCGCACCCCTCCGGCAGGCCCCCAAGCACCCGACCGGGTGCCGGCCCTTATTGGGCCGCCCTGCCGGAGCGCTAGGCGCGTGTGACAATGTTAGGGATGAACCCAAGCACCCGACCGGGCGCCGGCGCTTATGGGCCGCCCCACCGGAGCGCTGCGCGCGTGAGGTAAAACAAGTCGGAGAGGAAGACCTCGGCGACGGGTATTCTGCCCGTCGCAAGCACCCGACCGGGTGCCGGCGCTTATTGCGCCGCCCCACCGGAGCGCTGCGCGCGTGAGGTAAAAAATGGTGCCGCGAGGGAGAATTGAACTCCCGGCCTCACCCTTACCAAGGGTGCGCTCTACCACTGAGCTACCGCGGCTTAACCATTGGAGCGGGCACACTGCATTGAAACCGGAAGAATTCGGTTAACGCCCCCCAAAGGAGGCCGGAAACTGCCATAAGGTGTTTCGCGCTGCAATAGGGCTTTTCCACAATCAGCGGGCACCTCGTCTGGCGGGTGCCAAAGCCATGCGCACAGGTCTGGCTGATCCCCCCTTGACCGGACCCGGCCACATTTGCAGGATCGCGCGCAATCCAGCCCCGACCCTGCTCCCATGAGCAGGAAACCTGCGGGGTAGAACCGTCAGGACACACCCAAATGGTGATGAAATCAAAGACCCGTGCCAGCGGCCGCGAGCCCGGTGCGCCCAATACGCGCCACGGCAATGACTTTGCAGACCGTCAGGCCCGTCAGGCGGCGGCCTTGAAGGCCAATCTGCAGCGCCGCAAGCAGCAGGCCAAGGCCCGTGCCGCCGAAGCAGGCTCTGAAGCAGACAAGCCCACCACAAAACAGGACTGATGGGCCAGGCGCTAACCGGACAACAAGACCTCTTGGTTAAGCTTTGCGCCTCACCCGTGCCGTATTCCCACGGCACATCGCCCACTTCTCACTTTCCGCAAGGACGCGTCATGGACAGGATCAGGCTTACCGGCGGCTATGAGCTGAATGGGATCATCCCCATTTCCGGCGCAAAGAATGCTGCCCTGCCGCTGATGATCGCCAGCCTGCTCACTGATGAGCCGCTTGTGCTCACCAACCTGCCGCGCCTGACTGACATCGCCACCCTGGCGCGCCTGTTGGCGGAGCTGGGCGTCGAAATTGACGTGATGAATTCAAGCGGCGAGTGGGAAACACTGACAACGCGCACCGAAGGCCGCCTGTCTTTGGGTGCTGATCAGGCCAAGCGCCTGGCGGGCTTTGGTCCCGACACTAAATACCGCCCCGGCGGCCGCACGCTTCGATTGACCGCAAAGACAATTGAAAGCACCCACGCCGACTACGAACTGGTGTCGCGCATGCGCGCCAGCTTCTGGGTCCTGGGTCCGTTGCTGGGCCGTTGCGGCGAGGCTGATGTCTCGCTCCCCGGCGGCTGTGCCATCGGCACCCGCCCCGTGGACCTGCACCTTCAGGGTCTGGAAAAACTCGGCGCCGACATCGAGCTCGACAAGGGCTATGTGATCGCCAGCACCAAGGGCGGGCTCAAGGGCGCAGAAATCCGTTTCTCCATGCCGTCCGTTGGCGCGACCCACAATGTGCTCATGGCTGCCGTCCTCGCCAAGGGCGAAACGGTGATCGAAAACGCCGCCCGCGAACCGGAAATCACCAACCTCGCCGAGTGCCTCGTCGCCATGGGTGCCAAGATTGACGGCATCGGCACCTCCACCCTGCGCATCACCGGCGTGGACAAGCTGCACGGCGCCGAAGTGGCTGTGATCTGTGACCGCATCGAAGCGGGCACCTACGCCATGGCCGCAGGCATGACCGGCGGCGACGTCACGCTCACCGGCGCCGACCCCAGCCTGTTTGAAGCAGCCCTTCAGGCCCTGTCAGCCGCTGGCGTCACCGTGGACCACACGGACAAGGGCATCCGCATCACCCGCTCAGGCACACCGCTGACGCCTGTGGACATCGTCACCCAGCCATACCCGGCCTTCCCGACGGACCTGCAGGCCCAGTTCATGGCGCTGATGACCATGGCCGACGGCAATGCCCAGATGACCGAAACGATTTTTGAAAACCGCTTCATGCATGTTCAGGAGCTCGCCCGCCTTGGTGCGCTCGTGTCCCTGCATGGCGACCGGGCGATTGTCTCCGGCGTCAAATCCCTGCGCGGTGCGCCCGTCATGGCAACGGACCTGCGGGCGTCGGTCTCGCTGGTCATTGCGGGCTTGGCAGCGGAGGGGGAAACAATTATCTCTCGCGTCTACCATCTGGACCGTGGCTTTGAGCGTCTCGAAGACAAGCTCTCCGCCTGTGGTGCTGATATCTCACGCCTTCCTGGATAGTTGCCCGGATAGATCATGAAACCGCTTCTGCTGCGCATCGAAGACGAGCAAGACCTCGCCGTGCTGTCCGCCCATCTCCAGGATGCCGTGACGGCGGTGGGTGATTTTGCCTATGAAAAGAAGCGTCGGCGGTTTGCAGCGGTCTTCAACCGGTTCCGCTGGGAAGCAGAAGGCACCGCAAAGCTTGGTCCCAAACGCCATTCGCGCATCCGCACCGGCGTGCATTTTGACGACGTTCTGGCCGTCCGCTCCCAGAATATCCGGCTGGAAGCCAAGGACGCGGTGGTTGAGCTTCTCGCCATCCGCTTTGAGGCCACCGGTGGCGATGAGGACCCTTCGGGCACGATCACATTTGATTTTGCCGGCGGCGGGACGATTGCACTGGACGTGGAGTGCCTTGAGGGCCATTTGACCGATATCGGGCAGCCGTGGGAAACCACATCCAAGCCCGAACACGATCTAGACGCCTGACCCGCGCTTACCAGCGCCCCCAACCCAAGTGACTGACATGACCGGACGATCTCAGCCCCGACGCCTTGATGCGCGTAGCGCCGATTTTGAAGCGCAGTTTGCAGAGCTTCTCACCGCCAAGCGGGAGACGGCTGTGGACGTCAACACTGACGTCGCCGCCATCATTGCAGACGTGCGCGCGCGCGGTGACCAGGCCGTCATTGATCTGACCAACAAGTTTGACCGGCTCAGCCTTGCCGGTGCCGATGATTTGCGCATCCCGCAGGATCGTCTGGACGCTGCCGCCGCCAATGTGCCCGCTGAAACGCTGGACGCGCTCAAGCTGGCAGCAGACCGCATCGAGGCGTTTCACGCCAAGCAACTCCCAAAATCCATGCGCTTCACCGATGAAGCAGGCGTCGAGCTGGGTCACCGCTGGTCTGCGGTGGATGCTGCAGGTCTCTATGTGCCCGGCGGCACCGCGGCCTATCCCTCATCCGTCCTGATGAATGCCATTCCTGCCCGTGTGGCTGGGGTGGATCGCGTCGTCATGGTCGTGCCGACGCCCGATGGTGTGGAAAGCCCGCTTGTGCTTGCCGCAGCAAAGCTTGCCGGCGTCACCGAAGTCTATCGCATTGGCGGTGCGCAGGCGGTGGCAGCGCTGGCCTATGGCACGGATACGATTGCGCCGGTCGACAAGATCGTTGGCCCCGGCAACGCCTATGTGGCCGCCGCCAAGCGTCAGGTCTTCGGCACCGTCGGCATCGACATGATCGCCGGCCCGTCAGAAATCCTCGTTGTCGCCGACGGGGAGAACGATCCCGCATGGCTGGCCGCAGATCTGCTCAGCCAGGCGGAACACGATCCGTCGTCTCAATCCATTCTGATTACCGATAATGCTCAGTGTGCAGATGATGTGGCAGCAGCCGTGGCCAGTCAGCTCAAGCAGCTCTCGCGTGAGAACACAGCCTCCGCCAGCTGGCATGATTATGGCGCAATCATCACCGTGCCCTCTCTGGACGAGGCTGTTCCGCTGGTGAACCGTTTGGCCCCGGAGCATCTGGAGCTGGCGGTGGCTGATCCTGACCCGCTGGCCGACAAGGTCCGCCACGCGGGCGCGATCTTCCTTGGCCGGTACACGCCCGAAGCTGTGGGCGACTATGTGGCTGGCACCAACCACGTGCTGCCGACGGCCCGTTCTGCTCGATTCTCATCTGGCCTGTCCGTGCTCGACTTCATGAAACGCACCTCGCTGGTGAAATGTGACGCAGACAGTCTGGGCCGTATTGGCCCGGCAGCCGTCGCATTGGCCGATGCAGAAGGTCTTGAGGCGCACGGTCGTTCGGTGTCGATCCGTCTCAATCGGTAGGCAGCATTGGCGCGAGGCCGACATGCCTCCTTTACCTAGCGGCGCACTAGGTTATGTGCGCCGGAACGCATAGACTGCGAGCGCACTTCATTTCTTCTGGTCCTTCCATGACTGACGAACCCACATCCGAGCAGACGCCCGATCCGACCAAGCGGATCGCATCTATTGTGCTCGACGAGGCCAGCGTCGTGCGGCGGACGCCGGAGATCGAGCATGAGCGCAAGGTCGCAATCTTTGATCTGCTGGAAGAAAACACCTTTGCGCCTGTCGGCAGCGAAGGCGGGCCGTACAGCCTGCATCTTGCCATTGAGGAAAACCGGCTGGTGTTCGATATCCGCAACGAGGCGGAAGATCCTCACGGCAAGGTGATTCTCTCCCTTTCGCCGTTCCGGAAGATCATCAAGGACTACTTCCTGATCTGCGAAAGCTACTACGAGGCCATCCGGTCTGCGTCACCGTCCAAGATCGAATCCATCGATATGGGGCGCCGGGGCCTGCACAATGAAGGGGCGGAGCTTCTGACGGCCCGGCTCGACGGCAAGATCACCATCGACCACGACACCTCACGCCGGCTCTTCACGCTCATCTGTGTTCTGCACATGAAGGGTTAGGGCGCCATGCGTGGGCCCAATGGCGAAGACCTGCCAGACGCAATCCTGTTTGCCTGCAGCCAGAATGCCGTCCGCTCACCCATGGCGGAAGGCATCATGCAGCTGCTCTATGGCCGCCATGTCTATGTGGATTCCGTCGGCGTGCGGGCAGGGCAGGTGGACCCGTTCGTCATCGCTGTGATGGATGAACTGGGTATCGACCTCACCAAGCACAAACCGCGCAGTTTTGACGAGCTCGAAGACACAAGCTTCGACCTCATCGTGTCCCTGACACCCCAAGCGCAGCACAGTGCCGTTGATCTGACACGCACCATGGCCGCTGACGTTGAATACTGGCCGACCCACGACCCCACATTGGCAGAAGGCTCCCGTGAGCAACGCCTCAATGCCTACCGCGAAGTCCGTGACGCCCTGATGGCCCGCATCAAAGAGCGGTTCGGTTGGCGCCCGACACCGAGCGGTTAATCCGCCTAGGACTGAACCGGATGCCCTTCAAACTGCTTGGCGTCATCACAGATGTCGTACCAGGCAGGCTTCTCCGCCACGAACTCATGAAAGTGATTCCGCACACCGGGATCTTCATCGAGCACATGGGCGTTAATTGGGAAGCTGTCCTCGTCGGACAGGATTTCGCCCAGTGACGTGCCGCAGACCTTGCAGAAGCACCGCGCATATTTGTAGGGCGGTGATGGCGCATAGGTCTGAATGTCATCACGTCCGGATATCCACTTGATGTCGTCTTTCTTGACGAACACCAGCGCCCCCGCGCCTACCTTGCGGCACCGCGAGCAATGACAGGTCCCCATCATGGATGGCGGTGAGGTCAGCTCGAATTTCACAGCGCCGCAGCAGCAACTTCCCTGCATGTCATATTTCCCTCATTTTGATGAGAACATTGAGGGAACATTTGAGTCGCGTCAACGGTTCTGCCGCCTGATTGTGCTGCCATCTTGATTTTGCCGGCCCGAATGCCCATTCTCCGGCCCAATTCACGGACATACGCGTTGAGGGCCGCATTTGCTGGCCTTCCGCCTGTCCAATCTGTTGAGACGCTGGAAAGGCCATAATGGCAAAAGAAGAACTGCTCGAGTTTCCAGGAACAGTCGTTGAACTGCTCCCCAATGCCACCTTCCGGGTGGAGCTTGAGAACGAACATCAGATCATCGCCCACACCGCAGGCAAAATGCGCAAGAACCGCATTCGCGTGCTGGCCGGCGACAAGGTGCTGGTTGAGATGACGCCGTACGATCTCACCAAGGGCCGCATCACCTATCGCTACAAGTAAGAGTGAGGGCGCGATCATGCGTGCCTCCCCCCTGCGCGCGCCCCCAAAGGCAGCGAAGCTGGTTCTGGCAAGTGCATCGCCACGCCGCCTGGACTTGCTCGCGCAAGCCGGCATCGTCCCGGACAGTGTAGACCCCGCAGATATCGACGAGACCCCGGCCAAGACTGAATTGCCGCGGCCCCATGCCTTGCGGCTGGCCCGCGACAAGGCAAACGCCGTTGCAGCCCGTCACCCTGACGCTTTCGTCCTCGCAGCCGACACCGTGGTTGGCGTTGGACGTCGCATCCTTCCCAAGACCGAAGACGAAGCATCGGCCCGCCAGTGCCTCGCGCTTTTGTCTGGCCGTGCCCACCGGGTGTTCACCGGCGTGTGTCTTCTGGCCCCCGGCGGCAAGGTGTCCGCGCAGGTGGTCGAGGCACGGGTCCATATGAAGCGTCTGAGTGACGCTGAAGTGACGGCCTATCTGGCGTCCGGGGAATGGCAGGGCAAGGCGGGGGGCTACGCCATCCAGGGCCGTGCATCGGCGTTCATCCCGTCAATCACGGGCTCTTACACAGCCATTGTTGGTCTGCCTCTGGCGGAAACCGTCAATATGCTGACCGGGGCCGGTTACGTCGCGTCTTCCGGCGACTAATCCGCCGCCAGATTTGGCCTGACTGGTATTTTGCCTTAATTGCAGCCTAGACTTGGGCTGAAACAAATTCGTGAGTCTTAGACCTTCCATGAGCGATGAAATTCTCATCAATGTCGGCATCGGCGAAACGCGCGTCGCGCTCGTTGACGACGGCATGCTGCGCGATCTGGTGATCGAACGTAGCGTCGATGACAGCGCCCATGGTCCGTGCTCCGGCGGCACGACGGGTGCCAGCCTGGTCGGCAACCTCATGATCGGCCGGGTCGAGCGCGTGCTCCCGGGCATGCAGGCTGCCTTTGTTGATATTGGTCTGCCGCGCTCCGGCTTCCTCGGCGTGCGGGAAGCACAATGCCTGTGCGAACTCATGGGACTGCGCGATGCAGGCAAGATGCCCCGCATCAATGACTGCGTCCGCGAAGGCGAAAAGGTTCTGGTGCAGGTTCTGAAGGACCCGATCGGCGACAAGGGACCGCGCCTGTCCGCCAATGTCACCATCCCCGGACGCCTCTTGGTCCTTGTGCCCCATCAGCCCGGCGTTGCCCTGTCACGCCGCATTGAAGATGAAGGTGACCGCGCCCGCCTGACCGAGCTGGTCGAGCGTGTCGGCGCCGATGTTGCTGCCAGCGAAACCGGCGAGGATCTCGCCAAGGCCGGTTGGATCGTCCGCACCGCAGCGCTGCAGGCAGACGAAGCCGCCGTCGAGCGCGATGCCCGCCATGTGCTGGAAACCTGGCGCGAAGTCAAAGAGCGCGCCAAGGGCATGAATGGCCCCGCCACCGTGTTCAAGGAACTCGGTCCCGTGCAGCGCGTCCTGCGTGACCATCTGAATGAAGACACAAAGTCGGTGTTGATCGATGACGCCGATGCCTACGTCAAAGCGCGCGCCTATTGCGACGCGGTGATGCCCGGCTATGCAGATCGTCTCAAGCACCACACCAGCCGCAAGCCGCTGTTTGCCGAGCACGGCGTGGACGCCGAAATCGAGACCGCCCTTTCGTCTCGTGTGGATCTGCCGTCCGGCGGCTGGATCACGGTGGAACGCACCGAAGCGCTGACGGCGGTGGACGTGAACTCTGGCAGCTTCACAGCATCAACCAATCTTGAGCAGACCAGTCACCGCATCAACATGGAAGCCGCGGACGCCATTGCCAGTCAGGTGCGCCTGCGCGGTGTCGGCGGGCTGGTCATCATCGACTTCATCCATCTGGCCGAAGACGCCCACAAGGAAGAGGTTGTGGCGCGCCTTGAAGCAGGCTTCGAGGGTGACCGCACGCCAACCCAGATTCTTCCGATGACGGAGTTTTCCACCGTCGAGATGACCCGCAAGCGCGTCCGCGAACCGCTGGACCGTCTGCTGTTGGACCCTATCCGGCGCGACGCCAACAAGACCCGGGCCACAGTCGCCTATGAAGCGCTACGGGCCGCGGAAGCCGCCGCCGTTGAAAACCCCGGCCAGCCCCTGTCACTTCATACAGCACCGGACATTGTCACCTGGCTTGAAGATTCAGGCCTGATGCCGCAACTGCGCGCCCGTCTGGGTGTGGATGTTACGCTTACGGCTGTGGAAGGCGCCCGCCGCCACCACATCGACGTGGCGGTCATGGCGTAGGCAGGCTTTCAATGTCCAACCCTGTGTCCAAGGCCAAATGCACAAATTGCGGCAAGCCGATAGTGACGGAATACCGCCCCTTCTGCTCCAAGCGCTGCGCTGACGTGGACCTCAACCGCTGGCTGGGGGGCCACTACGCCATTCCCGCCGTGGAACCGCCCGATGAGTGGGATATGGCCGCCGCCCAGAGCGAAACCGAGACCAAGCACTAGCCCGCTCAAATCCATATCGAGGCCTCCAGACCCACCCGCCAAAGACGATCTCAAAATCGCACCACGATGACTGGACTTAACCTCAGGATTTGCCTATAAACCGCCGCCTTGGCTCCGGTTTCCAACCGGCTCCGCCTCACGCGGAAAACACGTCCGATCAGCATTCGCGATCAGGACACTTTGCCAGGTTCGCCCGGGTAGCTCAGTTGGTAGAGCATGCGACTGAAAATCGCAGTGTCGGTGGTTCGATCCCGCCCCCGGGCACCATTCCCATAGCTTGGCCCTTAAATACTTGCAGTTGCTGTGAGCGAGAACTTCGTGTCCGACGCCAGCTTTGCTTGCTTCGTGCTCGCAGTTGACCGCTGGTCCTTAATGGATGCACGGTCTTTCTCTGATGGTCGCGGTTGATCTTTAAGTCGTGATTCTTCGCCAATAGGAACACACAAGGGTGATTGCCGATGCGACATGTTATCTCCACGCTATGCGGTGCGTTGTTCGCAACAGCCTTCGCCACACTAGGCTTCGCCCAAGGGCTTGAAGAGAAATGCCTGCAGAACTTTTCGGACATATGCGGTGATACACAGGCCAATGAGTGTCTGGTTGGCGAAGCGCAATGGCAAAAGGTGCTGCCTGAATGCCAGGGGGACATCCAGACGCTGTTTGAAATGGCCAATGAAGCCGACGCACAGATGGATGCAGATGATAGGTTTGCAGGCGAAGACCCCATAGCTCCCATGCACGGCAACAGCGATGAAGACAACGAAATGCTTGATGCGGAAGCTGGCATCGCGATCGGGGCCTGCCTAGATGCGGCAGAAAGCGAAGGGCGTGACGCAACGACATGCATCAATACGTATACAGATGAGTGCATGGCCCGCCCGGAGAATGGTACAACGGCTGCCATGCGTCAGTGCATCGACCGTGAGTTTGCAGCTTGGGACGTCCTCCTCAACGAGGACTATCGCGCAGTCATGGAATCGCTGGACACGGACCAGCAGAAAACGCAATTACGCGACGCGCAGCGCCTGTGGAACAAATTTGTCCAGAGCTACTGTCCCTTGAGCCATGTTTTCAAAGGCGGAACAGTATCCCTCATTTCCGGGGATTTCTGCATGATGGAAAGAACAGCCCGTCAGGCCTTGAGCCTGCGCCAGTTGGGCGCAAGCGGCGAAGGCAACTAGACAGCGCAAGCCCCCAGGGCGGAGACAAGCGGAGCCACTCCGGTCAAACGTTTACGCTTTGGGGAATCAATGACGGTTGCAGATAGTCGTAGCGATACCCATTGACCGCCCCACGTTCTGATATCGACTCTTCAATGCCTTCCAAAGTGCGGCGGAAGTGCTTCAATGAATCGCGTACGAACTTGTTGTCGAAATAGTCATTGACGGACCTCAGCTTCTTTCCTGACGACGTGTTGTCATGGTACTTGCCGAGCGTCGTGTACTGTGAGGCTGATAGCACGCTCCACAACTCCATAACTTCCGTAAAATGCTGTGTACTAGGAAGGTAGTCCGACAGCGCTCCGGGCTCATCTCCAAAGTAGTCATGATACAGGCCAGCAGGCATGACAGGGCCAAAGTCGGCTTGCGGAAAGTTGACGGCCGAGTGTTGTGCAGACGCTGTGAAAATCATCTCAGAGACAGCTTGAACAAGATAGGAGCGGGTCGAAATTTTGCCTTCGGCCGTGCGCCCATTTTGGTATTCGCCAAAGCCTGGAATTTTCCCGTCCCTGACAATTGTCTGAGCCCAAAGCTGAATTTCACAGTCATTTTCGACATCAAGATCAGTCGCGTAATAGGCCGACACATAACGGCAAACCCAATCCGTGATCGCATTCCACAGCACGGTACTATCTTCCAGGTACGGATAGAAAAAATCGAGTCCATCGGTCCCTTCGGGGCCTGAATAGGCATGTAGAACATCAATATCGATCAGCGGTGAGGAAGATTCACCGTCACGACTAATTTTTTCCGTCCTGAAATGCCCAACGCCACGGTTCGTAATTTCACGCGGGAAAATATTCTCGTTGAAGAGGTTGCTAACCTTTTTGGCCAGCTGCGGATCTGAATTTAGTTTGCCTTGATCATAAAGACCGAAGACCTCTTCAGCGATGTGCTGAATGTTGGACGCCATCGTGCCCGTAAAGTTGTGATCGAATATTCCGCCATTGTTCCTTTGTGGGCTTATGTTGATGAGGTCGGTCGTCGCAAAATCCGTAATGTTGATGGTGCCTTCAAGGTGCGGCCTCAACAATTTGCTGATCGGGTGAACCTCTTTCGGAAGGCAAATACCGGTCGAAACGGCAAGTGCTTCCATCCAAAGATGCGTGCGTCCCAAATGTCCCACCAACTGATGCTGGTTGAAGTCAGCATTTTGGACGATGAATTTCGCGATTTGCCAGTTGGGATCTCCTGGCTCAACAAGTTCCGCCTTGTTTCCACGGCGGACCAAAATCGCCAGAGGTTTCAATTTTCCGTCTGCGGAGACAAAAAGGGCTTTGGGCTGGTAGCCATATCGACGCTTCTGTTTTTCGCCATGGTCTTCGCTGCTACTGACACTGTCATTATCCTTCAGTGTACTGAGCGCATGGTAGTCCACCATGTAGTAGTCTTGCCCTGGCTTGATGAACGCGCTGAAGTCACGATCACTGGAAACCTTTTTCAGCATGCAGGGGTACACGCCCCCGACCCGCTGGTATGCAAAAAATTGATCCGAAATCTCAGTCGCCGCTGTGACATCTTCATCGCGTTCCAGGGCGATGGCGGCTTTTGCGCCAAATTGAAGCGCCCACAACGACGTTGGGTGCCAGTCAACATACTCGCCCATATTTAGAAAACGGTCAGCGAGCGCCGACGTATCTGTAAAGCCTGAATTCGTTTGCTTTTCAGACCTGGTCCTCTGCAAACCCAGACCTTTCAGGGTCAATCCGTTGGAAGAGGCTTTGCCGGAGGGATAGTCCCACTCAACAGGCTTACCGTCCAAATCGAATTCATAGACATTTGCTTTCACGCGAGACTGTCCCGAAAGACATGCGTCTTGCGGCAATGACACTTCGGTTCTTGCCCATGCGGATGTTGCAAGCGGCAATGACAATGCGCCACCAAGGGCAAGACGGCGATTGATCGTCAGACGAGATTTGGTGGTCATTGGATAGCTTTCAAATAGGAGCGGTGATCTTGAGCGTAGCCTTGATCAGGTCTCTTGGCGAGGCCCATGCAGCGCGATCGCCTCTTGTGCAACTGATTGGACTTCTCAAAAAGGAGCCAGGTTGGCCAGCGAGATGGCTGCAGGTGCTGGTGGCTTGCCGCCAGGATACCTATGGGGACGCATAGGGTTGTAGTGGCACCGCCCGCGCGATGAGGATGCGGCATCCCAAAGATCGTTGAACGGGTCCCCATTCATCCGTCCGCCACGTAGATTCGTGCTGAAGCTTTCGTTGTATTCATCTTTCCAGGGCAAGTCTGGTTCGATGAACAAGGCATTCACCTCGCTCTCCTGCTCTCGCAGGGTCTCGACGGTCTGCTCCTCAGTGGACCTTGATCGTTTCATCGTCCGTCTACGTCTTAAGATTGACTCTCCTGATTCTTGGAGGAAGTCTGGGGGCATACGTCGCGTCCGTTTTGGTCGATACTTCCGATGGTCACAAAAGAAGCGCGTTGCCTGGCCAGATACGGCACGCAACATAAGGAAACACCATGGTCTTATTCCCTCTGCACAATTTGCGTCCGCTTGCGATCCCGCTCATTGGTGCGCTTGCGTTTGGACCTGTCACGTCTGTAGCCGCCTATACGCCGGAAAATCACGAAAAATCGATTACCGACGGCGCCCGAATTTGTGTCGCCAAATACGGCGTTGAACTTTCCGATGATGTCCTGGAAGAGATGGCCAAAGGCGTAGTTGAACCCGACTACCTTACTTTCTCTTCATTTCAGATGCTCAAGCAGCGGGTGGAACCGGGTTCCTACGGCAAGCAGCGCAATATCTCTACGACTCGCATCGCTGCTCAATCGATCCATGGCAGTCCGAATCCAACGGCACCGATATACACTGACGCAAAATCTGATCAGGAAGCCCTCGCAAAAGCGACGCGGCTACCTGAAAGTGACTTAATGCCAAATCGGCTTGATGTAGATATTTATGCCTACGACACCAATCAGGGCGTTCGTAACAAGATCCTTCTCAATGCCTCGCAGTTTCTGTGCGTCTCTCTTGCTCACAAGGACAAAGACCAGAGCGCCCGGAAATTCGGAAACTTCATGCACATGGTCGGGGACACTTACTCAGCGTCTCATGTCCAGCGGTCAGAGCCAGTCGGCTCTGAATGCGGTACAGAGAAGATCGAATGGCACTACAGCATGGATCTGATTTCGTGGAAGCTGCATCGCCCCGCTGATCTGAATTCGGAAGACTGGCGGTTCCGGTGCCTGACGCAGCACAGCGCTGACCTGATCAATCAATGGTCACAAAGCCGAGTAGCCGTCGTGAGGGTTCAGGACGCCGACGACAAATTGGTCGCAGCCACCGCCGAAGTGAAAAAATCGTTGAAGCTGCTGTGCAGCCGGATACTTCAGGCGGACCCGGAGGTCCTTCGGCGGCCGGCCGGCGGAGCCAACGCTGGGTATTCCAGTGCCTCAGGCACTGATAACTGGGAAATCACATCGGACAAAAAGACTGATCTGGCAATCCAGCCAGTTGGCCTGACGGGCGCCGACGAGGCAAAGGCGTTCTATCAACGGGTGGCAGATGCGCTCAAGGAAGATGGCAGTGATGCTGAATTTTCCTACCCGTCTCGCGACTACCCGGACTTTTGCACCAACATACTGGCGGACGAGCCGCTTAACGAGCCGCTGCAGTGCACCGCCCAGGAAATTGAATGGGCAATGGACGACAGCGACCGCGTTAAGAGCATGTGGATTCCCGCACGCGCACTTCGATAGCCAAAGTAAGCAGGAACGGGCAAAGCTAGGTGATGAAAATCACCTAGCGCCGCACTTCAAAGATCACGATGTAAGACGCAAAGTCGCCAACCATGCGTTCCGTAAACCGACCATATGCGTTGTCCGGAGTGATCTTGAATGTGCCGATGACATCGTCGGCACCCAGCATATCGCGTTCCATCAAAGAAACGCTCAGCTCTTCAGCAGCGCTCGTGAAGTAATGTGGTTCCCACGTTTCGCCGGACAGGATCGCCTTGGTGCCTGCCGGATGGCGTTCGCCATTACTGAACGAGAAATAGACCTCATCCGCGTCGCTGCCCAACGTGGTACTTTCAGCCGTCACAGATATGATGAGCAAATACGGCTCGGGAGAATTGGTCTGAGCAGTCGCAGGCAGTGCGGCCAGGCCAAAGAAACTCAATGCCAGAATGACCACTTTCCATGCCCTATTCATGTGGGCCAGTACACTGTTACTTATTCTGTATGCGAAGCGTATCATCGTCATTCCCCCTAAGAGATCAAGCCAGTGAGCAATGCGCCCACGTCAATTGTTGATCGCAATAACCGTATCCGGCACTCGTTTTAATAGCAACGAACGGCAAGTAGGGGTCTCATGGCACAGCGGGCAACGCCAGACTTTGACCAAGGCGAACGGCCACGGAGGCATTCATGCCTCGATGGAATCCAGTCTCCGAGCGCCACCACCTAATGGAATCCGCCTAGCCGGTTGCTTCCCGCAGCGCCGGTTGGTTTGACGCGCTTTCGAGCGCGGCCTCGAAGTCGCGCTTGGCGGATGCGGTGAGGCAGGGGAGCAGGACCGCGAAGTGTTGCTGGATGCCGCGTTCCTGGTCCGACCAGGTAATCTGCTGCAGCCCTTCTGAATCGCGCAGATAATCCATCCAGTAACGGCTGATGATCCACAGCGACCGGGTCAGCACATCCAGATCAATCGACAGGTCGCGTCGGAACAAGTCATCTTTCTTGATCCGTCTAAGCAGGCTTTCGAGTTCCTGATAATCCGCCACTTCTTCAGCGTTAGGCTGGTTGGCTGTCGCAAGGTCCGCCAGAAGCGCACGGTCTCGCAGCAAAAACCGATTGTCCCAGGTGATCTCCATCCCAAACAGGAGATGCTCCACATAGTCATCCTGAATGGTGCCCGGTTTGAGACTGGCCCGGCGCGACTTCGTCCGCAGCCGTGCCTGATCCTGCAGCTTTGTCGCCAGGTCGATCTTGGTAGGGAAGTGATAGGTGAGGTTTCCCTGCGAGATGCCTACCGCCAGTGCGATCTGCGTCAACGTCGTTGAGGCATAGCCCTTCTCGTTGAACATCCGGCGTCCGGCTTCAAGAATCCGGTCCGCAGTCTTCGCGCGCGATTTCATAAAACAGCGAGTCTCCCAAATACCCTGAGAAGGGTGTGTTGACGAATTAGGTTATACAACCTAAATATAGGTTACGGTACCTAATTACGCTTCAGACGGTCAGCTATTTTGCGGAGACGCCCGATGGGTCAGAAAAACAGACATATCGTCATTGTCGGCGGCGGCACGTCGGGCACTGTGCTTGCGGCGCGCCTCAGCGAGGCCGCGGACCTGTCCGTCACGCTTCTTGAAACCGGCCCGGACGATGATACCTACGGCACTGACGTTCTTGAGCCAGCCCTTGCAGCAGACGCATGGTCAGGTGCGACCCCCATCGCCATCAATGTCATGGCGACCCAGTCCGGCGTCATCCCCATGCTGCAGGGGCGCCTCATCGGTGGCACCTCCGCCGTCAATGGTCTGGCCACCCTGCGCGGATTGCCAGGCGACTATGACGGCTGGGCCGCAGCAGGCCTTGACGGATGGGGCTGGCAGGATGTGGCTGATACATTCATTGCCGCCGAGCGCGATATGGATTTCGGCGCGTCGCCCCTTCATGGCGATGCCGGGCCTCTGTCGGTCCGCCGGTGGCGCCGTGACGAACTCAGCCATGCTCAGCGCACCTATTATGATGCGTTGGTCGATCATGGTGAGGCAGCGGTCCATGACGTCAATGACCCGTCGCAGCTCCCCGGCATTGGTGTGTTCCCCGTCACGATTGACGAAAACGACAAACGGCTGACCACAAGCCTAGCCTATCTCACGGCGCAGGTGCGTGCCCGGGAAAACCTGACGATCCGTACCAATGCGGAGGTCGGAACCATTGCAGTGGAAAACGGTCGTGCGTCAGGCGTCATCCTGACCTCGGGCGAACATGTTGAGGCAGATGAAGTCATCCTGGCGGCAGGTGCCATCTCCTCGCCTGTTGTATTGCTGCGGTCAGGTATTGGACCCGCGGATCAGCTGTCGCAGCACCACATCAAGCTCCAAGCAGACCTTCCTGTCGGCGCCACCATGAGTGATCATTTGGGCCCCGGCATTCCCTATCGCCATGACGGACCGCGCGGCGGGGTTGGCGGCCCGGCTCAGGTAGTGCTCGTGGGTGCCTCCAACGGAACAGACGTGGACTATCACGCCTTCCCCATTGCCCCTGCACCGACGGATGATCAGACAGATTTCATGATGGCCGTCTTCCTCATGCGCTCCAGCGGACGCGGCAGCGTGCGCCTGGGCGATACATTGGATGCCGATCCAGTCATCACGGCACCGCCTCTGCCTGACGATGCGCCCGAGCGCCTTCGCCACGGCTTCGACCGGATCGATGCGTGGGAACGGTCAAGCCATGCCCAGGAGCTGGGATGCCAGCCTGCAGAGCCCCATGATCTCACAGCCCCTGATGCAGTCAGCAAGGCCTTGGAGCGTCTCACCCTGAGTTACTACCACATGACCAGTACCTGCCCCATGGGACCGGTGCTTGATGCGGATTGCCGGGTTCACGGAATCCAGGGCCTGCGGGTGGCCGATGCCTCCGTCATGCCCACCATCCCGACGGGCAACACCTATCTGGGCTGCGTGATGGTTGCCGAGCGCGTGGCCAGCAAGATGTTGGCCGAACAGGCCGCACGGCGCCCGTAGATCAAACCAAACACCAAAGGAAGGAACGCAGATATGCCAGCGAACATTGACGTCTTCTGGTCGTTCAGAAGCCCTTACTCCTATCTGATTACGCCGGACCTGCTGCGCCTGCGTGCGGACTTTGACGTAACCGTGGCCCTGCGCCCGGTGATGCCAATCGCCATACGTGACAAGGCATCTGTGTTTGATGCGAATGACAAGAAGCGCCCGCGCTACATCGTCATGGATTCACTGCGTCGGGCCGAGCTTCTGGGCCTCCCGATGACCTGGCCTAAGCCGGACCCGATTGTTCAGGACAGGGAGACCTTCGAGGTGTCGGAGGATCAGCCCCGCATCTGGCGGCTCACTGGCCTGGGCGTTGAGGCAGAGCGCCGTGGCAAGGGCATTGATTTTGCCCGCGCGGCATCAGCCGTGATCTGGGGCGGCACCCTCGATTGGGATAAGGGCGATCATCTTGCGAAAGCAGCTGCAGAGGTCGGCCTTGATCTTGCGGACATGGAAGCCGCCATCCAGCCCGAAGAGATAAAGGCCCAGGTCGAAGACCACCACGCCCAGTTGGAGGCCGCCGGACATTGGGGCGTTCCCACCATGGTGTTCGAAGGCGAGCCGTTCTTCGGCCAGGACCGGGTGGACACCCTGCGCTGGCGGCTGGAGCAGAAGGGCGTGCCCGCACGAACCAAGTAGCGCGTAACTCACAATATTCTTTGTACAGACGGACGAAAGAAGAGGATCAGGAAATGGACCTGCAAATCAAAGGTAAGAAGGCAATCATGGCTGGCGGCAGTGCCGGTATGGGACGGGCGACAGCGGAGCGGCTGGCCGAGGCTGGTGTCGACCTGGTCATCACCGCGCGCCGCGAAGAGCGACTGGTGACAGCGGCAAAGGAAATCTCTGAAAAATACGGCACCAGCGTCACGCCGGTGGTGGCTGACTCATCGAAAGAAGAAGGCCGTCAGGCGCTCTTCGCAGCCTGCCCGGACCCAGACATCCTGGCCATTACGATCAAGCCGCCGGCACCCAACGGCGACTTTCTGAAGGTGACGCCGGAGATGTGGCGGGAGTCCGTCGAGACGGCGTTGATCGGACCCATCGAGATCATGCGCAACTATATTCCGGCGATGAAGGACAAGGGCTGGGGCCGCATCGTGAACATCGCCACGTTCTCGGCCAAGAATCCGATGATCTGGCGTCTGATGTCAGGCCCGGCCCGCTCGGCGCTGATCAACTACACAGCCAGCGTGTCCCGCGAAATCGCCAAACATGGCATCACGCTCAACAACCTCTTGCCCGGCATGTTCCAGACGGAAGGAGCGAGCGAAATCATGAAGGACTATGCGGACGCGTTCGGTTTGGAGCGGGACCCAGAGGTCGTGCGCCCACACTTCATGGCGAACAACCACATTCCTGCAGGTTTCATTGGCGAGGCTGATGACCTGGCGCCGTTGGCGGCGTTCCTCTGCAGTCCGCTCGCGCGCTTCATCGTGGGCCAGAACATCGTGATCGATGGCGGCCAGCACTACTCGCTCTTCTAGACGCCAGGAAAAACCGGTTGGCCAGCGCAATGCTGGGCAACCGGTCTCTGGTTCGGTGTCTGCGTGCCACCTAGGCCAGAAGATAGATACCTGCGACCACAAACAAAAAGATCCAGCCGGTTTCAACGGCAACCAGCCCGATGGGCTTCCAGCCCACGGCAAAGACCTGCCGCAGCGATGTTTTCATGCCCAGCGCTGCAATGGCAGTCACAAGAAACCAGCGCGACGCATCCGCTGTGACAGTGCGGATGTCCTCTGGGATCGTGCCGGTGCTGTTGACCAGGACCAGAACCGCGAAGCCGATCAGGAAGTAAGGTATCTGGACGCGCTTCTCGCCCACCGGTCCGCTGGTGCTGCTGACAACAGCCGCAATGATGAAGACAACGGGAAGCAGCATGGCGACCCGCAGCAGTTTGACATAAGTCGCTATTTCACCCGTCTCGTCAGATATCGTGTAGCCCGCGCCCACCACCTGAGCCACGTCATGGATCGTGCCGCCCAGAAAGATGCCCGCGGTGGCATGGCTCATGCCGAACGACTCCGCAAAAATCGGATAGACGACCATGGCCACTGTGGAAAAAGCCGTCACCAGAACCACGGTCAGGATGGTATCTGCTTCCAGTCGGGATGATTTGGGCAGGACCGATGCAATCGCCAGCGCCGCAGACGCGCCGCATATGGCAACCGCGCCACCTGAGAGGACACCAAATGTAGGGTGCAGTCTCAAGGCTCTGGCAAACGCCCATCCAAGAAAAATCGTGGTCGCAACGCCACCCAGCACAATGACAACCGGCGCAGTGCCAAGCCCGGCCAATTGATCGAGGGTTATGCGCACGCCAAGAAGTGCCACACCAATCCGCAGGACCGTGCGCGAGGCAAACTCGATGCCCGCAAGACACCGGCCGTCTTCATGCAGAAAGTGGAATGCCATCCCTAGAAGCAGGGCAAAGAGCATGACGGGCGCATCATAGCGCGTCGCCAGCCAGGTTGACGCCAGTCCAATGGTGGCCGCAACAAGCAAGCCCGGATAGACAGCATAGATCAGGTCGCCCTTGGGCAGTCTGGCAAACCCGCGAGGTGTTGCCGTTTCTTCTACAAGGACAAGGCCTTCCATGCTGTCGAGGGACTGCAACTGATCCACGGACAGTGATCGCCCGCCGGTCCTCGTTGACTTTGTGTTTCGTCCCATGGGCAACCGATGCACACTGTTATGCCGCCACCCGCTTTGCGGCGAAGCGGGGGCATTGGAGAGTTGATATGCAAACGGTATGCGGCATCCCGGCCAAATAGCAACCGGATCATTTGTCTGGCGCAGGTGTGTGTGGTCTCATCTGCCTAATCGGGATTTGCCGCAGAACGGACGCAGGACCAGCAGGAACCTAAATTGACAAAAACCAATGTTGCGGGCTTGCCGCTGATCATCGAAGCCTCATTGAACGGCTCAACCAGCAAGAAAAAGAATCCGTCTGTTCCCTATAGCGACGACGAAATTCTGCACGATGCTGTGGCCTGTATGGAAGCCGGCGCTGCCTTGATACACAATCATACGCAGGAGCCCATCATTGGCGGCACGGGTGTTCTGGACCCGGAGCAATATGCGCGGCCCTGGCGTGAACTTCTCAAAGTTCGCGGCGATGCCATCCTGACACCCACAATGCCGGTCGGGCAGGAAGGTGTCTCTGTAGAAACCCGCTACGCTCATGTGGAACAGATGGCCAAGGAAGGCCTGCTGGCTCAGGGGCTGTGTGACCCTGGCACTTTCAACGCGTCAGTCATGGGAGAAGACGGCCTGTTTGCACCCAGCACCTATCTCTACCGCAATGATATGCGCGACTCGCGCTACTACGTGGAAACCTGCCGGCGTCTCAATATCGGTCTCAGCATCTCGATTTTTGAACCGGGTTTTCTGAAATTCATCCTGGCCTATGACCGGGCGGGCAAGATGCCTCCGGGCGGCATGCTGAAATTCTACTTTGGCGCCATGGATCTGCCGTTCGGGCTGCCGCCCTCTGCGGCCAGCCTTGAGGCCTATCTGGGCATGATGGGCGAGTGCACCCTGCCGTGGCTGGTCTCCAGCTTCGGCGATGATTGCGTCGGCTGCGGCCTTGCGGAAGAAGCCATCAAGCGCGGCGGTCACGTGCAGGTTGGTCTGGAGCCCTATGACGGTGACCGCTGCCCAACCAATGTAGAGCTGGTTGAAGAAGTTGTTGCGGTAGCCAAAAGCTACAACCGTCCAATTGCGACCCCCGAGCAGGCAGCAAAAATCCTGAACCTGCCAACTCACCCAGTTGCCTATGCACAGGTGAGCTAGCCAGCCAGTCGAGCCTGCTTATGCGTTTTCACATCGGCTTGGACGCGGAGAAGGTGAACAGAGGATTGTCGGTGAGGAAGGCATCAGCACTGCCATAGTCCCACTCTTCCTGAGAGGCACATCCGTTACTTGTGCAGTGAGCCAGGGTCAGGGTGAGTTTGAACGCCCCCTTGGGATCATACAGGCGCGCATAGGTCAGATGTTGATCACTGGAATGCGCCCCAGGCAAAAGGCGGGCATATCTGCGTCGCATGGCATCATCGGCAAATGCATCCCACCCGGCACCGGGCATCCAGCGCGGGCTGGTCGGACCCGCCCCATCCATATCCCGCGACAAGACAGTTCCGCTTGAAAGAAGTGTTGTGAGGCGTGCGCTGACGCCGGTCTTCTGATCATTGCTGAGCAAATCTGACACTGTGCCCGCACCTTGAAGGCCCAACAGGCTGATGCCAGCATGATTGAGGTCTTCATATCGCGGTGACTTTGACACTTTCTGCGCTGGCCGGTGAACCGAGATGCCAAGGTCTTTGGTCCAGCCCGCGTAATACTGGTCAGGCCAGTATCGCCATAGCGCACCATCTCCAGTGCGCGTCCAGGTGGCTGTGAAAGAATTGACCAGTTGCATGGCGCGCGCGCCACTTCCCGGCACCGCATCATCTGATCCCGCCAGAACGGCAGCCCAGCTCATCTGCCAGTTCCACGGCGCCCACAGGCCGTCATACCTGAACGGTACGCCGCGCTGTATCCGGTAGAGCTGTGCGCTCTGGTCAAAATCCTGCTCATAGGCGCCGATTAGGCATTCGGCGTTGTCTTTCACCTGTTTGCGCAGATCTACCGAACACGCACCTCCCAACGCGTCGCAACTGGACAGGAGGGCGCCCGCAATCATCGCCTGGTTGATGAGAAGAGAGACCGGCGTTGTCTTGTCCTTGGAATAGATGCGAGACGCCCATGCGCATTGCGGGTTGGCGCCGCCTGTGATGCCAAGGTCAGCATTGCGCTGGCGCAAGGTGCGCGCCATCGCCGTACGGGTAAGAGCCGAGAAGGCGGGGTGACCTGTGCGAGCATAAAGTGTCGCAAGCGACCGTGTCCTGTAGCTCTGGCTCCAGCTCTGTTTGCCGGCAGAATCACTGGCAAGCGCCATGGGTTCCCCGAACCCTTTGAGAAGACTGCCGGTCGTTGCATGAAACAGGCTGCGCGCATTATCGTTCCCGTCCACCAGCAACACGGGCACCGCGTCCGCATTGTCCGCAGGCCATCGCTTGAGAACACTCTTGGGCAGTAGCCCGCTGGCGAGGAGCGCATCCGCATCCCCGGTGTAAAGAGGTGTCAATTGCCCGTCAGCGATGTTTAGTCTGTACAGGTCACTGCCATTATCAGCATCGCAGTGCAGCTGCAGGAGCAAACCCTCATCGGTGACCTTTGGCTTGAGGACGGCGCATCCGTCCACCTGTCCAATACGAGAAATGTTCTCGACTGTCGGCCGATCCGGTGTCGTGGTCAGAGTCCAGAATTCCGTCCTTTGGGTATCTCGATCAAAAATCGACACGGTGATCCGTGGCCCTTTGAACGTCAGCAAGTGCACGACGCTCAGCCGCGGCCAGTCGTGAATCTTTACGTCATTGAGGTAGAGTTGAACGCGAGCCTTTGGACCTTTGGGCGTCTTCAGATAAACAAAATCTCCCGCCCGGTTTGTCTTGAAGCCCGTGCGTCGGACCACGTCCGTGAGCGACCGTCCATCCACAACCCGTTGACCGTTGAAGGCAATGGTCTTGTCGAACCCGCCCGCCTCCCAGCGCGCGATGGTTTCCATACCGCTGCTGCGTTTCACTGACACCAGGCCGGGGCCGGTCAGGTTCTTGATGGTCAGCAGCTCGGTACCGGTGTCAAAGCTGTTGCCGGACGCAGACTGGGTGATTGTCCAGTCGGTTTTCCTCGGCTCTACAGGCGGTTGAGCCAATGCCTGAGAAGACAGGCCCAACGCCGCCACGAGAAGACAGAGTGTAAAGACAGGTATGTCGCGCATCGTCTTCTCCTAGAAGTTGAAATAGATGAACTCAGTCAGATCATCGAGCCGATACATCTGAATGATCGAGGTGAGCGTGATGGCGAAAATCGCCATGGACCACGCCGGCGATGGGCGCCACATGAACCGCTGACCATGCGCGACGACCTTGCCCAGCGCATCGCGCACATCGATGACCGGACGGTACTTGCGCACAAGCTCAATGGCGTTGGGGGCAAACAGGCAGATGGCAGCAAGGCCCACTGCCTGCATCCAGAACACGCTGGTATCCGTCAGGACGGATTCCCATGGCTTCAGCACATAGACCTCGTTCAGGCCGAACATGCCTTCGAGGATCAGCACCGCGCCGGTGAATGTTTCCGCACGAAAGAACACCCAGGCCACAATCACCGCCAGAAGCGTCAGACCCTGGGCAACGATGCGGGCAAGGGGAGCAGGCAGATAGCCTGCAAACCCGCTCTTACCGGCAACGGCAGTCCAGGCGTGGTTGATCGTGAGGTAAAACCCATGCAGCGCACCCCAAAGAACAAAGTTCCAGCTGGCACCGTGCCACAGCCCACCAAGCACCATGGTGGCAAACAGGTTTACATAGCGCCGCGACGGGCCATTCCGGTTGCCGCCAAGAGGGATATAAAGATAGTCCCGCAGAAAGCGTGACAGGGTGATGTGCCAGCGCCGCCAGAACTCCACGATGGATTCTGATTTATAGGGCGAGTGAAAGTTGATCGGCAGACGAATGCCGAACAGGCGTGCAAGTCCAAGCGCCATGTCGCAATAGCCTGAGAAATCGAAGTAGATCTGGAAGGTATATGCCAGCGCGCCTATCCAGGCGGCTTCCATCGGTACGGCATTGCCCGCATCAGCCAGCCCGAATACCGCATTGGCCATGGGTGCCACACCATCCGCAAGGACGATCTTCTTGAACAGGCCGATGCCAAACAATGTGCCGCCAATAGCAATGTTCAGGAAGGCGCGACTCTGGAAAATCGCCAGCCGGAATTGCGGAATTGTGTCTTTCTGCAACACGATCGGACCCGCGATCAGCTGCGGGAAGAAAACAACAAACAGCATGTAGCGCGAGAAATCGCAGTCCGCGATGCGGTCCTTATAGGTGTCGTACAGAAACGAAATTTGCTGAAAGGTGAAAAACGAAATCGCCAGAGGCAGCACGATGCCAAGCATCGACAGGTCAGTACCTGCAACGGCATTCATGTTTCCGATGAGAAAATCGGCGTACTTGAAGTAGGCCAGCGTTGCCAGATTGCCGACAATGCCAAGCCAAAGCACAAAGCTGCTCTTCTCGCGGACCAGCATCTTGTGCAGCAGATAGTTGATGCCCACAGAGCCCAGCAGCAGGGCAAGGTGCGCAACGCTCCACCACGCATAGAATGCCAGGGAGGCGGCTATCAGCCACCAGATGATGCCGCGTTCCCATCCAAGCCAGCGCAACACAAAGAAACCGGCAAGGGTCGGAGGCAGAAACAGGTAGATAAACTCGAGGGAGCTAAAGACCATGGGAAGTGCCTCCTAAGGCTGCATCTGTGTTGGGGGGAAAGTGAAGGCGGAGCCAAGCTTGCTCATGTCCGGCCGCACGAAACGCTCGTTTGACGAGACTGTGTCCCGGCGCAGTCGGAGGTCAGAGAGCAGGGTCTGCGACCCACGATGACCAAGCTCAACACCCTGCTTCGCCAGGTCGATGGCTTTCTGGATGTCGCGGGGCACGAGATCCCCGGTGGCATAGAGCCGCGCGAGTTCAGCCATGGCGCCCGCATGTTTTGCGTCAACACCACGCTCAAACCAGATCACGGCGTTGTCGCGGCTAAGGCCGTATCGACCAGCCAGATGATATCGGCCCATGGCTGTCATCGCGCCGCCATGGCCAAGGGATACGGCGCGCCGCATCCAGGCCAGCGCCCGGCGCACCTGGGTGGTATCGGTTTCTGTCGCAAGTATCAGGCGGGCCAGATCGTGCATCCCGCCGGGGTCGCCCAGCTCGCTGGACCTTTGCAGCCAACGACGAGCCGTCTTGATGTCCATGGCGACAAAGTCACCATCGCGATACAGGCGCCCAAGAACCTTGGAAGCACTGCCCGAGCCGCCTCGCGCTTTGTCTTGCAAAGATGCGAGCGCCACCATGGCCAGTGCGTCAGCGCGTTTGGGGTCTGCGGGAAGGCCCGCCTCGCCACGTTTCAGAATGCGTGCGAACTTGATTGCTGCAGCTTCTGACCCAAACGCAGCAGCAGCTTCATAGTGTTGAAGGGCCTTGTCCAGATTACGATCGGTGCCCAGGCCACGCTCAAAATGCGTGGCAAGCTGAAGGTGAGCCTTTGCGTACCCCCAGTCCTGGGCACGGTCGAACCACGAAACCGCAAGCGCATTGCAGTCTTCACCAACGGAGCGTTGATATAGCCTGCCCAGCTCATAGGCCGCTTCGCCCCGTGCTGGAAAGTCGTATTCCACGGCCAGGAGCAGGGCATCGCGGGCTGCATCCAGATCAATGGATGTGCCCCAGCCGCGCATATGCGCCCGACCAAGCTGCAACAAGGCTGAGGGATAGCCGCTATTGGCGTGCACTTTAAGAATGTCAAAAGCGTCTTTGGCCTGACCTGCAGATCGCAGGGAACGGGCGCGCTTCAGATCAGCTTCGATTGTCGTGTTGTACGCCGCAGCAAGCGGAGCTGAGCCATCATCCTTAAGGGCTACCCAGCTTGCGACCAGCGCGGCAAGTGCAATGGCGCCAACGAGAATGGCGGGTGGTTTGGTGTTGATGGTTGGGAGCGTGCTCATTCTGCGGCCCTCCAGATGCGGCAGGCAGTGCCCTCGCGCATGGTGACAAGGTCGTCTGAAATTTCACGGGTCTGATCGGACGCATGGACCGGGCAGGCGATATCCGCCCGTGCCAGGTGGGCAGAGCGTGCGGCCATGCTGTCAGCATCTGCCACCTGCAGGGTCTCACCCACAAGCAGGCGGGCTACCTTCGAGTTGAAATGGTAGGCATCCGTGAAACGCGACAGATCGCGCGTCAGGTGATTGTCGTAATCAAAGTCGACGACCGGTGCGAGATGCGCTAGACGCAGCCGGAAATTGAGGTTGGCTTCCGCCAGACCGTAACTCTCGATTTGCTGCTGCATCTCCGTGATGGTCGGCGGGATAACGAAGATCAGGTGTACGTCATTCTCGGATGCCCAGTCGGCAATCGCTGCAACTTTCTCCCAAAGCTGCTCTTCGAAATTGAAGGAGCGCCAGTCGGAGCGGGCATTCTTCGTGACCTGCCGCGCATAAACCTCGGGTAGGTCGCGGTCGACGACATTAATGTCAAAAATGCCAGACCAATGATCCAGCCCATCCCAGTGACGTGTGCGTCCCAGATATCCCCGGCCGTAGGTGCCGGTACGAGTTTCCAGAAAAACACACCCGCAGCTTTCGCTGATGCGTGCCAGGTCAGACGGCGCTGGTGCTGCTGCACGGGCCGGCTGCACGAGACGTGGCCGAAGGTCAGCTATTGCGGTCGTGACATCAGGATACCGCGCAGCGAGATTGCGCCATCCGATCTTCGACACAAACCAGCTTGAGTAATATTCGAAGGGATTGTTTGCGAGTCTGATCGCTTCGGGAACACGGTTCTGCCCGGCCTTGTGGTCAATATCAAAGCTGCGCAGCTGAATGCCGACCACAAGCGTCTTGATCTCAGGATCAGTCTTGATGTGCTCGAAAGTTGCGTGGATTTCGTCAATGTTGGCGCCGCCATAGGCGAAGTTGAAGGCGCCGCCGGCACCAAGTTCATGCCAGTACTTGTCGCGCAGGGCGCGGGCCCGGCTGTCGCCAAGCACAACAAGGTCGGCCTCACGCTCGCGATACCGAAGCATCTTCCAAAGCGGATAATGCGCCTTCTCGCTGACCTTCTCCTTGTAGAGGTCAAGGTCCACCACAGGGGCCCGGTCATAGGGATCCACGGCAAGATTGAAAGCGACAGGCCCAAGACCTGCGAACAGCGCAAGGACAATGGCTGTCGTTGCGATCTTGCCGGTGCTTGTGAAAACTGAGGCCATGTCTTGCTCCAAAAACGATTGCGTTCAGGGAGAAGGGAGCAACGCTTATGCCATGCCACCAGGCAGAAAAAATCGTCGATTTACCGCCAATAACATGGACAACAGAGTGTTAATGCAGCACGCGGTGCCGCGATCTGCACCAGGTGAAATTCGCAAATTGCGATGGTGCCTAGAAGGCCAGCAGCGACTGAAGCAGCGCCCGGCTGGGAATGTCCGAAAGCCCCGCATAATGCATGGTGATCACCACGAGAAGGGCCACGGAAGTGGCGGTGCACCAGGACGCCATGGTGTCACGGGCGACTTCCACAAACGAAGCGCCGCCCATGCCTGAGGACTGGTTCCCGCGATTGGTCCATCGCTGCTTTGATAGGCGGAAAATGCAATAGACCTTCACGGCCGCGTTGATCAGCTGATTGAAGTACAGGATCCACGGATAGGACAGGTGAACCCGTCTGGAATAGCTGAACAGGAAGAGAGACAGCAGCATGCGGCTGAGCGAAATGAAGATGATGTAACCCGCCAGATACCCAAAGCCCTGGATGAATGTCGCCAGGAGCGCCAGTACCGGACTAACCAGCATCGTCCACATGGACAGCCGCTGATCCACCAGACACCACCAGATGAAGAACGGCATCCTGTTTGGACCAAGCTTGATGGCCCGCGCCCCGTTGCGCAGCATATTGCCCGACCATCGGCGGAAGTTCTGCACCATCCGGTCAAGTCCCGACCCTTCGATGACTTCAACCGTGTATCCCAAAGCGTCGGGCACATAGGTCATGCGCGCGCCATGGGAGAGCATGTAGTACCAGGTGCTCTTGTCGTCGCCAGACAGAAACCGGAACTTGCCCCACAACCAGTGCTCCAGATGATCGGCCTCAAGCAGGCGAATGAACTCAAGTTGCAACAGGTGCTCCGCGCGAAAGATCGACATACGACCGGTGAGGGTGAGCACGCGCTTGGAAACAGCATGAGACTGCATGGCGATGCGCCGCTGGGAAAACCGCATCTTGAGCCATGTCTCAATCCAGCGGGGCCCGATGCAGATGACTTCTTCGTCAGTTGTGCAGGCCTGCAGTTCGGGATCAATCTTGAACAAGGGCATGCATTTACCAATGGCGCCCTTGCCCAGAATGAAGTCCCCATCCATGAAGACAATGAGGTCATTCTTGTCCACCGGCAGGCGGTTCATTGCCCGCAGGACCAGACCGATGGCCGCGCGCTTGCCGCTGACATTCTGGCGGATGATGCGCAGCGTCAGGTCAATATCCCCGGCTTCGCGTTCAAGGAAGTCAATGATGATGTCTTCGTCAAACCGGTCAGAAGAGCCCAGCCAGATCGTGGCGGGCGTATCTGCGTCGCGCACCTCGCGAATGATCGAACGCACCACTTTTTCAGTGATGTCGCGGTGCTCCTTGTAGGTGGTCATCATGAAATGCAGATGGCCCGGCCGCCAGCCGTCGCGCCAGACCTTTTCACCTTCCGCGCGCATGCGTGGGTAGATGAACCGTCCATAGATGAAAGCGCGGATGGCGTGCGTAAACCACCAGCCATATCGCCATATGCCAAGGCCACCAATGACCAGCGTGATTGTCTTCGTTTCCGCATCCCAAACCGGGTTGGGCAGCAGCAGAACACCGAGCAGACAGCACCCGAAATAGAAGCCCACATGATAAATCGCAGCAGGGGTCCATTTGGCCCAGCCGGTCGCCCAGTTGGTCGGCTCATCCAGATTGGAAACGGTGTCCCACTTGATCATGATGCGCGCCTAGTCCGCATTGGCGATGCGGGTGTACATCGTACCGGTGGACCGTTTCTGGAATACGACAATGGCCGGAAGCCCAGGCAAAAGCTGGGCTGCATCATCATCCTGTTTTTCAAGCAGTCTGAGAGATACGGATGCCGATCGCTCCTCGGGGCCATTCCATTCATAGGTTGCTGTCGCCATATCAACCCCCATGGAACTGCGATCTATGCGAACGACCTGTGCGGGTACATAGCGGTTAAGCGCCGGCAGAAAGACACTTGCCGTGTCGTTCATGCCAACACGCAGCACCTCTTCCTGCTTCAAATAGGCAGTGACGGTTGCAGGCGCATCCTTGCGCATCAGGGCTATGGGCTTGTTACGTGCCAGAGCCTGGCCGCCAATGCTGAACACCTTGGCGATATAGCCATTGAACGGCGCGCGCACGACCAGTGCCTTCTCGGCGTCTCGCAGGAGGTCAAGCCGGCTTTCCGCAACTTCAAAAGCACCACGCAGGTCATCAATATCCAGCATCAAAACGTCCAGATCGCTGATGAATTCCTTGTGGTTGTAGTGGCGGCGTTCCGACGCTGAATTCATTGTCGTGGCCAGTTCAAGACCAGCTTCGGCTTCCCGCAGACTGGCAGCCGCTTTCATCTGCCGTTCTTTGGCTGCATCCCACTGCGCGCGGGTGGCAAAGCCTTTCCTCCATAGCGGCTGGATGCGTTGCAGATGACCGTCGGCGGCCTTGAGCGCTTCGCGGCGCGCCTCAAGACGTGCTGTGGCGGTGTCATGGTCAACCTGGCTGACAATCTGATAGAGCTTCAGGCGTTCCGCCTCGATATCATACTGTTTTTGCGCACGACGAAGATCATCGCGGGCTTCACGGCTACGGATTTCAGCTTCGCGAATACGTGCTGTCAGTTTTGTGTCTTCAATGCGCGCTAGTTCCTGGCCTGCGCGCACCGGCATCCCTTCTTCCAGAACGATAGGCTGTACGATGCCATCCACTGGCATGCTTAGGACCTGAAGCGGGGCAGACACGACAGCCGTCTTCACTTCAAGCTGCGTCGTGTTGGAATAGATGAGTGCAGCCGAATATCCAAAGATGCCCAGACCCAAAGAGATATAGAGGCCAGTCATGGCAATCGTCTTCAAAGGCCAACGTGTCACTCCCATGGTGTCCGTTGGATTGGGATCGGGCTGTGTGGAGATGGGCGTCACAGGCACATCGATCCGGCAGATGGTGTCGTCCACCGTTGCCATTTTCCCGCGGATGAGGTCATCCAGGAAGTGGCGAAGCAGATCGTGGCCGCGCTCGCTCAGTGCAGGGTAAGAGCATGCGAAAGACGCTGTATCTTCATCGACACGCAGAATTTCAATTTCTTCAGAGAAAGAAATGTTGAACCCCTGGAACGGCAGTTCGAGACCAACCTGAACCAGGTCGCCCACCTGCGGCAGGTCACCGACGAAGCTATCCATCCGGAAGCCGCCAATACCCCAGTCAGCGGCTTGCTGAGCGTTCTGCCCTTCAAGGGAAACGACAAGCGGGGCTGTGACGCGGTGGTGGCGCCTCTGGCAGGGTCTTTCTCGAATGATTTGCATGTGGTCATTCCTTTTCCACACAGGAATGAGCAATGGCCATGCCAGCAACGTGGGCCTTCCATGAGGGAAAAAGCGGCTGAAAACAGGGGTTTTTGGGTGTGGGTCGCAGGCTTCATGGCTCGGCCGCCGTTGCAATTTGCAAATCGCCACATCGCTTGTTGCAGGTCGCGATGGTTTTGCCGACCTCCGACATGCCGCCGCACTGCGACGACTTGTCGGGTTAAGATTTTGTTGAGCACACAAACCGCAGAAGCCTGCGGGTTCTTAACGGCCCGCTCGTCGCAAGGGATCATTCGTATGCGGATGGCACATCGCTTGTAATTCACCTCCCCGGACAAGTCTGTCAAATACAAGGGAGTACTCCAATGGCGAGTCTACCAGCAACGCATCCCCTCATAGGGACGCGCGAAGACGACAACCTGCAAGGGACCCGACACTCGGACGTGATGTCCGGTAAGCGCGGTGACGACGTCATGACCGGGTATACCGGCCATGATGAAATCTGGGGCGGGCAGGGCAACGACTTGATCTATGGCGAAAGTGGCAATGACTTTCTCTACGGATCTGGCGGCCCGAACCTGGTGCAGGTTTCAACAATATCGATCGTGGATGACTACCCCGTCTCCGTGACCTTTGAAGGCGAGACGGCCGGCTATCGAAACAGTTTTGGCTACTACAAGATCAATGGTGACACTGGAGAAATCTACGATGTCAGCATGATCTGGGAAAACGCATCCCTGCAGGGAAGCGGTGGTAACCTGATAGCTGGCGAAAGCCGCGAATATCTTGACGTGAGCGAAGGAGAAAGCCTCGGCTTCTTCATCGTGTCGAATGGCTACAGCTACAACAACTTTGCAGCCTTGGAAGGCGGGGCGCTGGCATTCGTTGATGCGGATGGAAGTAACGCCACACTGAACAGCATCAATCCCCGCCTTGTTCATACTGCCGACGATGGCACGCAGACAGAAGTGCGCCATCACCAGTATCACACGGCGGCATTCGACGACACGGTGGGTCTCAACCCGGATGGGTTGCTGCACACCACTGGTGTTCTTAAAACCGATGCTGGCACATTGACCCTCGGCTTTGAAGATCTGTTCAATGGCGGCGACCGCGACTTTGATGACTCGGTCTTCACCGTAGATATCGGCACCACCAACGCCCAGGTGCTCAATGCCCACTATCGCAGCCAGCAGGGCCTGCCTGACAATACCTATGATGGTGACGGCAATACGCCGGGCATTGTTGATGTTCAGGACAATGACATCCTGTGGGGTGGCACCGGCAATGACGAAATCTGGGGCCACAAGGGCAATGACCAACTGCACGGTGAAAACGGCACCGATGAATTGCACGGCGGCAGCGGCGACGATTTGCTGACCGGCGGCAGTGGTGCCGATGTGCTGTACGGGAACCTCGGTGCCGACACCCTTCGCGGGGACAATGGCAATGACAGGCTGTATGGCAATTCCGGTGACGACAACCTCGATGGCGGTGGCAACAATGACCGTCTGGAAGGTGGCTCCGGTAACGACACCCTTGAGGGCGGCATCGGCAATGATGAATTGCTTGGCGGGTCCGGCAATGACGTGTTGTCCGGCGGCAATGGTGACGACAGTCTCGTTGGCAACAGCGGAGACGATCAGCTTTCCGGCGGTGCCGGCAGCGATGATCTTCAGGGCAGCAGTGGCAATGACACGCTTGACGGTGGGTCAGGTCATGACACCCTGACGGCGGGGTCCGGCGATGACATATTGCGCGGTGGGTCGGGCAACGACCAGCTCAACGGCAATAGCGGCAATGATGTGCTCAATGGCGGCTCCGGCAACGACATCATCAATGGCGGTTCCGGAATCGACACTGTCGATTACAGTGGCTGGGACACCCGCGTGACCGTCAAGTTGAAGGAAGGCGCCACCAAAGGCGACGGCACCGACACATTGATCAACATCGAAAACGTGATCGGTACCGACCACAACGACAAGATCATCGGTGATTCCAAATCCAACGAAATCAATGCCGGCGACGGCAATGATTACGCCGCAGGACACGCTGGCGATGACATCGTATATGGCAATGCCGGCAACGACTATCTGCTGGGTGCAGGCGGCGCCGACATGGTGTTCGGCGGAACCGGTGATGACCTTCTGAGAGGTGGCCGGGGGTCTGACCAGCTGACAGGTGGTGCAGGCAATGACGAACTGTGGGGCGGTGGGCTCAATCAAGCCGACGGCAAGCAGGATACCTTCTTCTTCGACATTGGCAGTGGGTCAGACACCATCGCCGACTTTGAAGTCGGCATCGACATCATTGCCTTCGCCGATGAGCTGATTGGCGACACTCTGGAGTTCCTCACCTCTCTGTCCGACAGCGAGCTGGGAGCCGTTATGGACCTGACGGTCTTTAACGGTCAGGAAGGTGATCAAGTTGTTTTCACCGACCTTACGACCAGCGACTTCCAGAACATGACACTGGCAAATGTAACGGGGGATGATTGGGCCTTTCTGGCCTAACCCAACCCTGCACAAACACAAAGCCAGGGCGGTGATAAACCGCCCTGGCTTTTTGCTGTCCAGCTGTGTTCGTCCTTAGTCGTCAGATAAACCCATGCAGTGAAGCAAGGCCGATGATCGCCGCATGATTGAGCAGGCCCACTTCTCCCTGTCGGAAGCGGTTCACAAGATCAGCGCTGGGAATCAGATCAATCTGCATGGTCTCGAGGTCACCGGAGTTGGCGGTTTGCTCGCATGTGACGCCCCGCACCAGGAAGAAGTGCCCTGTGCAGATCCGCAGGTTCCCATTGACCACGAACGAACCTGCATCCGTCCAAACACCGCCGCCATACCCCGTTTCTTCCAGCAGCTCGCGGCGCGCCGCTGACAAAGCCGTCTCTTCGGCATCGATCATGCCACCGGGCAAGGTGAGCGAAGATCGCCGCAGGCCATGTTTGTATTGGCGAACGCACACGACGTCACCAGAGGTGGTCAGGGCCAGAGCAACGACAAAGTCAGGGATGTGGAGCTGGTAGTAGTCATCCACCTGTTTCCCGTCAGGCAACTCAATTGCCTGACGGGACAGGCGGAGCCAGGGTGACGCATCAACGACAGGGGACTCGCCGAGGACACGCCACGCCTCACTCGCTTTTGAAAGCCGGGTCATTACTCGGCTGCAGCGAAACCGGCGTTGTTGCCATTGGCGGGTGCACGTCCATAGACGTCCTCCAGACGCACAATGTCGTCCTCGCCAAGATAGTCGCCAATCTGCACTTCGATGAGATGGACCACTTCACTGCGGTGGTTCTCCAGCCTGTGCACTTCACCGACTTCTATGAAAACATGCTCTCCGGCGCCGATGTCGCGGGTTGTTTCACCTACGGTCACGGTTGCCGTCCCGCCAACCACAACCCAGTGTTCTGCACGCCTGTGGTGAAGCTGAAGGGAGAGCTGACCGCCGGGCGCCACTTCAATATGTTTGACCTGATGTACCGGGCCATCATGCAGAGACCGGTACGCCCCCCATGGACGCACCACCCGCGACTTGGGGTTAGCGCCAAGCTTCGCGGCCGCCAGAACTTCCTTGGCAACATCGCCCACTTGCTGCGCATGGTCCTGATTGGCCACCAGCAAGGCATCCGGCGTATCGATGATCACCACATTTTCAAGTCCAATGGCGGCAACTGGGCGATCCCCGTCGCTGCTGACGTGAACATTGGTGCAATCCGTAAGATGTCCGTCAGTTTGGGATGCAAAGTCCGGGTGGGTGGCGATGGCTGCCCAGTTACCCACATCGCTCCATTCATAGGACACCCGGATCATGCCGGCACGATGTGTGCGCTCCATGACTTCTCGGTCAAATGGTTCAGCAGGTGCGTCACCAAAGACGTCACCGAGCTGCAATCCAAAAGGCGTGAGCGACACCATGGACAGTGCCTCACGGGCGCAAGCTAAGGTGACAGGCGCATGTTCTTCCAATTCCGCAATGAGTGTGTCAGCGGTTGCAACAAAGACACCGCAGTTCCAGTGCATTTTGCTTGACTGAACAAACATCTTGGCGCGCGGAAGCGATGGCTTTTCGTGAAACTGGCTGATGGTGAAGGCTGTACCGGTGTCGTCAAGGGCATCGCCTGCCGCGATATAGCCATACCCGGTCTCCGCGCAGGTCGGGACGACGCCCAGGGTCATAATCAAATTGTTCTGTGCGTGCGTTGCTGCATCCTCGAGAGCAGCATGGACTTCCTCTTCAGGGTTACACACATGGTCAGCCGGCAGGATCGCCATGACAGCGTGACCACCATGACGGGCTTTCACCTCAAGGGCAGCCGCCGCAATGGCAGGAGCCGTGTTGCGGCCTTCCGGTTCGATTATCATGTCGACCCTGCGGCCAAGGGCTGTCGCTTGCTCCCGAGCGAGAGGAGCCGTGTCTGCACCAACAAAGAGCATGGGCGTCTGCGCACCGGCATATCCCGCAGCGCGTTCAATGGTGCGCTGAAGCAGTGAGTGTTCGCCGCCAAATGTATGGAACTGCTTGGGGCAGGCCTCCTGAGATACTGGCCACAGGCGGCGACCAACACCGCCGCAAAGAATGACTGGAACGAACGGCGTTTTGCTGGCGTCAAATTTGGGCATCGGAAACTCCATCATTGAGTGCGAAAGAACGGACGTGCCGGTACATCGCAATCACCGTTCCAAAAGCCCTTGATTGATGAATGCCAGTGTTTGTGGGCTTTTTCGGCAGATGTCTTCCATCCACCCACGTCGGAACAGCGGCACGTTTCGCGATTTGCGGCAGTAAGCGACGCAACCTGCATCGTCCTCACAAAGGGGGTAATCCGACCGTCCAATACTGCTGGCGTTGGCCCCCGTGACACCCATTGCAATTTGCTGAATAGCGTCTTGCAAACCGCGGTGCTTATGAGAGTCCGGTGGAGCTTGCATCCGAAAAAACCTCAGAAGAGAGCGGTTTTTGGCGATCTGCCGACTTGGCATTGGCACTGCAGATCAGTTGGCAGATACGTCAACCGATGAGGACAGTCATGAGCATTATCGATCTAGCGAGCGAGCGTGTGCGCCGCGAGACTTTCAACCAGCCAAAAGGTAAGCCGGCTGCGGCGCCTGCTTACAAGTCAAGCATCAGCGTCTTTGGTCTTGGATATGTGGGTGCTGTGTCAGCTGCCTGTCTGGCCGACACCAACCACCGGGTGGTCGGCGTTGACCCAGATGTGCGCAAAACAGCGATGCTTGCCAATGGCAAAGCCATGATGGTGGAGCCGGGTCTCGATGACCTTCTAAGCAAGGGTGTGGGGGCTGAGTTGATTGGTGTTTCAGCAGACGCTGAATACGCTGTCTTCAACAGCACCGTGAGCTTTGTGTGTGTCGGTACACCAAGCCGGGAAGATGGCAGCTGCGACATTGGATATGTCGAAGACGTGGCCCGCTCCATCGGCAAGGCGATCCGTGCCAAGAAAGAGTTCCACGTCATTGCCTTCCGCTCGACCATTCCTCCAGGGACGTGCCGTCAGATCCTCGGCCCGATCATTGAAAAGGAATCCGGCGGCGTCATGGGCGAGGACTTCGGTATCGCCTTTCACCCCGAGTTTCTTAGGGAATGCACGGCAATCGAGGATTTCTACAATCCGCCTAAAACCGTTGTTGGCGCTTCCGATGAGCGCACACAAGGCATCATCGCGGACATCTATGCCGGTGTGGACGACAACGTCCTGTTCACCAGCATCGAAGCAGCCGAGATGGTCAAATATGTCGACAACACCTGGCACGCCACCAAGGTCTGCTTTGCCAACGAAGTAGGCCGACTGGCCAAGGCCTGCGGCGTAGACAGCCATGAGGTGATGGATGTGTTTGTGCAGGACACCAAGCTTAATATCTCGCCTTACTACATGAAACCCGGGTTTGCCTTTGGCGGCTCATGCCTGCCAAAAGACGTGCGTGGCATGTCAAAGCTGGCGCGCACCATGAAGGTTGATGCACCGCTGATTGATTCACTGCATTCAAGCAATGACGGTCAGATCATGCACGCCATGTCGCTAGTTCAGCGTACCAAACCCAGGACCGTGGCTCTCTTGGGCGTCACATTTAAGAAGGGTACGGACGATCTGCGCGAAAGCCCAATGCTGACCCTGCTTGAAATGATGATTGCCGAGGGTCTGGACGTCCGTGTGTTCGACGAGAACCTCGACCTGGACACAGCGCTGTCCCATCACCTCGCCCATTCCAAGGCCGGCAGCGGAAATGCCGGTGGCCTCGCGGCCGAAATGCCCAAGCTGGTGGCCCAAAGTGCCGTCGAGGCGGTGAACGCCGCCGACACGGTCATCATGGCCCATGCAGATCCTGCTTTTGCCCGGGCCGTTGAGGCGCGCAAAGGGGAAGTGCGTGTTGTGGATCTGGCCCGGGTCTGGCCAGAAGCGCCAGCATGGCCTGGATATGACGGTATTTGCTGGTAAGGCCCAGTTTTCCAAGAAGCGGTTTGCAACGGTGGTGCCTCCCAAAATGCATCGCCGTTGCAAAATGCAATAAAATGTGTTGCAGTTTGCAACGCTCTACAGCGTCATTTGCTCTGGCCGCACGGCGGAAAAGTCGGCTAATGCATTGATTTTGTTTTGTTTTTGTTAGGGCTCAGACCTCATTGTGGGGCTTGGTCCGGCAAGTGCTCTCCTTGGACCAATCAGGAGACGCAAAATGCAAAACTTCAAAGATCGGCACGAAACAGCCACGCTAGCTGGGATTGCCGGATTGGTCCGCACCACCAGGGCAGTATCGGGCATCTTGGATGTCGCGGTTTATGAGGCCCGCGCCAATCGCTGGATTGGTCCAGACGGTCTTATCCAGCCGAATGTGATCGGTGAGACCAGAGAAAAGCTGCAGGCAGACTGGCGCCAAAGCGATGTCTCAGATGTGACCGAAATAGTGTCAGCAGATGGTCAGTCGCTGGGGTTCCTGTCAGGTGCAGGGCTCAACGACTTTGCCGGAGCAGCCGGCATTGCTGCTGCATGCGGCAACCTGATGACGGCAGCAGACAGCGTGCGTCTGTTGGCGGATACACTCGATGTGTTGCCTGACGCTGTAGAAGTTTTTGATTCCAACGAAAAACAGCTGCTCACCAACGAGGCGTTCCGTCTTCGCAGCAACGCCGGCGGTCGCGCCGACAGCTATCGTCGGACCCGTCCGGTGCGTGACGGCTACACCGTTACCCTCGATACAATGATCCCGGCCTTCGAAGAACGCGATGCGGCGCTGAGCAGAGCGCATGCAGTAATTGCGCGTGTCGAGCGGCTGGCAAAGATCGGCTACTTCGTCTTCGACACCGAAAACCTCCAGATGACGGATCTGTCGCCAGGCATCTTCAGCATTGCAACAAGCCTCGACCCGACCCAGGGCGGGTTGAGCTACGGTGAACTCCTCGACCGGGTCCATCCTGACGACCGTGACCGGGTCGCGGAAAGTACCCTGCGCAGCATTGAGAACGGTGAACATTTTGAGATCGAGTTCCGGGCCATAACCGCCGATGGAGGCATTCAATATCTGTGGCTGACCGATGCCACAGTTCCAACCACGGTTGGTCAGAAGCCCCTTCGCGTCGGCATCGTTCAGGACGTAACTGATCGCGTCGAACGTGAAGCCGCATTGCGCGAAAATATCGCCTTCCGTCAGGCCGCGACCGAAACAGCCCTGGACTGTGTTGTCACCATTGATGCCGAGGGTGTGATCCGCGAATTCAATCCAGCTGCCGAAGCAACATTTGGCTTCAAGGCGGCGGATGTCATCGGCACACAACTTGGCCAGACAATCATTCCGCCCACCATGCGGGATGCGCACCACACCGGGCTCGCACATTATCTCAAGACCGGTGAGCACCAGGTGCTTGGTAAGCGTATTGATGTGCCGGCGGTCTGCGCCGATGGGTCGGAGCTCACCGTCGAGTTGGCCATTACACCCTTTGAAGTGAATGGCGACCGTTTCTTTACTGCCTATCTGCGTGACATCACGCAGCGTCTTGCAGAGCAGGAAGCGCTGACGGCCTCAGAAACAAAGTACCAGGGTCTGTTCCATAACTCTGCCGACGCCGTGTTCATTCACGACAAGGACGGGAAAATTCAAGATGTGAATGAAAGCGCCGTCGCGATGCTGGACCGCTCGCGCGATGAGCTGCTGTCCATGTCACTTCCCGAGTTGCACCCAAAGGAAGATCATCCAATTGCCCGCAAGGCATTGCGCGAGGTTGCGAGGAACGGCAAATGCCGGATGAATATCGGCTTCTTGAAAGCTGACGGAATGGTGGTTCCCGCAGAAGTTCGTGCACGCATGTTTGATGGTCCCGATGGGCCCATGATCCATGGCATCGCCCGCGATGTATCAGAGGCACATATCCGTGCAGAAGAATTGCGCGTTGCAAAAGAGCAGGCGGAGGCCGCCAGCGAAGCCAAATCCCGCTTCCTTGCAACCATCAGCCATGAAATTCGCACGCCGCTCAACGGCGTGATCGGCGGCTTGGGGCTTCTGGCAGATACAAATCTCGCTGGTGACCAGGCGGCCCACACAGCGCACGCGCGCAACGCAGCCGAAGGCCTTTTGTCATTGATCAATGACCTGTTGGATTTCGCAAAAATCGAGGCAGGCCACGCCACGCTGGAAGTCGCAGGCTTTGACCTTTGGGACTGCGTTCATCGCGTGGTCGATATCATCAAGCCTATATCCCAGCAGAAGAAGCTGCCGGTCATGGTCGACATCGATCCCGGTGTCCCGCGTTTTGTGTCCGCTGACTCGAGCCGCCTGCGCCAGATATTGCTCAATCTGCTGTCCAACGCCGTGAAGTTTACAGAGCAGGGTTCAGTGCGTGTTCTGGTTAGTGCTGAGGAGGGGGCGACAGACACGATTTTGCGCTTTGCAATCGTGGACACCGGCATTGGCATTCCCGATGACATGCGCGATCGGCTCTTTGGTGACTTTGTTCAGCTTGAATCTGACTATCGTCGCCGCTTTGGCGGAACCGGTCTGGGTCTCGCCATCTCCAAGCGGCTCACATCCTTGATGGGCGGGGCCATTGGATTTGAAAGCGATGCAGGGCGGGGCAGCACGTTCTGGTTCACCTTGCCGGTCAGCGTTTCAGAACAGCAACTGGTGGGCAGCGACAAATCTGCGTCCCACGAACCCGGCAACCTTGAGGGCCGTATTCTTCTGGCAGAAGACAGTCAGACAAATGCCTATGTTGCTCTCGCCTTGCTGCGCCAAAAGGGTGCCCGCGTCGATCACGTGTCCAATGGGGCTGAAGCCATCGAAGCCATGAAGGCACGCGCCTATGATCTGGTGTTGATGGATGTATCGATGCCTGAAGTAGACGGCATAGAGGCAACGCAAACCATCAAGGCTCTTCCCAGCTGCGCGAATGTCCCCATCGTCGCCATGACAGCCCATGTGGGCGAAGAAGATCGTCGTCGCTGCTTTGAAGCAGGTATGGACGACTATGTGATCAAGCCGCTTGATAAGGCGACATTCCTGACCACGGTTTTCAACTGGTTGCCATCGACGTCTTTGGGCGAGGTTGGCGACCCTGCCCAGGCTTCGCACGCGAAGCAGGATCTGCAGTTCATCGATTCGGATCATTTGGCGGTCTGCTGGGATGGCCTTGATCAGGCGACCAAGCAGGAGATCGTTCAGCTTTTTGGCGACGAGATGAAAGAGCGTATTGCGGCCCTTCAACAAAACGCAGGAACTCCAATTGAGTTGAAGCGTCAGGCACACTCACTTAAGGGCGCGGCGGCCAATGTTGGCGCTAACTCCCTGGCCGATCTGGCTGCTGAAATTGAAGAGGCCATCGCGAAGGAGCGTCCCTTCGTTCAAATGGCCGACAAGCTGAGTGATATCAGCACAAGGACACTGCAAGAACTTGAAACCCACATCAGCATGGCATCCGTGCACTAGGAGGCTTTCCCATGGACACACCTGCAAAGATACTTCTTGTCGAAGACAGCCCCAGTCTGGTGCGCACCTATGTGGCGCAGCTGGAAAAGGGTGGTCATGTGGTGGAAACCGCAGTGACGATTTCCGAAGCTCAGCAAAAGCGCGCCCGCAGTACGCCGGACTGTGTGCTGATGGACCTGCAATTGCCCGACGGCAATGGCCTTGATCTCCTGCAAAGTTGGAGTGAGCTGGAGATCGACCTTCCAGTGGTCGTCATTACAGCCAACGGCTCCATGTCGTCGGCCATTGATGCCATGCGTGCGGGCGCGTGCGACTTTCTCGTCAAGCCGTTTGGCGCTGAACGCCTTCTCACCACGGTAGCCAATGCGGTTGATAAGGCACGACTGGCCCGGACGGTTGAGCGTCTTGTGACAACCGCACCCAAAGCCGGTGTTGGCGAGATGATCGGCTCCTCAAAAGCAATGCAGGCGGTTTATCAAACTTTAGAAATGTCAGCTGCCAGTGATGCGTCCGTATTCATTCAGGGCGAGAGTGGCACCGGCAAGGAGCTTGCCGCACGTGCCCTGCACAAGTTGAGCAACCGGGCCAAGGGTCCATTTGTGGCGCTTAATTGCGGGGCCATGGCGCGGGACCTTCTTGAAAGTGAACTGTTCGGCCACATCAAGGGCGCGTTCACCGGCGCCACATCAGATCGCGCAGGGGCCGCAGCCACAGCAGATGGCGGCACCCTGTTTCTGGATGAAATCTGCGAAATGGACATTGAGCTTCAAACGAAGCTACTGCGCTTCATTCAACTTGGGGAATATCGCCGCGTTGGTGAAGACAAGGCGCGTGTGGCGAATATCAGGTTCGTCTGCGCCACCAATCAGCATCCTGAGCAGGCGGTCCGCGATGGCCGGTTCCGTGAGGATCTGTTCTACCGCCTTCATGTTCTGCCCGTGTATATGCCGCCGTTGCGTGAACGCAATGGCGACCTGATCGAGCTTGCAGACGCGCTGCTCGCCAAGGCAATTGAAAAAGAAGGCTCATCCGTCGAAGGCTTCGCACCGGATGCAAGTGCGGCCATTGCCAGCCACGCCTGGCCGGGCAATGTGCGCGAGTTGGAAAACACAATTCGGCGGCTGGTTGTGTTGTGCCCCGGCAAAGAGATTACGGCGGACATGGTTCATGCCGCCATCGGACAGTCTACAGTTGTTGCACCTGCAGGCGCGCCGATAGAAACCCCGCCCGCTTTTGCCGGTGGCTCTCCAGTCAACACGCCGGTCTTTCCCGATATGGAAGACACCCGGCCCCTGTGGGAAATCGAACGCGATGCCATCGAGGGCACGATTTCGCGATGCGACGGCAACATACAGCTCGCCGCGCGCAAACTGGAGATCAGTCCCTCCACAATCTATCGCAAACGCGAAGGCTGGGACCGTAAGGCCAGTGCATGAGATCGGTGGCGGACCTGCGCAGATCAATCAGTGTTGGGGGCTAAGCTCAGGCTAGTCGGCAACGCGGACTCGTATTTTTCAATCACCCGTATGACTTTTGCCCGGGTCATGCCGAGCATCCGCAGGATGTTGAGGCACAGGCGGCGTGTCAGGTCAGCATCGCGGCCGTTCTTCAATTGGCTTTCAATGCCTGTGCGTATCAAGGCCACAACCTGTTCGAGTGTGAACTGATCGATCTCTTCATCGATCGCGCCTTGCTCCACGCATCGCTCAAGATCCGCTGCGAGGAACTGAAATGCCTCTTTGGGTCGCTCAGCGACGAGCGCTTTACTGTCCAGAAGGACGGCTGCCCAATCCGGCGAGTCCAGCATCAGATTAACAAAACGCGTGGTGGCCGTGACCATTCGCATCGGCCCGTCTTCGATCTCCGCCATCTCCATGTCCAGACGGCGGCTGACCTCGAACGCGATCTTGATAGCGACCTTCTTCAGAATGTCGTCTTTTGTCTGGAAGTGATTGTAGAACGTGCCGTTGGCAAGTCCGGCAGCGTCCGTCATGTCACTGATCTTCGCTGCTTCCATTCCCTTGCGCGCGATGACCGCAATGGCTGCGTCAAGCAGGGCCGCCTGAGTTCTGTCCCGTTTGCCGCCGGCCACGGCCGCTTGCGCAAAAAATCCTGCCTGCACTGAAACCTCCATACAAATACTGCCCCCACTATGCACGATTTCAGCTTGACTCACCAGTTATTTGAGAGTTATCTCAAAAATGAGAGTTATCTCAATAATGGATTTGTGAAGGCTGGGGATCCATGACGTCAGACATACCTGTTCTCATCATTGGTGCTGGTCCAGCGGGCCAGCTGTCGGCTTTGTCGCTCGCGCGGCAGGGGATTGCATCGGAGATCATTGATCGTCGCAGTGCCATCAGCACGGCCCCCAAGGCGCACGCCGTCAACGCACGGACGCTGGAAATCTGCCAAAGCCTTGGCATTGATGCCCAAGCCATACGGGACGCCGGGGCATCCGCCAATGACGCGGGCTGGGTCCGCTTCATGGGCAAACTGACGGGTCCCGAGTTCGGCTCGCTGCCCTATGAGCGTCAGGATGACGACGCCCTGGACAGCACGCCGTTCCCCCTGACCAATATTCCGCAGCCAAAGTTTGAAGCGATCCTTGAGCAAGCAACGACCGCAGACCCCCTCATCAGCTTCAGCCGTAACGCAACCTGCACCAGCCTGTCCCAGACGTCCGATGGCGTCAGTGTCACCATTGAGGACGCGAAAACCGGCAACACGGTTCAAAAGTCCTACGCCTATGTCATTGCCGCGGATGGGGCAGGCTCGCCCACCCGTCAGGCCCTGGGCATTGCCATGGACGGTCCAGAGGTCATCGAAAACTTCATCACCATCCACTTCGAGGCTGATCTGCGCTCCCTGACCGATGCGCGTCCCGGCGTTCTGTACTTCCTATTTGATCCCGATACGCAGGGCGTCCTCATTGCCTATGACCGCGGAAAAACCTGGGTGCTGATGCACAGCTATGATCCCTCAACTGAAACAGCGGCAGATTACGACGAGGCCCGCTGCCGGGACCTGGTGACAAAAGCCATCGGCAGCGCGGATGTTCAGGTAGATATTTGCACCATCGGATCCTGGGCCATGTCCGCGCAGGTGGCCGAAAGCTATAGCAAGGGACGGGTATTCCTTGTCGGAGATGCAGCCCATCGCTTTCCGCCGACCGGTGGACTTGGTCTCAACACAGGGGCAGGTGATGCCCAAAACCTGACCTGGAAGCTCGCTTCTGTCCTCAAGGGTCAGGCTTCACCGGAGCTGCTTGATACCTATGAAGCCGAGCGTCAGCCCATCGCACGGATCAACTCCGAACAAAGCCTGACCAATGCGTCAAAGATCTTTGATCTCATTATTCTGTTGCTTGGGTTGGACCCGGAAAAGACTGCGGAGCACTACGAGGCCGTAAGTGCTGACCCGTCAAAGGTCGAAGGCCTGCCGGACGCCGTGGAGGCACAGCGCCCACACTTCGACAGCTTTAATCTGCAAATCGGATATCGCTACGCCTCGTCAGCACTCAAGGGCGCTGACCCCTTGCCGCCGGCCGCAGAAATAGAAACGAGCCAGTTTCATCCAAGCTGGAACATTGGCGAGCACGTTCCCCATCACTGGGTTTTGCGCAACGGCAAGCGGGTCTCCACCCATGACATGCTGGCCGTTGACACATTCACCTTGTTGTCCGGCCCCAGGGCCAATGGCGCTTTTCAGGATACCGGCCTCGACATGTCATCGTGTCAGCAAGGCGCAGATTTTGGTGATGACGGCTTTGACTGGCAGGCCATGACCGGCCTTCCCGAAACCGGGGCAGTGCTGGTTCGCCCCGACGGGCACATCGCCGCGCGCTTCACCGGCGCTGAAGACAATACGCAGCAGCTTTTGAAAAACGCACTGGCGTCAGCCTTATCACTCAACGCGGGAGAAAACGCATGAACCTTGGATTGGAAAACCGCAAGGCCATCGTCTGCGCGTCGTCTCGCGGTCTTGGCAGAGCCTGCGCCACATCCCTGCTGCGTGAAGGCGTAAACGTCACCATCAATAGCCGCCACGCCGACACGCTGGAAGAAGCCCGGCAGGAAATGGCTGCCGAGCTGGGGATTTCTGTTGATCGCATTCAAGCGGTCGCGGCCGATCTCAATACGCCACAAGGGCGCGACACCCTTTTGGCAGCTTGTCCGGATGCGGACATTCTGGTGACCAACAATGAAGGTCCGCCCCCCGGCGAGTTCACCAAGTGGGAACTTGAAGACTGGCAGGCGGCACTTGACGCCAACATGCTGGCACCCGCCTTCATGATCAAAGGATTGATTGGCGGCATGAAGGAGCGCGGGTTCGGACGCATCATCAACATCACGTCCGCCATGGTGAAGTCACCCAATTACTATATGGGTCTCTCAACCGCTGCCCGCTCTGGCCTGACGGCCCTGTGCAAGGGCCTCTCAGTGGATGCAGCTCCCTTCAATGTGACCATCAACAACATGCTGCCGGAGCGGTTTGATACTGACCGGCAGGAACGCATGGCGCAGTTTGCCATGGCCGCCAAAGGCATTACGCGCGACGAAGCGCGCGCGGAAATCTGTGAAACCATCGCCGCAAAACGCATGGGCGAGCCCGAGGAATTCGGCGACGCATGCGCCTTCCTGTGCAGTGCCCAGGCCGGATTCATTTCCGGTCAGAACCTTCAACTCGACGGCGGCTCTTACGCCGGTCTCATCTAGGAGAAAGACCATGGACGCTCTCTACGACCAGACTCTTGTGCCGCGTATCATTTTTTCATTCATTGGTTTTGCCATTGCCGTCGGCCCGATGTTTGCCGACTTCAACAAGACCCACGCCACCAATCCTGCATGGACGCCCCACGCGAGGTTCCATGTGGTGTGGCAGGTGTTGAGCCAGGCCGGCGTGTCCATGGTCATCCTGTTTCTCCTTTGGACGCCATCACCGGATTACATCACCCATATCTGGCTTGCAGCCATCCTCAACTATATCTGGATGACCAGCTTCTTCATCACCCTGTCCACCATGTCGATCTTCGACGGTGCCCTGAAGGACGTGAACGGCATCAAGCCTTTCCGGTTCAACATCTTCGGCAAGATCTATCTGGTGGATACAAACCTGTTCGGCGCGACGATCTTCGTCCTGCTCAACTCAACTGGCGTCTGGCTCCTGGCCAATGCCTAAGGTTCTGTCCATGCGCAAGACACTGATCTTCATCTGGAGCATTCTTATGGTTCTGTCTCATCCAGCCGCAGCCGAGGTCGCCATTGCGCCCCGTGAGGTGGCCCTGACCTTCGCCCGTGTCGGATCGCCTGAGGCCCATCAGCTGATGCTGGTCTCGTCCTACGCGAATGGCCGCGTCGGAGGGGTCAATCTGTCTGACAGTTTTGGCGCGGACGCTGATGACCCGATCACCCTCTACGCGGCACAGGGATATGATGCCCTCGTGGCGGCTCAGGGGGCAGCGCTCGACGTCGCCGTTGAAGACCTGACATTGCCCGTGGACCTGACCGCATCTCATATTGCGGTCGGTACCAATTTTCCGGCGCATGCCGAAGAGGCCACAGTTGAAGATGGGCCCTTCCTGTTTGCAAAGGAGGTTGTGCCCACAGCGTTCAATGCGCCGGTGTCGCAGGGCGTTGCGCTTCTGGATTACGAAGTCGAGCTATGCTTCGTCGCACTAGAGGATTTTGACATTGCGTCGTCCCCCCAAAATGCGGGGCTCGTTCTGTGCAACGACGTGACGGATCGTGCGAAACTGATGCGGCACCTCAATCCCTCCGACGTGACGTCTGGCGATGGTTTCACAACTGGCAAGAGTGCGCCGGGCTACCTGCCCATCGGCAATCTTTTCGTCATTCCCCGCAATCTGCGTAGCTTCGCCCCGGAGGTTGATCTCAAGCTCTATCGCGGAGGTGATCTCGTACAGTCCGCCAAACAGTCTCTCGCCATCTGGGACTTTGACGAAATCCTTCGTCAGTCTGCGGATCGTGCCGATATCACCTGGGATTATGAGGGCCGCCAGGTCGGTTTGCCCATCACCAACGGAGTTGTTGCTGCGCGCACGGGCGTGCTGGCCGGAACACCGGACGGCACCGTGTTCAAAGGGGTTGACCGCATGGCCATGGTCATGGGCGTGGTCGACTGGCTGATGGGCGGATGGAACAAACCCCTGACCCACTGGGTGATCGAACGCCACATCGCCCGCGCCATGGCCCAGGGGGACTACCTGCAGTCCGGGGAAACCATGACTATCACCGCTGATTATCTGGGAGAACTGGCGAACCCAATCGTCGAGTAGAGTGCGATTGCCGCATAGCGGCCATCCAGGGAGTCATTGTCTCTTGATTTTATTGCGCCGCAAAAGTCACAATGCTGCATTGCACAAACAACTGACAGCTTATGCGCGACGCGACCCTCCGTATTCTGATCTACGACGAGAACACCATCCGGGCATCCATTCTTGAGGAAGGGTTGCGGGAGGCGGGGCTAGAGCAGATTGCTGTCGTCACCGAACTCAACGGCATTGTGGCGCGCATTGCCGAGTTCGACCCTCAGGTGATTTTTCTGGATCTGGCCAACCCCAATCGGGACCGGCTTGAAAGCATGCTGCAGGTCTCGCGCTCCATCAGCCGACCTATTGCGGTTTTCGTGGATGAGGCAGACAGCGCCACCATTGATGCTGCCGTCGATGCGGGCGTTTCGGCGTATATCGTCGATGGGCTGAAGAAAGAGCGTGTGACGTCAATCCTGGACATCACTATCAGCCGCTTCAACGCCTTCAACCGCCTGAAATCCGAGCTTGAAGAAGTCCGCACCGAACTGGCGGACCGCAAAGTCGTGGATCAGGCCAAGCTGCTGCTGATCAAGCGGCGTGGCATCACAGAAGATGAGGCCTATGCCTTGCTGCGGCGGACGGCCATGTCGCGCAACTGCCGCATTGCCGAGGTTGCGCAAAGTCTGGTGGTCGCCGCAGACCTGTTTCCGGAGGACAAGCTATGAGCACCGAAACTCTGCACATTACCGCAGGGTTCATTCCCTTGCTGGATGCGGCCATGCTCATTGTCGCCCGGGAAAAGGGGTTTGCCGCCGATCAGGCCATTGATCTTGAACTCGTGCGCGAAACATCCTGGGCCAGTATCCGCGACCGGGTCGTGATCGGGCATTTCGATGCGGCCCACATGCTGGCTCCCATGGCGATTGCCGGGTCACTCGCCTTGCCGCCGCTTCCCATGCCGTTTGTGGCTCCCATTGCCTTGGGCACGGGCCGAAACGCGATCACGGTGTCCAATGATCTGTGGCAGCTGCTCGCCGATACGGGCCTTGAAGACGGAGCCGATGCCGCCAGTGCTGTTAAAGCCCTGGCAAAGGCCAAGCAGGCAGCCATGGCCGACCGTCCCCTGGTATTTGCTGCAGTCCACACCTATTCCGCTCACGCCTATCTGCTGCGCTATTGGTTGGCGGAAGGGGGCCTGTTCGAAGGCCGGGACGTCCGGTTCGAGTTCGTGCCACCACCCTTCATGGGCGACGCACTGGCCAGCGGTGCCATAGATGGCTGCTGCGTCGGCGAACCCTGGAACACAGCTGCCGTTGCCAATGGCCATGGCCGGGTTCTAACCACCGGAGACCAGATCTGGGCCGGCGGGCCGGACAAGGTGCTGGGCATGCGTGAGGACTGGGCGTCCAAAAACCCCCGATCCGTCCATAGTCTTGTGCGCGCTTTGCAGGCGGCGGCACTTTGGGCAGACGATCCGCAAAATACGCAGGAACTGGCGGAAATCCTGTCAGGGCCGGCCTATCTGGATACATCGGTCAATTGGTTGCTCCCCGGCTTGTCAGGTGAAATGAGCTGCTCAAAAAGTGGCTTTGCGCGAGGCGGCGCCAGCCTGCCGGACCGCTCCCATGCCATATGGTTTGCCGCCCAGATGGCGCGGTGGGGCGAAGTCGAGCTGTCCGCCAGCATGGTTGACGCGGCTGCCGCTACCTACCAACCAGACGTTTTTGCCGAAGCACTGGGCGACGAGCACCGGGCAGGTGCTGCGGATGAAAAGGGCGCGACCTGCCAGTTGTTCGATGCCCGGGAGTTCAATCCCGAGCAGCTGGATGACTATCTCGCGGCATTCCAGAAGCCCTGACGGAGCGCCTCGGCACAGAGGCAATGGCCCGCTTTTTAGTCACCGGGCGTCAAATTTTGTGCAACTGCGAACACTGCAGCATCCTCCGTATACGGACAGCCCTTCAAAACTCCCAAAAAAGGGATTGGCACGGTTTCTGCTTATTGGTGGTCAGATCGCAAAGTTGCGATTCCAACAAACCGGGTCCAAGGACGGACCCGATTGGCAACGCTGCCGATGCTGGCTAACCGGACTGAAACCCGGCGAGCCTGGCCATCGAGCAGCGTTTTTTTGTGTCTGGAGGTCGCATCAAGCAGGCCACCGACACCACTAAGGAGCTGGGAATGAAAGCCGCCAACCGAAAACAATTTAGACGCAGTCTTCTGGCTGCGTGCTCTGTCCTCGCCATGAGTGGTGGTGCTGGCGTGACGTCAGCCACTGCTGAAGAGGCAGCATCGTCATCAATCGTGAAACCAATTGTCGACGCCCGCCTGCGCTATGAACACGTGGATCAGGATGGGTTTGCCAATGATGCCGACGCGGTCACGGCGCGTGTGCGCGCTGGCCTGGAGACCAGACCCTACAAGGGTTTTTCGGTTCTGCTGGAAGCCGAAATCGTTGAAGGGTTCACCGAAGACTACAACTCAACAACCAATGGCCGCGGCGCATTCCCGGTGGTGGCTGATCCAGACAATGTGGAGCTCAACCGCGCACAGATCACCTATACGGGCATAGATGGCGTCAAGTTTGTCGGTGGTCGCCAACGGATCATCCTCGACGATGCCCGCTTCGTGGGGAATGTAGGCTGGCGTCAGAACGAGCAGACATATGACGCAGCATTGCTTGAAGTAACCGCCATTCCGGACCTCAAGGCCACCTATGCCTATCTCAGCGCCGTACAGCGTATTTTCGGCAATGAAAGCCCGAACGGTAAGTTCGACGCGGCCAACAGCCACATCATCAATCTGGGTTACACCGGCATTCCCGGCATCAGCGTGGGGGCCTATGGCTACCTGTTTGACCTGGATGAGGCGCCGGCACTTTCCACACAGACCTATGGTGTGCGTGCATCAGCCAAATACGACATCACCGAAGGCATCCCGATCATGGCCAAGGCTGCCTACGCCATCCAGTCAGAGTATGGCGACAATCCGGGCAACTACGATCTCGACTACTACATGGCGTCGCTGGGCACCAAGGCATATGGCTTTGATGCGTCTGTGACCTACGAAGTGCTTGAGGGTGACAGCACCCGTGGCTTCAGCACACCGCTTGCCACACTCCACAAGTTCCAGGGTTGGGCTGACGTGTTCCTGGCAACACCAGCCAATGGCATTGAGGACCTGTACGGCCGGGTTGGCTACACCAGTGGCAAGGTCGGACCCTTCGCAAAAATCATTGGCGCTGCCATCTATCATGACTTTGAAAGCGAGAACGGCGGCGGCAGCCTCGGCAGCGAAGTTGATCTGCTTCTCAAAGGTGTGCTGAACAAGAAGCTCTCTCTCACCGCCAAATACGCCAACTATGACGGCCCTGCGGGCGGTCCGGCGGATCGCGAGAAGCTCTCCATTCAGGTCGACTGGAAGCTCTAGGGACCTGTGAAACACCACCCTATCGCTGCACTGCACAATGTTTGAGCGGTCTGGGCGGCGGGTGCTGAACAAAAGGGCGGAAGGCTGGCGCAAAGGTCGCTGGCCTTCCGCAAAATGGCGCAAACCTTGGGTTTTCCACCTTGGCATGCCCATTGCTACTTAGAGGTCAGGTGCACCTACGCGCCACATTATCAATAAACGACCAGCCCAATGACGGGTGGTCATGGCAGCGCTGCCGACGGGATGAGACGCCATTTATGGCGTGGTCTCACGCCCGACGGACAGCGCTTTTTTTGTGCCTGACTGTCACCCGGGAGGGGCAGGCAAGGCTCTCACCGTCCGGCCAGATGGCCGGACCGACTGGAGGTTCACACCGATGAAACTGACCCCCGCATCAGGGTTTTCATCCGTATCAGGAACAATCCGACGTGCCACCCAGGTGGTGGCCGTCGCCGCCGCAGCAACCATCGCTGCGACAGGCCTGTCTCAGGCTGAATCAGTCTTTCCCGAGAAGGACGAGCTGAAGTTCGGCTTTATCAAACTCACGGATATGGCACCTCTCGCCGTGGCCTATGAAAAAGGCTACTTCGAAGACGAAGGCCTGTTCGTGACGCTCGAACCGCAGGCCAACTGGAAAGTGCTTCTCGACCGGGTCATCACCGGTGAGCTGGACGGCGCCCACATGTTGGCGGGCCAGCCTCTTGCTGCCACCATTGGCTACGGCACCAAGGCGCACATCATTACGCCCTTCTCAATGGACCTGAACGGCAACGGCATCACGGTTTCCAACGAAGTGTGGGACATGATGAAGCCGAACATTCCAAAAATGGCTGACGGTCGTCCGCAGCACCCCATCAAGGCGGATTATCTCAAGCCAGTCGTTGACCAGTTCAAGGCAGATGGCAAAGCCTTCAAGATGGGCATGGTGTTCCCGGTCTCGACCCATAACTACGAGCTGCGCTACTGGCTTGCTGCCGGTGGCATTCACCCGGGCTACTACTCTGAAAGCGACATCTCCGGACAGATCTCAGCAGATGCGCTTTTGTCCGTAACGCCGCCGCCGCAGATGCCTGCAACCCTCGAAGCCGGCACCATTCACGGCTATTGCGTAGGTGAACCATGGAACCAGCAGGCTGTGTTCAAGGGCATCGGCGTACCGGTCATCACCGACTACGAAATCTGGAAGAACAATCCGGAAAAAGTCTTCGGTATCACGGCAGAGTTCGCCGAGAAGAACCCAAACACGGTAACGGCGCTCACCAAAGCACTGATACGTGCGGCGATGTGGCTTGACGAGAACGACAATGCCAACCGCATGGAAGCCGTCGAGATTCTCGCACGCTCTGAATATGTCGGTGCTGATGAAGAAGTCATCGCCAACTCCATGACGGGTACCTTCGAATATGAGAAGGGCGACAAGCGGGACATTCCAGACTTCAACGTCTTCTTCCGCTACTTCGCAACCTATCCCTACTACTCAGACGCCGTCTGGTATCTCAGCCAGATGCGCCGGTGGGGCCAGATCACCGACACTAAGCCTGACGAATGGTACGAGGAAATTGCCGCCAGTGTGTATCGCCCGGACCTCTACCTCACAGCAGCGCGTGCGCTGGTTGATGAAGGCAAGGCCAATGAAGCCGACTTCCCCTGGGACACAGACGGCTATCGCGAAGCCACTGACGAGTTCATCGACGGTGTCAGCTTTGATGGACGTACCCCCAACGCCTATCTCGCCGATTTTCCGATCGGTCTGAAGCAGGGTGACGTTGTTTCCGAAGATGGTGTGACGGGCGGCTAAGGCCCGACACACATACACGGCGCGCTGCCGGGCCCCAGCCCCTTCTTTGCCCGGCAGCGCACTTTTTTCCGAACAAGATTTTGAGGCGTATCCAGTCATGGCGATGACGACAGTTGACGAAACAGCGATTGATGAAGCGAAGGAAGAGCGCCGCGCGCGCCGTCTGACGCAGATCAACAAGGTCGCAACCTATTTTGATGTGGTAGGCCTCGGTTTCCTTGTGCCGCTCATGCGCATGGCCGCAGGCGATAACCCGAAGCAACAGATGCAGGCCCTCTGGCGCGCTCTTGTCGTGCCACTCATGGGGATTGCTGCATTCGTTTTCCTGTGGGCAACCCTTGCGCCGCAGGTCCAGACATCCCTCGGCGCCATTCCGGGTCCCGCAGCCGTTATGGAGCAGGTGGGCGTTCTCTACGATGATCATGTGTCCGAGCGTTCCAAGGCGGATGCCTTTTTGGAACGTCAGGAAGCGCGTAACGCAGCGCTTGTCGCTGAAGGCCAGGAAGACCGTGTCAAATGGCGCAGCTACACCGGCAAACCAACCTATCTGGACCAGATTTTCACCAGCCTGATCACCGTGGCCCTGGGCTTTTTTGTGGCGACGATCCTCGCCATCCCGCTGGGCATCATGTGCGGACTGTCGCCGCTGGTGAACGGCGCTCTCAATCCACTCATTCAGATATTCAAACCTGTGTCGCCGCTGGCCTGGCTACCGATCGTGACCATGGTGGTGTCAGCGCTCTACGTGAATTCAAGTGATCTGCTGCCCAAATCACTGGTCATCTCGGCCTTGACCGTCACCCTGTGTTCCCTGTGGCCGACGCTCATCAACACAGCCCTTGGTGTGTCGTCCATTGATCGCGATCTCATCAATGTCGGCAAGGTGTTGCAGCTGCCGCGGGTAACAACCATCCGGAAGGTGGTTCTGCCGTCCGCAATGCCACTCATCTTTACGGGTCTGCGTCTGTCGTTGGGTGTCGGCTGGATGGTGCTGATCGCGGCTGAAATGCTGGCGCAGAATCCCGGCCTTGGAAAGTTCGTCTGGGACGAGTTCCAGAACGGATCTTCTGACTCCCTTGCACGCATCATTGTCGCCGTGCTGACCATCGGTCTCATCGGCTTCCTGCTTGATCGGCTGATGTACGCCCTGCAGGCCGCCTTCACCTATTCAGCACAGCGCTAGGAGCAGGCTCGATGGCATTTCTTGAACTCAAAGACGTTTCAAAAAGCTACGGCGAAGGTGATCAGTTCACCGAAGTCCTGTCCGGTATCGATCTTGAGGTGGAGGAGGGTGAGTTTGTCGCCATTGTCGGTTTCTCAGGCAGCGGCAAGACCACGCTCATTTCTTCAATCGCCGGGCTGGTCATGCCCGACAAGGGCACCGTGTCTCTCAAGGGCAAGGAGATTAAGGGTCCCGGTCCCGACCGGGGTCTGGTTTTCCAGTCCTATTCCCTCATGCCCTGGCTGACCGTCAGCGAAAACATCGGCCTTGCGGTCGATACGGTTTTCAAAAAAGACAGCAAGACCGCCCGCGCGGAACGCACCCAGAAATATGTGGACATGGTGGGTCTCAGCCACGCGGCTGACCGCATGCCGTCCGAATTGTCCGGTGGTATGCGTCAACGCGTGGCGGTGGCCCGCGCTCTGGCCATGGACCCGGACATTCTGCTGCTGGATGAACCCCTGTCCGCGCTGGATGCCCTGACCCGCGCCAAGCTGCAGGACGAAATTGAAGACATCTGGGCAGAAGACAAGAAGACCGTCATCCTCATCACCAATGATGTGGACGAAGCGATTTTGCTTGCAGATCGCATCATTCCCCTGGACCCCGGTCCCCGGGCCAAGCTGGGTCCATCCTTCAAGGTCGAGCTGCCGCGCCCCCGCGACCGCACGGCGATCAACGAAAACCCGGACTTCATTGCCCTGCGCGCCAGGGTCACCAACTACCTGATTGAAGTCGGCGCGACGGCCAAGGCCAAAGGCGGTGATACGGAACGCGACGCGCCCAACGTCACACCCATCACGCAGAACACACCAAAGCTGCCGGACGCCTATCTCAAGGCAGCGGATTCGCCGGTCGAACGCAAATATGTCGAGATCTTTGAAGCCAAGAAGATCTATCCAACGCCAAAAGGGCCACTCACTGTTCTTGAAGACTTCACGCTCAACATGGATCGCGGTGAATTCGTTACGCTGATCGGTCACTCGGGCTGCGGCAAGTCAACTGTCCTTTCCATGGTCGCCGGACTCAATGAGATTTCCGGCGGCGGCATCATTCTCGACAACAAGGAGATCGCGGGTGCCGGTCCTGACCGTGCAGTGGTGTTCCAGGCGCCGTCGCTCATGCCATGGCTCACAGCGCGCGAAAACGTGGCGCTGGGTGTGGACCGGGTTTATCCACACGCCTCGCCAGCCGAACGGCGCGACGTGGTCGAGTATTACCTTGAGCGTGTTGGCCTGGCCGACGCCATGCACAAGCAGGCAGCGGATTTGTCCAACGGCATGAAGCAGCGTGTCGGCATTGCGCGCGCCTTTGCCTTGTCCCCCAAGCTTCTTCTTCTTGATGAGCCCTTCGGCATGCTCGACAGCCTGACGCGCTGGGAGTTGCAGGAAGTGCTGATGGATGTATGGAAGCGCACCCAGGTGACGTCCATCTGCGTCACCCACGATGTGGACGAAGCCATTTTGCTGGCGGACCGCATCATCATGATGACCAACGGACCGCGCGCCACCATCGGCAAAATTCTCAAAGTCGATCTGCCGCGGCCCCGCACCCGTGCCCAGCTCCTCGAACACCCAGACTACTACCGCTATCGCGGTGAGGTGCTCGCGTTCCTTGAAGAATATGAGCACGGCGCAAAACCAAAGCCGAAACCCGTCATTGCCGATCCTCAAGATGAGGACGAGGACATGTCGCCCCCTGAACCCCAAGCCGCAATTGCATAAGGAGAACGCCGAATGGCACCCGATATTGTAGATATGCCCCAGCGGCAAAAGCTGGTGATTGTCGGCAACGGCATGGCACCGGGCCGAATGCTTGAGGAACTGCTCAAGCGCTCACCGCGCGCGTATGACATCACCATCTTCAACGCAGAGCCGCGCGTGAACTACGACCGCATCATGCTGTCGCCGGTCCTGTCGGCTGAAAAGACGTTTGAAGACATCATCATCCACGATGATGACTGGTACGCCGCCAACGACATTACCTTGCACAAGGGCAAGCGCGTGGCGCGCATTGACCGTGATGCGAAAGTTGTCGAGGCGGAAGATGGCACGGCGGCCTCCTATGATCGCCTCGTACTGGCAACCGGATCATCACCCTTCATCATTCCGGTACCCGGCCATGATCTGCCCGGCGTGCTGGCCTATCGCGATCTGGATGACGTGGACGCCATGGTTGAGGCCGCTGAACATGGCGGCAAGGCAGTCGTCATCGGCGGTGGGCTGCTTGGCCTCGAAGCTGCGGCAGGGCTGCAGATGCGCGGCATGGACGTCACGGTCATCCACCTCATGCCAACCCTGATGGAGCGTCAGCTCGATACGGCAGCTGGGCACCTGCTGCGCCAGGCGGTGGAAGCCCGCGGCATCAAGGTCCTGACGGAAGCCAACACCCAGTCAATCACTGAAAAAGACGGCAAGGTTGCTGGCGTTCAAATTGAAGATGGTCGGCTTCTGCCAGCGGACATCGTGGTGATGGCCGTTGGTATCAAACCCAGCAGCGGCATTGCGAAAGACGCGGGCCTGACCGTCGGTCGTGGTATCAGCGTAGATGACACTCTCTGCACCTCAGACCCAGCCGTATCGGCTGTTGGCGAATGTGTTGAGCATCGCGGCATGTGCTACGGGCTGGTGGCACCTCTTTATGAGATGGCCAAAACCCTCGCAGCCAATCTCGCCGGCGAAGAAGCGTCCTACACGGGCTCTGTAACCTCAACGAAACTCAAGGTCACCGGCATCAACCTCTTCTCCGCCGGGGATTTTGCCGATGCGGAAGGACGCGAAGAGATCGTGTTACGGGATGCCTCGAACGGCGTCTATCGACGGCTTGTTCTGGAGGACAACCGCATCGTTGGTGCTGTGCTGTACGGCGATGTGGCGGATGGCGCCTGGTTCTTTGACCTGATCAAGCGCAGCACTGACATCTCAGAAATGCGCGACACAGTGATCTTCGGTCAGGGCTTTGCAGGGGGTACCCCCCTGGACCCTACGGCGGCCGTTGCAGCCTTGCCGGATGATGGCGAGATCTGTGGCTGTAACGGCATTTGCAAAGGTACGATTGTCGAGGCAATTGGCGAACTGGGCCTGAAAGACGTCGAAGGCGTGCGCATGCACACCAAGGCATCCGCCTCTTGCGGCTCATGCACCGGACTGGTGGAGCAGCTGCTGACCCTGTCACTGGGAGATGACTATGACCCCGCCGGTGTGCCGCCCATGTGTGGCTGCACGGATCTTGGACATGGTGATGTGCGCCGCCTGATTGTTGCGAAGAACCTCAAGACCATTCCTGATGTGATGCAGGAACTGGAATGGACGTCATCATGCGGCTGCGCCAAATGCCGTCCGGCACTCAATTACTATCTGCTGGCCACATGGCCGGGTGAATATACGGACGACAACCAGTCCCGCTTCATCAACGAACGGGTGCACGCCAACATCCAAAAGGATGGCACTTACTCCGTGGTCCCCCGCATGTGGGGCGGCATCACAAGTGCTGATGAGCTGCGCGCCATTGCGGACGTGACAGACAAGTTCAATGTGCCCACGGTGAAAGTCACCGGCGGCCAGCGTATCGACCTTCTGGGCATCCAGAAGGAAGACCTGCCGGCAGTCTGGGCAGACTTGAATGCTGCCGGTCTTGTGTCCGGTCATGCCTATGGCAAGGCCTTGCGCACCGTCAAAACATGCGTCGGCACGGACTGGTGCCGCTTTGGAACGCAGGACTCAACAGGCTTTGGCATCCGCATAGAAAAATTCATGTGGGGCTCATGGACGCCAGCGAAAGTGAAGATGGCCGTATCCGGCTGTCCACGTAACTGCTCTGAAGCGACCTGCAAGGACGTTGGCGTCATCTGTGTGGACTCGGGATACGAAATTCACTTCGCAGGCGCTGCCGGGCTGGAGATCAAGGGTACCGTTGTTCTGGGACACGCCTCCACCGAAGACGAAGCTCTGGAAATCATTGTCGCGGTGACGCAGCTCTACCGTGAGCAGGCTTACTATCTTGAGCGCATCCATAAATGGGCGGCCCGTGTTGGTGTCGACACGGTGCGTGAGCAGATCATGGATGATGTCGAACGGCGCAAGGCCCTGTTCGAGCGGTTCTGCTACTCACAGAAATTTTCGCAGATCGACCCATGGGCAGAACGCGTCCAGGGCGATCAGGCGCATGAGTTCATGCCTCTGGCTGATCTCACGCGCATGCAGGCAGCGGAGTAACCCCGATGACAATCGACACAGATTTCATAGACATCGGCACGGTCGAAGATGTGCCGGTGCGCGGCTCGCGGCTGGTAAAGACGCCCGACGCTACCATCGCGATCTTCAAGACCATGGAGGGGCAGATATTTGCCATCGAAGACAAGTGCCCGCACCTGTCAGGACCATTGTCTCAGGGGATCGTCCACGGCAACCGGGTTACCTGTCCCTTGCATAACCTTGTGATCGACCTTGCCAATGGTCAGGCGGATGGACCGGGCGGCGGGCCAAACGGCAAATGCGTAAAGACCTTCCCCATTGAAATCATGGATGGCCGCATCCTCCTCAAGCCGTTTGACGTGCCAAGCGAGAAGGTGGCCTGATCTTTGACGAATGCCGCTCCCATCAAGACGACATGCCCCTATTGCGGCGTAGGGTGCGGCGTGGTGGCAACACCCAATGAGGACGCAAGCGTCTCGATTGCCGGAGACAAGGAGCACCCGGCGAGCTTTGGCCGTCTGTGCTCCAAAGGGTCTGCTCTTGGCGAAACGCTGTCGCTCGATGACCGGCTTTTGCACCCTCACATCCATGGTGAGCAGGTGGGCTGGGATGCCGCGCTGTCCCATGTGGCAGATGCATTCCGCACATCCATCGACGCCCACGGCCCGGACTCGGTGGCGATATACGGCTCAGGTCAGTTGCTCACCGAGGACTATTATGTTGCCAACAAGCTGATGAAGGGGTTCATCGGCTCCGGCAACATGGACACCAATTCGCGGCTGTGCATGGCGTCTTCGGTGGCTGGTCACAAGCGGGCCTTCGGCAGCGACACGGTGCCGGGGTCCTATGAGGACCTCGATGAAGCGGATCTTGTGGTTCTGGTCGGGTCCAACTTTGCGTGGTGCCATCCAGTGCTGTTCCAGCGCCTGCAGACTGCGCAGGCCAAGCGCGGCACCAAGGTGGTGGTGATTGACCCCAGCAAGACGGCAACCGCCCAGGCCGCCGACATGCACCTTGCAATCAGGCCCGGCGCGGATGTGGCGCTTTTCAATGGCCTGCTGGCACACTTGTCCAAAGCAGGTTTGACCGACACGGCCTTTGTCGCCGACCACACATCAGGCCACGCAGATGCGCTTGGTGTTGCCGGTGAACCCGACCTGTACCAATTGGCTGACATCACCGGCATCGAGACCATCACTCTGCAGCGCTTCTATGAGCTGTTTGCTGCCACGAGCAAGACCGTCACGATTTACTCGCAGGGCGTCAACCAATCCTCTGCAGGGACCGACAAGGTCAACGCCATCATCAACTGTCACCTGTTGACCGGGCGGATCGGCAAACCCGGCTCCGGACCGTTCTCCATCACCGGCCAGCCCAACGCCATGGGCGGGCGCGAAGTCGGTGGTCTGGCAAATCAGCTCGCCGCCCACATGTCCGTGGAGGACGCGGATGATCGGGACCGGGTGGGGCGCTTCTGGGGCACGTCGTCGGTAACCTCGACCGCAGGTCTGAAGGCGGTGGACCTGTTCAAAGCCATCGAGCGAGGCGACATCAAGATCCTTTGGGTCATGGCCACAAATCCCGCAGCCAGCATGCCTGAAGCAGATCTGGTGGCGGCAGCTCTCAAAAAATGTCCAACGGTCATCGTCTCTGACGTCACGGCCACAACACGAACCGCAAAGCTGGCTGACGTCTTATTGCCCGCCGCAGGCTGGGGTGAGAAAGACGGCACCGTCACCAATTCCGAACGCCGTATCTCCCGCCAGAGAAAGTTCCTGCCGCTTCCCGGAGAAGCCCGTCCGGACTGGTGGATCATGTCTCAGGTCGCGCAGCGCCTGGGGTTTGATGGTTTTGGCTACACTGCCCCCTCGGGGATTTTTGCGGAGCATGCCGCCCTGTCAGCATTTGAGAATGAGGGCAGTCGAGACTTTGACATTGGTGCCTATGCGAACCTCTCGCCCCATGCCTATGACGCCCTGACCCCATTTCAATGGCCCGCGCCCAATTCAAGGCCGGCGGGCACCAAGCGGCTTTTTGCCAGTGGAGGCTTCTTCACGCCAAACCGCCGGGCGAACTTTGTCCCAACGCCGCACCGACCGCCCGCCTCTACAACCTGCGACCGTTTTCCCCTGGTCCTCAATACCGGGCGCGTGCGCGACCAATGGCATACCATGACGCGGACGGGAAAGACCGGCCGTCTCTTCGCACATACATCAGAACCCTATGTGGAAATTCATCCTGATGATGCCTGCGCTGCCGACATAGAGGCAGCTGACCTGGTGGCCGTTGAAAGCACACGCGGACGCATCATGGCCCGGGCACTGGTCGCGGACCGGCAGGTGCGGGGAAACATATTTGTGCCCATGCACTGGACGGACCCCTACGCCAGCTGCGCGCACCCGGATGTTCTTGTCGGTCCCCATGTGGACCCCGTGTCGGGTCAGCCGGAACTCAAACACACGCCCGTGCGGATTTCCCGTGTGCCGGCCACGTGGCATGGCTTTGTCATGTCCATGGACAAGCCGGACGTTGAAAGCTTTGATTATTGGGCGCTGGGACGAACCGATGCGGGATGGCGTGGAGAAATCGCGGGACTGTCGTCCGAAAAGCCGCTGGAAGCGCTGGCCACGGACATCCTGGGAGGTGGAGCTGCGGCCGGCGCCGACGTGCTGTCCTCATTCGACTTGAAAATTGGGATCTATCGGACCGCCGTCTTCAATGACGGGCGACTGCACAGCCTGCTGCTCCTGTCGCCTCAACCCGTAGAGGCAGCGCGCGCCTGGTTGTGTGATCAGCTTGGTCAGACATTTGAGGGTCAGGCGCGGCATTACGTTCTGGCCGGTCGGGCCGGTGTCGATCAGCCCGACAAGGGCGCCATCATCTGCTCATGCTTTCAGGTCGGTCTCAACGAAATCGCCGCTGCGGCAACGGACGGAGCAGGCAGTGTGGATGCGGTGGGCAGCTGCACCAAAGCTGGCACCAATTGCGGCTCCTGCCGGATGGAGATCAAACGCATTGTGGAGACGATCAATGTCAAACAAGCCGTTTAAGACAGGCAGCGTCATGCTGGTGGGTGCTGGTCCCGGTGACCCGGAGCTTCTCACGGTCAAGGCGGTGCGCGCCCTCGAAGGCGCGGATGTGGTTCTGTATGACAGCCTTGTCACAGCGGACATTTTGCATCTCGCGCGGCGGGGTGCTGCACGCATTTGCGTCGGCAAACGGGCCGCGCGTGCCAGCTGCAGACAGGAAGACATCAATGCGCTGATGGTTCAGCTGGCGCGAGACGGAAAACGCGTCGTCAGGCTCAAGTCCGGTGACCCATCGATTTTTGGGCGCAGCGGCGAAGAGATTGCAACACTTGAGGCTGGTGGCATCGACGTAACCATTGTACCCGGCATCACCACGGCCTCGGCATTGGCCGCAGACCTCAAAACATCCCTCACGCACCGCGACCATGCCCAGTCCGTTCGCTTTGTGACAGCCCATGGCGCCAGTGGCGGCTTGCCCGAAGACGCTGACTGGCGTGGACTGGCAAACCCCTCCACCACGCTCATCGTCTATATGGGCGCCCGCACAAGCCGGGCTCTCGCCACCCGCCTGATGGGGGAGGGGCGCGTCGGGTCAACGCCGGTTGTCGTCAGTGAAAACGTCTCCAGACCCAGTGCCCGTCACACGGTCTCAACTCTGTCGGCGCTGGCCGTCGGCGACATAGATATGGATGTGTCCAATCCGGTGTTGATCTCCGTTGGTGAAGTGTTTCGCAGCGCGAAGATCAACCACAGCATCGAACCTGACGTGCCCTTGGCGACACCTCAGGCAGCAGTGGCTCTCTAGGAGTCGTTGCCCGCCTCATATTGTTCGGCAATCTGCGTGCCGATCTGGCCGCCCAGTTCAAACAGCTTGTCCGGGTCCGAGTGGCGCATTTTGGCAAGATCAAGCTCAACGCCGCTGGCAAAGAGCAGTTCGGGTACATTGTTCTTGACCGCATCCAGAATGGCCTTGGCGCAATCCATCGGGTCGTCGCCGCCTTCAATCGCGTCATCCGACTTGCCCCGCGTTGAACCATCCGCTGTGAACGCATTGCGCGACACATTGGTGGCAACCGAACCCGGCAGCACATTGGTGACGTTGATGTTGTGGCGACCGGCAACCTCGGTGCGCAGCGCATCCATGTAACCGATGAGCCCGTGCTTGGCTGCCGAATAGGCCGTGCGCAGAGGCGCGCCAATGCGACCGGCCACGGAGCTGATGGCAATGATATGCGCGCCGCCCGCCTCAGCCATGCGCGCGAGTTGCAGCTGCGTCAGCCAGATTGGTGCAATCAGATCGATGTTGATCAGATCCGTATAGACCTGCGGCGCTGTGTTGATGGCCAGGCTGCGCTGGCTGACGCCGGCATTGTTGACCAGAATATCAACGCGGCCTTTCCATGCCCATGCGTCGGCAACCTTGGCTTCGAGCGCCGCGTAGTCAGTGGTTTCAAAAGGAAGGATCAGAGTATCCGTCGGCAGCTGGTCCGCGACCGCCTGCAGCGCATCGACACGCCGACCCGACAGGATGATATGTGCGCCATCAGCCGCGAATGATTTGGCGAGGGCTTCGCCGATGCCGGAGGAGGCACCTGTGATCCAGACGATCTTGTCGTTGAAATTTGTCATTGGGAGTTAGTCCTGTCTTGGTATGGCCGCCTAAGCAGATTTTGCAACGACGCGCTGAAGTGTTGTGCCGCGAAGGGCCTGTGCCGCGTGAAGCAGGCTGGTGATGGCACCAATGGGGCCACCCGAAGGCACTTCATTGCGAAAGTTCGGATCACTATGCAGACGATCGAACCATTGGCCAACCGCAGGATGCAGTTTGTGGAGCGGATAGCTCGAATTGATCAGGCGCTGCGCATAGATGTACCAGGCGATATCGGCCAGCGTGATTTCAGAACCGGTCAGATAGAGCTGATTGGCGAGCGTCTTGTCAAAGCTGTTGAACTGGGCACGGAAATTGTTGAAAGCGCGCGCTGCCTGCTCGTCCGTCACCTTGCCGTGCTTGACAATGTCACGCCAGAATTTGAGCTCGGCCTGCTTGTGACTGTCGACTTGTCCTTCAACCGTCCCTGACCCGAGTTCCTCATATTTTTTCAGCTCTGACTCCGGGCGCTTTGTGAGAAACGACGGGAACATGAACCGCATGGTCAGCGCTCGGATGTCCATGTGCAGGTCATCTTCTGCTTTTAGCAGGGCACGAATTTCGTCCGACTTGTCATCCGGCATGAGGCGACGCTCGGGAAACTGTGCCTCCAGATATTCCAGAATGTCGTTGCTCTCGATGATGACCTTGCCGTCATGGATCAGCGTCGGCACGAGCCCGCGTGGGTTGATGCCCATGTACCAGGCCGTGTGATGCTCTTTGCGGGCTAGGTTGAGATGATGCCCGGTCCACTCAATCCCCTTGAGCCGCAGGAAGATGCGGGTTTTCTGCGAGCATGTGGAACCCGAAAAGTGGAAGAGATGCAGTCCCTTCCAATCCAGCACTTCTTTGGTCTGAATATCTTCTTCAAGCAGTACAACCATGGGTGATGTCCCTGTCTTCGATGCGGTGATGATGAAGCCGAGCCAGAGGCATCAGGCCGCTTTTTCACTCTTCCAGAATTTGAGCATGCGGCCGGTCACGCCGTCGCGCACAATGATGACGTGATAGAGCGCCGCCACAATATGCAGCGCGATAAGGGCAATGATCGCCTTGGTGGCAAAGTCGTGGAACCACCGGAAGAAGCCAAAGCTCTCCAGATTGCCGATACCGTCCCCAAACGAGAACAGGCCGAAGGGGGCAACAATGGAATTGGCGTTCATGGCGGAGAGAATGCCGGACACGATCAGCCAGCCGATCAGAATGTAGAGCGCCCAGTGCGCCACATGCGCCAGCAGCTTCTGCCAGTCGGCCATTTCCGCCGGAAGTGCGGGCGCGCCGTTCTTCCAGCGCAGATACAGCCGAATGACAAACAGCACCGCGACGATGGTGCCCATGGTGGCGTGGTCACTGCGCGACTCGAAGCGATCCGCGTCGGCCATCACATCCCCGAACTTCTGGGCAATCACCAGGTCCGCCATGATCATGATGGCCATGAGCCAGTGAATGACTTTCTGAGCGACCGAAAAATCTGCCCGCGTAACGTCCTGTGCCAATTGCCGTCTCCCGCCCGTTTTGGTGAATTTATTAATTCCGGCAGTTGACATAATTATGATTTATAAATACGTCAAGTGGCATGAATAAAGTAGCGACCAGACAAGCTTCCAGTCGGGCCCCCAAACTGGCCCCCAAACCCGCATCGCGTCAGCGTGGCCCGCAGCAGCGAGCTGAAGAAACCCGTGAGGCCTTGCTGACCACGGGGCTGCACATGTTCACGACGCAGTCCTATGACGGCGTATCCGTGCGGGCGCTTGAATTGGAGGCGGATGTTCAGCGTGGCGCTGTGGCCTACCACTTCCAGAGCAAGGAAGGTCTGTGGAAGGCGGTTGTCGGTTACATCCTCGACCGCTTCACAAATCACCTCGGCCCGCTGGAGCCGGTGCTCAAGGATCTGGACGAAGAGGCGCGCCTGCGGGCGGTCATTACGGCCTTTGTGAGGTTCAGCGCTGAAACCCCCGAGCTTAACCGGCTGATCATTCAGGAAGGGCGCGAGGAGAGTTGGCGACTGGACTATCTGATCGCAACTTTCATCAAGGACCGCTTTGAGTGGATGGAGGAGATGCTCGGACTTCTGGCTGACCCGCACACCTACTACATGTCCATTGGGGCTGCGACACTGGTTTTTGATATCGAGCATGAATGCCGCGCGTTGTTCGGTGTTGATCCGACAACGGATGAATTCATCAAGGAGCATGCGGCGCGGGTGGCGGACATGCTCGTGTATCTCCGTCGCAAGGAAGTGGGTGAAAGTCATGACAGGTAAGACCAGACACGTAGCAACGACTGTGCTCATCTGTGGTGCCTCGGGCGGCCTTGGTCAGGTGCTGGCGCGAACGCTTCAGGGCAAAGGCATGGTTGTTTGCGGCACCATGCGTGACCCGTCCAAAGCAGCCACGACCGACTTTCCGATGCTCGCCATGGATGTGACGGATGAGCAGTCAGTGGCTGAATGCCTTTCTGCGGCGCGGGAGAAGATGGGCAGCGTTGACGTAGTTGTGAACTGCGTGAACGAAATGGTGCTCGGCTCCGTCGAAGAAACCTCCATGGCGGAGCTGGACCGCGTATATGCCATCAATGTCCTGGGACTGGCGGCGATTGCGAAAGCTGCCGTGCCGGTCATGCGGGACCAGGGGCACGGGCTGATCGTCACCATGAGTTCATTGGGTGGTGTGTTGGCAGTGCCGTATCTCAGCGCCTACACGTCATCCAAATTTGCTCTCGAGGCGTTCAGTGAAGCGCTGTACCACGAGGTAAAGCCAGACAACATTGATGTCGCGATCATGCAGCCCGTCGCCATGCACATGGATCGGCCGGATGTAGGCGATCACCTGAAGATCGCCGAAGGGGCCGGCAGCAATTCCATGACCCAGTCAGTGGCCCGCCTCATGGCCAAGGATACCCGTGCAAGCAAGTTGACCCCGGAAAAAGTGTCGCTCGCAATCCACGATGTGATCGTGAGCAAGAAGCGGAAGCTACGCTATCCGATGGATCGCGCCAGGGTCGTTGGAAAAATCAAACGGGTCGCACCGCAGGCCATGATCAACAAACTGATCGGCGGCATGCTGAATGATGCGCGGCGCGCCTAGAGCACAGCCGACAAATGATTGTCCCAGTGGGTGCCGGCGGATGGTGCCTGCATCTCCTGATGGCTGACGCCATTGGTGCCTGTTTCCACTTTGGCGACTGCCCCAGTGCCGGATGTGAGAACAAAAGCGCCGCGTTCAATCATCGGCGCAACGCCACAGCAATCCGCCAGCGACACCTGTCCCAGATAGTTCCCCGACACAACATTCCAGAAAACAGCAAGGCCGCCACGCGGAGAGGTTGCTGCAAGCACTGTCTCACTGCTGTCAAAGGCAACGCTGCCACAATACCCGCGCATGCGGTTTAGGGCATCATGAGGCATGTCCAGCAATCGGATGTGCGACAGGGGACCCGCTGACACACCCACAAGCGGATGTGTGGTGTCGGGCGTGGACTGAGACTGCAGCCCCATGGCGACCTGCCCGTTCGCCCCACGTGCCAGATGTCTAATGCTCAAGTGATGCAGGTCTGGCGGCAGGCGCTGCTCCGCCAGCAACGCCCCGTTACGCCGCTGAATGAACGCAAGGGACGGGCGCATCGTATCGAGGTTCAGTTTCACCCGCGGCGCATCCGGGTGGGTAGCAATACCCCCGTTGGCGACAACAAGAATGTCGCCAGTGGTGTCGAGCAGCATGTCATGTGGGCCAATGCCGTAGCTGGGCATCTCGCCGATACGGGCATATCCATCATGGGCGTCATACACACCGATAACACCGCGCTCCCCGTCAAAGTCGTTTTCGGTGGCATACAGCAAGCGACCATCAACGCTGAAGGCACCATGGCCGTAAAAGTGCCTGCCTTTTGGGGCATCAATTGTGATCGTGTGCCGTGCGTGCCGGGTATCAAGAACGCTTGCAAACGTGCCTGGCCGGCGGGCAAACATGACGGCAGTCTTTTTGTCGAGGGAAACAGCTACTCCATGCCCGCGGGCAGGTAACACAAACCGGCTGATGCTATCTGCCGATGTACTGAGCATCGCCAGATAATATGTGCTGTCCTGGGCCCTGCCGGCACTCAGATACGCCGGTCCCGCAGGTTGCGAAGCCGCAACACCGCCATCGCCGCCCAGCCCTGTGAGAGCCAGACCACCCAAGCCTGCCAGAAGAGTGCGGCGGCTAGTCTCCATCAAGCGAATTGAACCCAATGCTCAGCCCAAGGGCAGGGGCGAGACGTTCAGCCACAATCTGACGCAAGGCCCGCACTTGCTTGGACAGTTTTTCAAGCGTCGCACGCTCATCTGTGTCTTTCACGGCCAACGGCAACGAAAGAGAAATACTGTCGGCGGTTTCGCGCGTCTTGCGAAACGCCTTGCGCATAAGCGCATCGAGCTCGGTGTCCTGCGTGTTCGCCTGCGTCAGTGCCGTCAGTCCGTCCTCGTTTGCACCCAGATACAGGCTCTCAAGTGCTGCGATGTTCCGTCTGATATTGTGCACACCGTGGTTGCTGAGCGCAGCTTCACCAAGCCCGGGACGGGCGGTTTCAATATCCTTGCCCAGAACAGGGATCAGCTTCAGGGATGACACGCGCTGCAGGCCGTCATGCAGGCTGCGGAAAAGAACCAGAGTCACGTCTGATGGTGTTTGATAGTGCGTGTTCTTGGGACCCGGCTGCGTCATCACCTGTTGGAAGGCGGTATCACCCTCGGTCCATTCCGTCAGCACATCTGCAGCGAGTACCCGCATATTGCCACTGATCGCCTGTGCCATGTCGCAATGCGGGGCGTTTGCTGTCAGGCCAAGTCCGTCATCAGCGGCAGCAAAGACCAAATACTCCAAAGCCGGCAGGCCCTGAACGGCAAAGGACCGCTGGCTTACAGGTTTCGTCTTTAGGTCTTCATCCGACGACAGCGCATCCGCGATGGCATCAGACACCTTGCCGCGCGCCTGTGGCCAGAAATTCAGCCGCAAATTGCGCATGAACAATTCAGCCGGGCCAAACCGCACATGCTCCACGCCCATCCACGCGTCACTGGTCTCGCGGAAGGTCTGCTGCAGTGCCTCCATGGAGGTGTCCGGATCACCGCTGCAATAGGATGTGGTTGTCTCATCAAGAGCACGTGTCGTAGCCGCCAATGTCTCATAGGCCGGCACCACGTGTCCGGACACAAGCGCAGCATTCACTTCTGCATATGCCGCATCATCGAGCGTGGACGGTGTCGCCGCCACTGCAGGGATCACGCTGCAAAGGACAGTGCAGGCAAAGACGAAGGCAAAGGCCAGACCAGCCAGGCCGCCAAATCTGTTTCCAGTGCTAGAGCGAATTGAGGAACGCAAGCAGGGCCTCTCTTTCATCTGTGTTCATCTCCACCACAGCGTCGCGGGACGCCTGTGCTTCGCCACCATGCCAAAGGATCGCCTCAAGCAGATTGCGGGCGCGGCCATCATGCAGAAACTGCGTATGACCATTGACCGCCTGCGTGAGCCCTATGCCCCAGAGCGGCGGCGTGCGCCATTCACTGCCATTGGCAACACCTTCAGGACGGTTATCGGACAGTCCATCGCCCATGTCATGGAGCAGAAGGTCGCTATACGGCCAGATAAGCTGAAACGATTGTTCCTCGCTGAGGGAATCCCGCCGCGTGACGAATTTGGGTGTGTGGCAGGAAGCGCAGCCCGCGCCGTAAAACTGCTCCTTCCCGGCCAGCACCTGCGGATCGTCAATGTCGCGCCGCGCCGGAACGGCAAGGTTGCGGCTGTAGAACACCACCCGATCAAACATGTCCGGCGTGGCTTCGCTCACCCGGCCATCCGCCGTGCCCCCATGGGGCGCATTGCGGCAGGTATCCTGTGCTCCTTCGCGACAATCCCCGAAATGGGTTTTGAAAATGGGCGTGGAAATGCCGATATCGCCATGAAACGCGCCAGCCGATTGCTGGGCCACTGTCGGCTCACCGGCCTTCCAGCCAAAGCGCCCAAGAGCCACGTCGTTATGTTCCACACTGAATACCTGATTGGCGCGTCCCGAAATGCCGTCGCCATCGGCATCATCCGGGTCAGCAAGGGCCAGAATGTCTTCGTCCTTGATGGCTTCAAGCAGCCCCAGTCCGATCATCGGCGGAGCAACGCGCGGTGATATCATGACGTCCGGGTGCAGGGGGCCGTAGTTCAGGTTGGCAACGTCGTAAGTGGGCGCGCGCAACACGACCTTCGTACCGTCCGCCAGAACCACAGGCTTTGGCGCGTAAGAAATCACCATCTGGCCTTCGGACTGGTGGCCCTGAATGGAGAAGTTCTGGAGCTGCGTGCCATAGCTGGGTTCCGGCACGACGCTTGCCAGATAGGTCGTCAGCATCTCGCGGTCTTCCTCCGTTTGCGGAGGAATGGACAGCCTCAGAAACATGGAGACTGCGGTCTCGCCTTTTTCCGGAGGGTGGCCGCGTCCATCCTTCAGGTGGCAGCGCTGGCAGGAGCGCGCGTTGAAGAGGGGACCAAGTCCGTCCGATGATTGCGTGGAACTGGGAGAGGAAACCCAGACCTTTTTGAAAATGCCATTGCCGATGCGAAAATCCAGCTGCTTCTCAAACGCCATATTGGCGGAGGGCTGGGAGAATGCATCACGATTGGGAAACTTGAATGTCGTGGCTTCGCCTGCAGGCCGCCGCTCAAATGGTTCCGGCTTGGCGAAGTCAGTTGTTGGCTTGGTGACCTGCTCCACCTTGGCGCGGTCCTCGTCGCCATAGGCATGGGCAGGTGCCACAAACGCAAAACCGGCCCCGCTCAACAGAGCGAGACCGGCTGTTGCTGTGGCAAGGGAGAGAAGGCGAAGTCTATGTGTCATGTCATGAAGCTTCGCTTCACACCCTGGCTTGTGAAGCTACTGTCCTGTTTGGTCCCGAGGACCTACTCAAATACGGCTTCCGGGCTGTCCAGGCTGTCAGACCCTTCAAAGGCAATCGGCTCGAGACCAAGCACGGTCACGGCAGCTTCAATGCCCTTTGTCTGGGCTGTCAGGCCATCAATGGCTGCCTGCACAACGGCGTTGCCCTCAGTGTTACCTTCACCGATCATCTGATCATAGGCTTCACCCCCTAGAGCGCGCTCTTTCATCACACCCATCGCACCCATCGTGGTGTCCAGGCTGGCAAGAAGAGCGGCGTCAGCGGCTTTGTCCTTTGCTGCCACGAGAGCAGACACGGACGCGCCTTCAACCTTGGTGCCGTCAATGCGCGTGTAGCTGCCTGTGTAGGCATTCAGGACACCCTGCGCATCGTAGTAGTGGCTGTTGTGCGTGTTGTCCGCAAAGCAGTCATGCTCTTCTTCAGGATCATGAAGAAGCAGACCAAGCTGCATCCGCTCACCGGCAAGTTCACCATAGGAGAGGCTGCCCATGCCGGTGAGAATGCGGGCAATGCCGCCGTCCACACCGTCAGACACGAGATCGGCGCGCGCGTCACCCTCAGGTCCCCACTGGCCCGCCATCCATTCAAGATCAGCAATCAGCAGGTTGGTCGATGTCGTGAGGTATTCAGCACGACGGTCGCAACTGCCGTTGGTGCAGTCATCACCGGACGCATAATCCGTCCACGGACGCTCACCGGCACCTGCGTCAGTGCCGTTCAGGTCCTGACCCCACAGCAGAAACTCCACTGCATGGTAACCCGTGGCCACATTGGCTTCGACGCCGCCGACTTCATGCAGGGTGTCTGCAAGGAGGTCTGCGTTGATGTTTGACGCATCAACCGTGTCGCTGCCGATGGTCAGGGCAGGGTTGGCAATGACATTGGCCACATAGGCCGCATTGTCTTCAGAGTCGCTGCCGTAGGACGCATCCACATAGTCGATTAGACCTTCGTCCAGCGGCCAGGCATTCACCTTGCCTTCCCAGTCATCAACGATCGGGTTGCCGAAGCGATAGACCTCGGTCTGCATGTACGGCACACGTGATGCCACCCATGCGTCGCGGGCTGCCGTCATTGTTTCTTCGGACGGGTTGGCCACAAGGGCATCAACCGCTGTCTTCAGTTCCTTGGCAAGGGTGACTGAATCCTCGTAGCCCGCCTGTGCAATGTCAGCATAGGTCGCAAGGATCGCGTCTTTTGCCGGTGCTGCTGCGGATGCTGTTGCATGGGCCGCAAGGCTACCTGCAGTCAGGGCCGCAACAGCTGCGACCACGCTCAGAAAAGTCGTTTTCATTTGGAGTGTTCCTGAATGATCTACGGTTTATGGAGCTGAGAACGGAATGGTGTAGGTCAAAAGCGCACCAAGCGTGTTGGCTTCGCTACCGCCTGCTTCGAGGTGCTTGTAGCCAACATCAAACGTCAGGCCGTTTTCAAACGCGTAGCCACCGGACACCTGTATCTGATTGTCATCAGAGTCGCCGCCACCGGCAGGGTCGATGTTGCGGATCGTATCGCTGACCGCGAAGTTCCATGGGCCGTGTGTGACGCCGACACCCAACGTGATGTAGTCACGGTCTTCCGCGATGGCGCCCGCATCAGACTGGTGCACATATTCAACAACGGGACCCACTGTCGTGTTTTCGCCAATGGCGAACTCACCGAACAGGGCAACAGCAACGCCAAACTCGTCTTCGGGATTGCCAACGCCACCTTCCTGGCTGACGGCACCAATGTGGTAGCCGATGCCTTCGCCGATGAAGGCCAGGTCACCATCAAGGGTGACGGAGAAGGACGACAGGTCTTCCGTGTTGCTTGGGCCGCCGGAAGATTTGCGGTTGCGGGGCCGCTCCGTGATGACTGACTCGGACAAAAAGCTTGTGTCAGCAAAGAATGTGTTTGCTGTGAGCGTGTGTGACCCGGTCTGCTCGTTGCCAAGCGTCACGCTGCCGCCAAGGCCGACGCGTTCCGTCAGCTCATAGTCCTCGGCAAGGTCGGTGCCGTAGAGGCCAGGAGCAATGTCCCATGCCACACCGAAAGTCGGGTTGAACTTACCCGCAAAGATAGAAAAATCATCGGTCGCAAACTGCAGGAACAAAGTCTCGACGTAGAGGCCTTCATCTTCGAAGAAACGGTCGTCGTTGGGGTCCGGGTCCAGCACCGGCTCAAGCACAAGACCCGCTTCAAGCGAGAACAGCTCCGTAAACCGGATGCTGATCGCAGGTTCGATGGTTGCGTAGGTGTCGTTCAGTTCCTCAGCTTTGTTGTCCGCGTCGAACGTGTAGTCGTTCTGGATTTCGATGGGGATTTCACCCTCGATACGCGGAAACAGGTTTTCTTCTGCATGTGCAGGAGCAGAGACGATACTGGCTGCAGAAAGAAGTGCACCCAGAGCAGTCAGTCGATTTACGGTAATCCGATTCACGGCAATCATTGTCTGATTGTCCCCCAAGTCAGCCAGCCCAGGGTGACACCCCGGACACTTACAATCCGGCGGCCCAGCGCCTCCGGTACTGCGCCGGGTCTCTCACAATTGCGAGTCAATTGCAATAAATATGCGAGTAGTTATCAATTGCGACTAAGTGAAGCAGATAGGGCTGAGGCGGCTAAGCGCTTATGAACAAAGACCTATTGCGACATCACCTTTTGGCGCCTAAAGTGCGTAGTTGATATCCGCACTTTAGGCGGGTGGTCAGTTAAACGATCGGCAGTCCAAACTGTCGGCATGTCCGCAGAAACGGGCACATGGGGGATATGACTATGACCAGCTATCAGCGCCTATTGGTGCAACACGGATTGATCATCCTGTTCTTGGGCCTTGTCGGCGGCTTCATGCTTCTGTTTGCCGTACTTGGTCAGATATCCCTGTCGCCGATACCGCTGGCATTTGGCTATGTCATTCCAGGTGAGCCTGCCCAGTGGCGAGCTGTCCATGTGGGCAACATCATGAATGGGCTCATGGCCATTATCTTTGCCCTGTTGATTCCCTTGCTCACCCTGAGTGAGAGGGCGACGCGCAACATCGCCATTGGTCTGGTGTGCACCATCTGGGGCAACGCCCTGTTCTACATCTTTGGCATTCTGACCCCGAACAAGGGCTTGTCTTTGGGCGACAATCCCGTGGGCGAGGCCAACTGGGCGGCACCCATCGCTTTCATGCCCGCCTTCATTGTAGCCTTTGTGCTGATGGTGATTGTCGTTGTCATGCTGCGGAACCTGCCTGCTGCTGACGACACCAAGTAGTAACGGCGTACGGTTCAACCCTGTCCGGAGAGACGCAATGTCTGCGCACCAAACTGAAACCCTGAGCGATGCAGAACACCCGATGGATAACATCATCGTCAGGCCGCTTGATTTCGAAGTCGAAAAGCTTGAACCGTCACGGGTCGTGTGGAGCGATACGTCACCGGAATTCGCCATCTACCTCAACGCTTTCGGTGTCCATGTGCCGTATTTCGAGCGCTATCTCATCCGCTCTATGTCCACGGCCAAAAAGCACGTGACCAACGAGCAGCTCCGAGCAGACATGAGCGCAATCACAGGTCAGGAAGCGCACCACGCAAAGAACTTCCTTGTCTTCAACAAGGTGCTGGCGGATCGCTATCCCCGTGTGTCCGAGCTTGATAAACGCGCGCGGAAATACTTCACCGAACACGCCAAGACCGACCCCCTGAAAAAGCTTGTCGGCTTCACAGCCGGCTACGAGACGTTCACGTTTCTCGCCGGGATGATCATCCTCGCCAACTACGAAAAGTGGATGAAGGACTCAGATCCCGCCATCAAGGCCCTGTGGGTCTGGCACCAGGTGGAAGAAGTAGAACACGGCGCGGTGGCCTTCGAGGTCTACAAGGAACTGTTTGGAGATGATGAGTGGTACCGCAAATACATGATCCTCATCGCGCTCATCCATATCGGTAAAGAAGCGCTGGCAGCCTATTTCCATATGGCCAAAGTCGAAGGGTATTTCAAAAATCCCGTCAGCGCCGTGAAGGCCACATGGTTTGTCTTCGCCACCTTCGGGCAGATGGTCTGGCATTCCCTGCCAACCTTCTCGCGCAGCTACCATCCGCGGGTGCACCCGCTGGCCACAACCAAGCAAAACAAAATTGCGGTTGCATGGCGGCGCTATCTCAAGAAGGGTGGGGATGTCCTGACAATCGACCGGGCCAAGATGAAAGAGATCATCGGCTTTGGTTGAGGCGTGCTTTCAAGCGCCCGGGCAAAAACAAAAGCAATAAGAGCGCCTGGGTCAGCTGATTGAATGTCCCCGCGCCAACCGGGGGACGACGCCATGGAAAACATTCTTTATTCAATGGAATGGGTGCTGCCACTGCGCAGCGACTGGGCAACGCCCATCGCGCAGGGTTTCACCTGGATGGGCTATGCGCCCTTCTTCTTGATGTTTCTGCCGGTTGGCTACTGGCTGTGGGACCGTAACCTGTTCACACGACTGACGACGCTTGTGGCCATCACGGCTGTGGTCAATGGCTGGTTCAAGGACCTGTGGCAGGACCCGCGCCCCGGCGCAGAAATTCAGCTTGATGGTCGCGTCACCGGGTCGCCCGGGCGACCGTCAGGCCACACGCAGATTGCCGTGGCGATGTGGCTCTGGCTGGCCTACGAAATCCAGCGTCCTTGGGTATGGGTTGTCTGCATTATTCTCGCTTTCGGTGTGAGCTTTTCCAGGCTCTATCTGGGCGTCCATGATGTAGATGATGTGCTGACCGGCGCAGCCCTTGGACTTGCGACCCTGGCAGTCTTCTTCTGGCTGACCCGCCCCGGCAACGCGTTGACGGAAGCCTTGCGGGATTCTGTTGTTATCCAACTCGTTCTGATTGCAATGCTCGTCCCGATTATTGCCGCTGTGTGGCCTGCAGCATCGCAAGCAGCAGGCGCCGCCATCCATACAGGATCAGCCGTGACCCTGACCGTCGTTTTCCTTCTCGCCGGGTGGTTGGCAGGGGCTGCACTGGACAAACGCCTCGCACCCGATCGTGGGCCACGGCCCGCCTGGTGGCAGATGATCGTCATGGCCGTCAGTGGCATCGTGGTGCTGTTTGCGCTGCGGGCCGGCATTGAATCCGCTGCAGGATTTCTTGGCATCAGCGAAGCAACTGCAGGACTTGTCGGCGCTTTGATACTTGGATTTTACATGACGGCGGTTGCGCCCATGGCATTCAGGGCCGTGGGTCTTATGCGGTAACTGCACTCAAACTGATTGCAGCGTTAGTCGTCCCTCGCCCTCAAACCATTGGTATGGTTGGAGAATCCGCAAAAGATTGGTAAACTGAACATATGTTTGCTGACTACTTAGAAAAGCTGGGCAACGCTGCCAATGAGAGCCAGGAGGTTCTTGTTTGGTCTGACGCTATGTCTGACCTTGGCTTTGACAAACATATGTACGGCATCCGGGCTCAGGAGGCTGGGCGGGTCAACGAGCATCTCGTTGAAAGCACAACTTTCACGGAAGACTGGTTGTCAGCATATTATGGCGGACTGCACAAGGACGATCCTGTCGTTGCGCACTCCACGGTCCATCCACTTCCCTTTATCTGGACTGATTGTCCAATTGATACGCCGGAGCAGCGGGACTTCATGTCGAACGCGGCAGATGCCGGACTGAAATACGGCATCAGTGCACCGCTGATTGTCGGAAGTGGATATGAAGGTGCTGTTTCTGTCAGTGGCGACAGCAATGCAGATCTGCGCGAACACCTGATGGCCATCTACTCAATGACCTGTGCAATGCACGTGTTGCGGGTCAAAAACTGGTCACGGGATACGCTCAAGGCATTCAAGCTGACGGCCCGCGAACAGGAAGTGATGCGCTGGATTGCAGCTGGCAAGGATGACTGGACGATTGGCTCCATCCTCGGCATCAGCGAAAACGGCGTCCACTACCACAAGAAGAATATCTTCCGGAAACTTCAGCTCAGCAGCAGGGTTGCCGTTGCGGCGGTAGCGCAGAAAACCGGGATTGCGGATGCCAACTACCGGTTCTGGTAGGTCCCAAATCTGATGTGATTCGACATGCTCATGCTCCAAGTCGGGAGTGTGTACATGATTTACGAATTTGCCTTAGCCCAGCGCTGCGCCGCGCCTTTCCCTCACGAAGAAATCCACGCATCCATGCATCGGTTGCGCCACGCGCTCTATCGCCAGGGTGCTGACTGGTCTGTGCCCGAGCACCTGGGCATGGAGTATGACGAATTCGACACCATGACTGCGCGTTATCTGGTGGGCATTGACGAGACCGGGACGGTTCGTGCGCAAAGCCGCATGATTACCTGCGACCGGCCTTACATGCTGGCCCAGCTCTGGCCGGAGCTGGCGCAGTCCGTGCCGCTACCTCGCAGTGCCGCTGATGCCGAAGGCTCGCGCACCGGCGTTGATGTAACCCTGCCAGTTGAGGAATACCGTCGGTGGTTCTTCAAGCTCCTGATCGCAAATGTTGAATGGGCCGTAAGCAATGGCGTTGATCGTCTGAGCTTTGTCACCTATCAGCGCGTCGCTGAAAAATCGATGGAGGGCGCGGGCCTGTCGGTCACCTATTACGGCCCCACCATGTCCTTCCCCGATGGCCGGTTTATTGCGGGCTCCTTCCCCGTGAGCACACGCCTTGCCCATGACCTTCGCCGCAGGCACGGCATCGAAGGTCAGGTGTTTGTGCCATTGCCGAATGCTACTCCGCTACCCGCTGTCGCTCAGGAGGCTCATCATGAGGTCGCATAGTCCACAGTCTTTTGATTTTGATGAAGACCCGGAAAACGTCTGGCCTAAATCGGCGGAAGAAGCGGCGGATCAGATGCGGGATGTGCTTGCGCTGTTCATCCGCATCTCGGAGGAATTTGACATGACGACGACAGCAGCGATGCTGCGGCATACGGTCGAAACAGCACGTCAGGATGCATTGGGTAAGTCGGGCTTGCCACCGCATATCCATGGCTGATACGCGATGGGAGTCAGGCTTTTTGTGCCTGCGCTCTGGCGCGCGGAAATGAAATAATTTCAGCTTGGGGCAGGCCCGGTTCCCAGCGCTCGAAGCTGGGAATGAGCTGACGCCTGAGGGCTTCGGCAACAGCAAACAGGTTTGTCTTTGCTTCAAGCTTCAGCCGTGCGGATCGCATTTGCGCAGCAATAGTGCGGTCACTTATGCCTCGTATCCCTGCCAGGTCCTTGTATGACTCCAGGTTGCAGGTGCTGAGCAATGCAATGTTCCAGACTTCAGCTGGGGTCAGGAGTGTCGGCGGATGTGCGTCGGTCCACATCTCTGCGTGTGCCAGAACTGATTTTGCCTCCAGTGTTCTGAAGTGAGTCATTGCCGCGTGAACTCTCTACTAGGTGACACATGGTGCCGCCATGGCTGGCGACCGACGCGCATGCTTGTTGAACACACCGCGTCTTTGAGGCTCAGATAGTCTCAAAATTCGCAGAACCTGAAAACTATCAAGGTTAATAGGGGGAGGTGGCGTCTCATACATTGCATTCCCACATATTGGCATTCCAAGTGACATAAAATGTCTGCCGTGGCAAAGTGCGCGGGATTGACCGCCCTAAGGGAGACGTCGTGTGCTTGAGCCTGAAAAAAATCCAAATCCATCAATCATGGTCGATCCGCCCGGCTGGTTCCGGTGGGGCATGCGATGGCAGCTGGACGCCGTCACCAATGTGAAGCGGGTATTGAAACGGCGGGACAAGTTCGAGGCGCAGCGCCGCAAGTCAGGCGCCCCCCACGTGGTGGAGTATTTTCACCAGCTTGATGATCCGTACTCGCACCTCACAGCACAGGTGCTCGCGCGCTTCGCTGAAAAGTATGACGTCACCGTGGTGCCCCATCTCATCCGCGCCAGCGGTGGCCGCAACCAGCCGGAGTTTGAAAAACTAGCCGTCTGGGCCCGGCGGGATGCGCAGTTGATAGCACCGCATCTGGGACTGGATTTTCCAGCTGAGGCGGCTACCCGACCCGACGCATCCGCACAGCAAAAGGCAGGTGAGATGCTTGCCGGTCTCTCGGCATCGGATTTCATTCAGCACCTCAAGGGTGCAAGTGACGCCCTTTGGCGCAACGATGAAGCAAGCCTGAAGGAAGCTCACTCCGGCAATCTCAACAAGGCGCTCGATAGCGGGTCAAAGCGACTGGCCAAGCTGGGCCACTACTCAGGGGCAATGTTCTACTATGGCGGCGAGTGGTACTGGGGTGTGGACCGCCTGCTCCATCTGGAAGACCGGCTTGCGTCTTTGGGCTTGGCCAGGCAGGGCGCCACACAGCATCTTGTCCCCCGTCCGGCGATTGACGTGTCCGGTGTGGACGCCAGCAAACTGACGCTGGATTTCTATCCCTCCCTCAATTCTCCGTACACGTCTATTATCTATGATCTGACGATTGACCTGAAAAACACATGCGGCATCCGCTTCAACCACAAGCCGGTATTGCCCATGATCATGCGCGGCGTGCCCGCGACCCGGGCAAAAGGCACCTACATCGTTTTCGATACCAAGCGCGAGGCAGACTTTTTGGGGGTTCCCTTTGGCCCCATGGTCACCCCCATCGGCACGCCAACACGCAGGCTCTATTCGCTGCTGCCCTGGGCCATCCAGGAGGGTAAGGACGAAGCCCTGTTGAGCGCCGGCCTCAAACAGGCTTTCTCTGAAGGGATCGGCCTGCACAATGACAGGAAGATGCGCCGGGCGGTGGAGAAGGCCGGGCTTGATTGGGCGCACGCCAAAACAATCATCGGCAATGATGACTGGAAGCCCCTGGTAGAGCGCAATCAGGATGAGATGGTGGAAGGTCTTGGGCTGTGGGGCGTGCCCAGCTACCGCCTGTCTGGTCCTGATGGCGAACCGGACGTGGCGGTCTGGGGGCAGGACCGTTTGTGGCTGATCGCCGCTGAAATCAGACGGCGGGCTGCCCTTTAGAGAAGAAGGCTAGGGTGCAAGCCGCCAGTTTATGGTTTCACCTGCGTGAAACGGCACGATGGCGATCTCGGCATCTTCGATGATGTCGGGCACCGCATGTCCGGTACGTTCCAGCGTGATGGTCTCATCGTTCAATGGCAGGCCATAGAAGCGGGGTCCAAACTCGGACGCAAAGGCTTCCAGCTTGTCGAGAGCGCCTTCTTCTTCAAAGGTCTGCGCGTAGCTTTCAATGGCGACTGGCGCGCTGAAAATGCCTGCACACCCGCAGTCGCTTTCCTTGTCATGCTTTTGGTGCGGCGCTGAATCCGTGCCCAGAAAGAATTTTGCGTTGCCGGAAACAGCTGCCTTGCGCAGCGCCTCGCGGTGCTTGCGGCGCTTGGCAACCGGCAGGCAATAGGCGTGCGGGCGCATGCCGCCATCAAACATGTCATTGCGGTCAATGCGCAGGTGATGGGCCGTAATGGTTGCCGCCACCTTGTCACTTGCAGCACTCACAAACTCAACCGAGTCCTCCGTAGTGATATGTTCGAGCACCACTTTGAGTTCGGGAAAATCCCTCACCAGGGGCGCCAGCGTTGTGTCGATAAACACATGTTCGCGATCAAAGATGTCGATATCAGGCGACACCACTTCGCCGTGGATCAGCAAGGGCATGCCAATGGCCTGCATCCGCTCGAATACGCGGTCGAGCTTGCGGACGTCCGTGACACCTGCCGCTGAGTTGGTGGTCGCATTGGCCGGGTAGAGTTTGCAGGCCGCAAACACGCCTTCTTCAAACCCAGTGGCAATCTCGTCCGCGTCAATGTCATCGGTCAGATAGGCTGTCATCAGTGGTGTGAAGCTGTGATGGGCGCCCACTGCGCTGCGAATGCGGTCACGGTAATGCCGGGCGGCATCCACCGTCGTGACCGGCGGCACGAGATTGGGCATCACAATGGCGCGGGCAAACTGCTGGGCTGTATAGCGCGCAGCAAACTCAAGCATCGCGCCGTCGCGCAGATGCACATGCCAATCGTCGGGTCGTCGGATCGTGAGAGTTTCCATGGGCCCACGGGTATCAGGCGTCATTGTCCCGTTCAAGCCGTCAATACGCCGCAAAATATCTGATGTCTGTCTTGACCTGCCTCAATTGACAGAATGTCAATATCGGCCAGACTGCACTTCAGACAAGAAACTCAACACAGGCCGACCAAAGGCCGTTCAGAGGGACGAAGCACATGCCGGATACAGCAACACTCGACAAACCTGCGGCCAAATCAGGTGCCAAGGCTCAACATTTTGACGTGCTGGTCGTCGGCGCAGGGATTTCCGGCGTCGGTGCGGCGTACCACCTGCAGGACCAGTGCCCGGGCATGAGCTATGTGGTGCTGGAAGCGCTGGAGGATTTCGGCGGCACATGGCTGATGCACAAATATCCCGGCATCCGCTCAGACAGTGACCTGTATACCTTCGGCTATCGCTTCAAACCGTGGACCGGCAACCCCATCGCCACGGCGGAAGAAATCCGCACTTACATGGATGAAGTGATCCAGGAAAACGATCTCAAGCGCCATATCCGCTACCAGCACAAGATCCTGTCGGCTGACTGGTCCGACGCAGACAATCTGTGGACCATTCACGCCACACGCACCGACACCAACGAGGATCTCGTCTTCACCTGCGGCTTCCTGTGGATGTGTCAGGGCTACTACCGCCACTCGGAAGGCTACACGCCGGACTGGCAGGACATGGACAAGTTCAAGGGTGACATTGTTCACCCGCAGACCTGGCCGGAAAATTACGACTACAAAGGCAAGAAGGTTATTGTGATTGGCTCCGGCGCCACCACGGCCACCATCGTGCCGGCCATGGCCCCGGACTGCGAGCACATCACTGTGCTGCAACGCTCCCCCACCTATTTCGTACCTGGCCGGAACGAGAATGAAGTCGCGGACATGCTGCGGCTGCTGGAGATCGACGAAGAGTGGATCCACGAAATCACCCGCAAGGCAGTGCTCTACAATCAGGCCGAGCTGACGCGGCGCTCCTTTGAAGAGCCGGAGGTCGTGAAACAGGAACTGATCGACGGCGTGAAAGAACTGCTGCCCGACGGCTATGACGTCGACAAGCACTTCACGCCCAAATACCGCCCCTGGCGCCAGCGCGTGGCCTTTGTACCCGACGGCGATCTCTTCGCAGGCATCAAGGCCGGCAAGGCCAGCATGGTGACCGACGAGATTGAGCGCTTTACCGAAAAAGGCATCCTGCTCAAATCCGGCGAAGAGCTTGAAGCCGACCTTATTGTCACGGCCACAGGCTTCAACCTGTGTGCGCTGGGCGACATCGCGTTTTCCCGCAACGGCGAAGACATCAACTTCAATGAGACCGTTACCTATCGCGGCATGATGTTCACCGGCATGCCCAACATGGTGTGGGTGTTTGGCTACTTCCGCGCCAGCTGGACACTGCGTGTGGACATGGTCGCCGATTTTGTCTGCCGCCTGCTGAAGAAGATGCGGCAAAAGGGGGCCAAGAAGGTCGAGGTGGCACTCAGGCCGGAAGACAAGGACATGCCGATCCTCGACTGGATCGACACCGAAAACTTCAACCCAGGCTACATCATGCGCAACATGCATCTGTTGCCCAAACGCGGCGACAAGCCCGAATGGCAGCACAACCAGGACTACTGGACGGAACGCAAGGAATTCCCCGACATTGACCTGGATGATGCGGCCTTCGTCTATACTCAGGCAGATCAGATATCAGACGTCGCCTGACGCCCTATCGGGATCAATCCGGAACGTGGTAATCACTCGGCCAGCTTGCATGTGCAGGCTGATAGTCCAACCGAGTGATTGCTGCTGCTTATGTCTGATGTTCCGACCCACCATTTCTTCGACGCGACCGATGCCCGCATTTCCTATTGGGAATGGGGCGACCCCGCGGGTCAGCCGATCCTGCTGATCCATGCGACCGGATTTCATGCCCGTGTGTGGGATGAAACAATTGCGCGCCTGCCCAAGAGCTACCGCATTATCTCCGTTGATATGCGCGGCCACGGCCAAAGCGAAAAGAAGGGCCTGCTGCTCGACTGGTCACTGGTCGCAAAGGATGTGGGTGAACTGGTTGATCACCTCGCCCTGACAAACGTCATCGGCGCGGGTCACTCCATGGGCGGACACTGCTTAACGCAAGTCGCCCGGGCCCGCCCACAGATGTTTGAGCGGCTGCTGCTGATTGATCCGGTCATGCTGGCGCCGGCGAACTATGAGAGCAGTCCCTACAATGACATGACGGACCCATCGGAGCACATGGTTGCCCGCCGCCGCGACGCGTGGACCGGCTGGGAGGAAATGTACGATCGCTTCAAGGACCGGCATCCTTATTCCTTGTGGAAGCCACAGGCGCTGGAAGACTATTGCCGCCATGGCATTCGCCCCAATGAGGAGGGCGAGGGCTATCGCCTGGCATGTCCGCCGGTCATGGAAGCATCCGTCTACATGGGCAGCGTCAACGCCAATTTGACCGGCACGCTCAAGGAAATGACGCTGCCTGTCACCATTCTGCGTGCAAAGGGCCGCGAACCCGGCGACGAGCCAGTGATGGATTTTGCCCTCTCGCCCACATGGGACCAGTTGTACAAGGAGTTTGGCAATGCGCGCGATGTATCGCTGCCGCATCTCAGCCACTTTATCCCCATGCAGGATCCCGCATTGACGGCGCATTTCATTTTGAATGCCCAGGCATCAGCTGATGAGGCGGTCGCTGCCGCAAAATGAGCGACGTCACGCACATATCAGCACCCTTCGATCCCAAAAAGGCCCAGCAGGTTTTATGGGCCGGGATGATCGGCATGTTGGCGACCGGGTTTCCCTTCACCATCGTGACGGTGGCGCTGAATCTCATTGCCGATGATTTCGGCGTCAGTGAGGCCCTCGCCGCGTGGACCGTGTCCGCCCCCATGCTGGTCTCGGCAGCCGCACTGCCAGTCATCGGCAAGCTCGGGGACATGTTCGGTCACCGTCGCATCTTCATCGGCGGTATTCTCGGCTCAACCATCTTTGCCTTCATGTGCATGATCGCGTGGGACATCTGGTCCCTTATCGCGTTTCGCATCTTGTCCATGGTTCTGGCGGGCGCAACGGGGCCTGCTGCCATGGCGATCCTGTTTCATGTCTATCCGCCAGCGCACCGCAATCAGGCCATCGGCTGGTGGTCCATGGGCGGGCCGGGTGCTGCCGCGCTCGGGCTTATTCTCGGCGGCCCGTTCGTTGAATTGGTGGGGTGGCGCTCGGTCTTCCTGCTTCAAGCAGGTACCGGCATCGCTGCGGTGGTGATTGCGTGGAAAGTGCTGCCAGAAACCGTCAGGCAGATGGTCAAGTTCGATCATATCGGCAACCTGATCCTGCTGCTTGCCTTGTCCAGCCTGCTATTCGTCATCGGTGCCTTTGCTGAGCCAGGCGTTTCCACAATGATGCTGGTCAGCGCGGGTGTCGTCGGTGTGGTCGGCCTCATTGTCTTCCTTTTCTATGAGGCATCGATCTCCAATCCCATCGTGCCGCCATCCTTGCTGAAGCAACGCAATTTTGATGCACCGGCCATCGCTAACTTCTTCCTGCAGATGTCCTATCTGGGCGCGCTTATCGCAACGCCTCTGGTGCTGACAGGTCGGTTCGGGTTTTCGATCTCTGTTGCCGCCATCCTGATGCTCACCCGCACCTTCAGCCTTACTCTGGCGTCACCGCTGGGCGGCGTCATCGCCACGCAGTTTGGCGAGCGGCTGGGCACACTTACAGGTGTGCTGTGTCAAACAGCGGGACTCTTTACCGTGGCGGCCGGCATCTATGTCACCAACCTGCCGATCGTCCTGTTGGGGCTGGTGCTTCAGGGCATTGGCCACGGTGTTGCCATGCCGCCTCTCGCGTCCATCATCACAACTGCCGTCCCGCCCAGCCAGTTTGGCATGGCCACGGGGATGAGCAGGCTCATGGGCCAGATCGGATCCGCCTTCGGGCTCAGCCTGTTTGGCGTATTGCTGACTCTGCCGCGCGAGGACCTGGCACTGCACATGATCTTTGTCATTGGCGGCGCCATTGCCTTGGCAGCTGCGTTGCCTGCTCTGTTCATTTCGATGAAGCATCGAAGCATACCCATGCCGCCTGCTGCACCGCCGCCGCCCAATCCCCCAATTCAGCCGGGGCAGGTGTAAGATGCGGGCGGTCACGCGACATGTTTTTGCAGCTGTCGCTGCCTTGCTGATCTGGGGGTCACCCGCCATGGCTGACGATGAACGTGGCCAGCTCATAGTGCTGGCAGCCCCCATTCTTGATGATCCGTATTACGCCAGCGAGGCGGATGCCATCATCGAGTTCCACATTGCCTTCGCCAATCGCATCGCCGCGCCGGACCGCGTGATGGTCCTGGCAGGAGCGGACACAGCAGACATTTATGTAGAAGCATTGGGGCCTGACCGCGTGGTCACGGCGGCGATGGAAGACATATGGACCCGCGACTTCGGCATCATGGACCCGTCCAGCAGCGTCATGACGCGATACACCGCCGCCGGGCAGGGTGGTGGCCGGAAGGGCCAACGCGACGCAGATGCCGTGCAGGAGACCCATGCTGCTTTCCTTGAAAGCAAAGGCATCCTGCCCGTGGCCAGCGATCTGCTTAACGATGGCGGAAACTGGGTTTTTGACGGCGCGGGCAATGCTGTGGTCAGCACGAAGTTTTTGGCCGACAACAATTTGACCGAGGACGAAGCCCGCGCTGCCCTAAGGGACGTGACCGACGCAACGCACATCGCGTTCATTGAAGCAGACGAACAGGGCGGCCTGGAACATGCCGACGGTGTTGTTTCTTTCATCGACAACGGCGTGCTTCTAGTCAATTCGTATACGGAGGATCCTGCATATGAGACGCAGCTGCTTGCCGATCTGCGCCGCGGCCTGCCGGGCGCGGACATTCATACCATCGTCAATGCCTATGACGGCAGCGATATCTACGACAGTCGCTTTGGCTCCGCCTGTGGTCTTTATACCAACGCGCTGGTCACCCATCATGCGGTCTACCTGCCGCAATTTGGAGTCCCGCAGGACGCGCAGGCGCTTGAAACAGTCAGGCGGCTTACCCAAAAGCAGGTGATCCCGGTCGACTCTCAGCAGGTCTGTCACATGGGGGGTGGCGTCAGGTGCATGTCATCGCAGATTGATCTGCAACCAGCAGCACATTAGATGCCCCGCTCGACGTCGTGTGGGCGTTTGACGCACATCATTTACATTGGGTGCAGCATGGAATGTCATTGACCTGACACTATTCTCTGGTCGGCTTGAATGTGTTGCGGTGTATGCGCAACAACGCGTCCGGCGTCGCCCCGGCTGCGGTCTTCAGAAGATCAGTTCGGAGATTGCCATCATGCCATCCAGAAAACCGTCTTCAAGTTCCAAGCCACCAAAGTCCATTTCACTGAAAGGTACTGCCGCTGAGGATTGCATTCTCTGGCTTGAGGATGCGCGTGTCACAGATGTGCCCCGCGTCGGTGGCAAGAATGCCTCTCTTGGAGAGATGATCGCCAATCTGTCTGGCGTGGGTGTGCGGGTGCCTGGCGGCTTTGCGACAACGTCCCAAGCCTATCGTTATTTTGTAGCCCACAACGGACTGGACGAAATCATACGCGTGCAGACAACCGCTTTGGCAAAGGGCAAGGCACCGCTGTCTACAGTTGGAAAGACCATCCGCGCAGCGTTTCTCAAAGCTACAATGCCAAAGGACCTTGGCAAGGTGATTGCCGGCGCATATCGAGAGCTGGGCACGCGGGAAGGAATGCGCAAGCCGGACGTGGCCGTCCGGTCTTCCGCAACCGCAGAAGACCTGCCTGACGCAAGCTTTGCGGGCCAACAGGAAAGCTATCTCAATATTTGCGGCAAGGACGCACTGCTGGAGCATGTGCGCAAATGCTACGCGTCCCTGTTCACCGACAGGGCCATTACCTACCGCAACAACAATGGATTTGATCATCTGGATGTCGCGCTGTCCGTCGGCGTGCAGCGCATGGTGCGGTCTGATACCGGTGCCGCTGGCGTCATGTTCTCCATCGATACTGAAACCGGTTTCCCCGATGTGGTGCTGCTAACCGGGGCCTGGGGCCTTGGCGAGGCGGTGGTGCAGGGCATTGCCGATCCCGACGAGTTCATGGTCTTCAAACCGTTGCTGGAGAACAAGGCGCTGTCCCCCATCGTCGAGCGCAGCCTTGGCACAAAGGAAAAGAAGCTGGTCTACGCCGAGGGTGGCAAGAAGCCGACAAAATGGTTGAAGACCAAAGCCAAAGAGCGTGCTCGTTTCACTGTGAGCAATGAAGAAGTCCTGCAACTTGCGCGCTGGGCAGTCACGATTGAACAGCATTATGGCTGCCCCATGGACATTGAATGGGCGAAGGATGGCAATACCGGCGAACTTGCCATTGTTCAGGCGCGCCCTGAAACCGTCCAGTCCCGTGCTGAAGCCAGTGGCCTCAAGACTTTCCACGTGACCAATCAGGGCAAGAAACTGACATCCGGTCTGGCGGTCGGTTCGGGCGCTGCCGTGGGCAAGGTCATCAACCTCGCGTCTCCCCAGGAGATCGACAGATTCGAGGATGGTGCGATCCTCGTGACCTCCATCACCGACCCGGACTGGGTGCCCATCATGAAGCGCGCCAGCGCCATCGTGACCGACCATGGCGGGCGCACCAGTCACGCGGCCATTGTCAGCCGTGAACTGGGTCTCACCGCCATTGTTGGCTGCCATGACGCAACAACAACCCTCACGACCGGCACAAAGATCACCGCGTCCTGCGCGGAAGGCGACGAGGGGCACGTTTATGAGGGTTACGCCGACATCGACGTGCGGGATCTAAGCCTCGACAACATGCCTGAGACGCGCACGAAACTGATGCTCAATATGGCAACGCCGTCAGCAGCGTTGCGTTGGTGGCGCCTGCCGGCGGACGGCATTGGCCTGGCGCGGCTGGAATTTGTCATCAACAACATCATCAAGGTGCATCCCCTCGCCCTGACGCGCTTTGACGAGGTCAAGGACAAGCAGGCACGCAAGGAAATCGAAAAGATCACCCGCGGCTATGCCAAAAAAACGGACTACTTCGTTGATACGCTCGCTGCCGGCGTGGCACGGCTGGCAGCCTCGCAATATCCCAGCCCGGTGATCGTGCGGATGAGCGATTTCAAGTCCAATGAATATGCTGAACTTGTTGGCGGTCGGCAGTTCGAACCAAAAGAGGAGAACCCGATGATCGGGTGGCGCGGAGCCAGCCGCTATTACTCGGATGACTACTCAGACGGCTTTGCCCTTGAGTGTGCGGCCCTGGCGAAGGTGCGCAAGGAAATGGGCTTTACCAATGTGGTGGTGATGATCCCCTTCTGCCGCACCCTCGAAGAGGCGGACGCTGTGCTGGATACCATGGCGTCCCGTGGTCTGGTGCGGGGTGAGGATGGCCTTGAGGTTTATGTGATGTGTGAAGTGCCATCGAACGTCATCCTCGCGGACGAGTTTTCCAAGCGGTTTGACGGGTTTTCCATCGGGTCCAACGATCTGACGCAGCTCACGCTTGGTGTTGATCGCGATTCAGCACGGCTCGCCCATCTGTTCGATGAAGAAAATCCCGCTGTAAAACGCATGATCGAGAATGTCATCTCAACAGCACATCGGTTTGACCGAAAGGTCGGCCTGTGTGGTCAGGGGCCCAGCGACAAACCGGGCTTTGCGGCCTTCCTTGTGGAAAACAGCATTGATTCAATGTCCGTAACGCCGGACAGTTTTCTGCGCACCAAGCAGGCCATCGCCAGGGCGGAGGCCGGTCAGGACAAAGCGGCAATGTCTGTGACAGGGCGATAAGGACAACGCTCATGAAAATCGTCGTCTTTGAAACTGAGGAGTGGGAGTTGGAGCCGCTCCGGTCACTGGCCGATGGTCACGAGGTTGAATTTGTGCCCGGCCGCATAAAGCCGGACAACGCAGCGGACTATGCCGATGCAGACATCATCTCCCCCTTCGTCTATTCCACCGTCAGTGCAGACACCATCGCTGCCTTGCCGAACCTCCAGATGATTGCCACCCGCTCAACGGGCTATGACCACATTGATGTGGACGCATGCAAAGCCCGCGGCATCGCGCTCGCAACCGTGCCGACCTACGGGGACACGACGGTTGCAGAGCATGTCTTTGCGCTTCTTCTGGCCGTCTCCCACAAAATGGTGGAGGCAACGGACCGCACGCGCCGTGGCGATTTTCACCAGGCGGGCCTTCAGGGGTTTGACCTGAGGGGCAAGACGATGGGCATTGTCGGGACTGGCCATATCGGCAAATGCACAATTCGCATTGCTAAAGGCTTTGACATGACCGTCATCGCCCATGACATCGCCCCGGACCAGGAGGCGGCCCGACAGCTCGGTTTTGACTATGTTCCGTTCCCGGAACTTCTATCCAGGTCTGACGTCGTCAGTCTTCATGTCCCCGGTGGCAGCGATACCGACCAGTTTATGGATGATGCTGCCTTCGACGCCATGAAAGACGGTGCCGTGATCATCAACACGGGGCGGGGCAACCTTATAGACGTCAACGCCCTCCTCAAGGCACTGGCCACCGGCAAGATTGCCGGCGCCGGTCTGGACGTTCTGCCGGAAGAACCGACGATCCGCGAAGAAGCCGAACTCCTGCGATCTGTCTATTTGCGGCGCCATAACCTTGAAACCCTGCTGGCAGATCATGTTCTGCTGCATATGCGCAATGTAGTGATTACACCTCATTCTGCGTTCAACACCCGCGAGGCGGTGCAGCGCATTCTGGAGACCACGCGCCAGAACATTGATGCGTTCCTGGCTGGAGATCGCCTCAATCAGGTGATTTAGCGCACAGATCTGCCGGATTTCGCCGTGAAGAAGCCGGTTTTGCTGGTAGGCGATGGCCCGGTTCCCCATATGAAGTATGCTGATCAGCAAGCTCCTTTTGCGAATCTCCCAAGGTTCGCGACACCCCACTTTTGCCAGTCGCCCCCTCTATGTCGGCTGGACTGGAGGATTTCATGCTCAGCGCTTCCCTTCTTTTTGGACTCGTCCTGCTCGGCCTTGCCGCAGTGCTCGTCTATACCTCGATCAAGATCGTGCCTCAGGGTTTTGAGTACACGGTGGAACGGTTTGGCCGCTATACGCGCACCCTCACGCCCGGTCTGTGGCTACTGGTGCCGGTGATGGACCGCATCGGCCTCAAGATGAACATGATGGAGCAGGTGATCGATATTCCGTCTCAGGAAATCATCACCCGCGACAACGCCATGGTGACAGCGGACGCTGTGGCCTTCATTCAGGTCATGGACGCCGCAAGCGCTGCCTACGAAGTCGCCAATCTTGATCGCGCCATCTCCAATCTGTCCGTCACCAATGTGCGTACGGTGCTCGGCTCCATGGACCTGGATGAAATCCTGTCCAATCGCGACGCCATCAACGAGCGCTTGCTGCGCGTACTCGATCTCGCCACCAACCCATGGGGCGTCAAGATCACCCGCGTGGAAATCAAGGACCTGAGCCCGCCTGCGGACATCACGGAATCGATGGCCAAGCAGATGAAGGCGGAACGTGAAAAGCGGGCTGAAATTCTGACAGCCGAAGGCGAGAAGTCAGCCGCCATCCTGCGCGCCGAAGGCGAAAAGCAGTCCGCCATTCTCGAAGCCGAAGGCCGCAAGGAAGCAGCCTTCCGCGATGCGGAAGCCCGTGAGCGTGAGGCCGAAGCCGAGGCCAAGGCAACCGCCATGGTGAGCGAAGCCATCGCCAAGGGCGACGTGCAGGCGGTCAACTACTTCGTGGCGCAGTCCTATGTCACCGCCTTCGGCAAGCTGGCGGAATCGCCCAACCAGAAGACGGTCATCATCCCGGCTGAAACCGCCGGTCTTGTGGGCATGCTGTCGGGCATCGCCGAGTTGAAGGACATCAACAAGATCACCGGCGGCACCCAACCGTCCGGACCCGGCTCATCCACAAGCGTCCCATCAAGCAACTCATAAGGGAAACCAACCATGGAACCTTTTGTCACGCTGATTGACGCTGTGCCTTTCTGGGGCTGGTGGGTGCTCGCCATCGCGCTGGTGGCGTTTGAAGTTGTGTTGCCCACAACCCATCTGCTCTGGCCCGCCATCGCAGCCTTTGTCACCGGTGTCCTGGTACTGGTGCTCGGTGACCCGTTCCCCGCCTGGCAGGTGGCCGCCTTCGCGGTTCTCACCGTTGCTGCAGCCCTCATCGGCCCGCGATATTTGCAACGCACCTACGAGGAAACCGACCACCCCGAACTCAACAAACGCGGTGCCCGCGTGACCGGCGAGATCGCCACCGTGGTTGAGGCCTTCGCCAGCGGCAAGGGCAAGGTCAGACTGGGCGACACCCAGTGGCTCGCCACCATGCAGGACGGCAGCAACCCGCAGGCCGGCGCACAGGTGAAGGTCGTGGAGGCCAATGGCACCACATTGGTGGTTGCCGCTGCCTGATTGCCTCATCTCCTGGATGATGATTTAATGCACATCATCAAAATTGCCGGGCATAAGTCCGGGTGGCGCGCCCATGCGCGCGAACGCAGGGATTGAGAGACAATGAGCACGGTAGATGTGCGCCCCCTTGAGGGCGTCGGCGCGGAAATTCACGGTGTGGACATCGCGGCAGGCCTGTCGAACACCCAGTTCGATACCATCCACAAGGCGTTCTCGGATCATGGTCTGATCTTCTTCCGCGACCAGAATATCTCGGAAAATGACCACATCGAGCTGGCGCGCAAGTTCGGCAATATCGACATCAACCGCTTCTTTGCCGCCCACCCGGATTTTCCCGAAATTGCAATGGTCTCAAAGGACGTGGACCAGAAGGACAATATCGGCGGCGGCTGGCATACGGACCATTCCTACGATCAGGACCCGGCCATGGGCTCGATCCTGGTGGCGCGCGAACTGCCGGACAGTGGTGGCGACACGATGTTTTCGTCCATGTATGCCGCCTATGACAATCTGAGCGACGGCTTCAAGAAGATGCTGGAAGGCCTCAACGCCGTGCATTCCGCCACGCATATTTTCGGGTCCGGCCCCGTGGGCTACGCGGCGCAGACGGATGCAGGTGGATCAGACGGTGCGGATGCCAAGGGCGATGGCCGCATCGGCAATTCGTCTGTTGCGGACACCATGCCGGACGTCATTCATCCCGTCATCATTACGCACCCGCTGTCGGGCAAGAAGGCGCTCTACGTGAACCCGGCCTTCACCGTGCGCTTTGAAGGCTGGACCGAGGACGAAAGCCGCCCGCTGATGCAGCAGCTTTTTGCCGAGTGCGCCCGGCCTGAATACACCCACCGTTTCGCGTGGAAGCCCGGCTCCATCGCCTTCTGGGACAACCGCGCCACCTGGCACTGGGCCCTGAACGACTATCAGGGCAAACGCCGCGTCATGCACCGCATCACCGTTGAAGGCTGCCCGCTCACGTAGACGTTGCACCCAAACTCATCTGTCACTCCGCGACTTGATCGCGGAGTCCAGAGCCATACGGAAAAGCGCTCACAGGTCTCCCCTGGATTCCGCGATCAAGTCGCGGAATGACGAGTGGTGGGAGGGGGCGAAATCTCGACACTGGCTCCACCTCCGCCAGCCCGTCCGCTTGCGCGAAGTGCCAGGCAGCGTCACGCTCCCCGTCTCACAAGTGTCAGGGAGCGCGTCGCGATGGATATCGGAAATTTCTCAGTCAGCCTTGCCGTCAAGGACATCAAGGCGTCCCGCGCCTTTTATGAGACGCTCGGCTTTGCCGTCATCGGCGGCGACGAAGCCCAGAACTTCCTCATCCTCAAAAGCCCCACAGCCATCATCGGTCTTTTCCAGGGCATGTTTGACAAGAACACCCTGACCTTCAATCCCGGCTGGGATGCGCAGGGCAACACGCTGGATGAGTTCACCGACGTCCGCGACATCCAGAAGGCCTTGAAGGCCGACGGTATCACCCTCATCGAAGAAGCCGACGAAACCACCACCGGCCCCGCTCACATCACACTCTTAGATCCAGACGGCAACCCGGTGTTGATTGATCAGCATGTGTAGTCAGGCGCTATGGACCACTTCCAAAAACACCGCCCCAAACTTCTCGAGCTTCCGCGCACCTACACCGCTGATCTCGGCCATTTCGTCCAGTGAGCTTGGCCGCACCACGGCCATTTCCACCAGCGTCTTGTCCGGGAAGATCACATAGGCCGGGACGTTCTGCGCTTTGGCCAGTTCGGTGCGTTTGGCCTTGAGCGCCATCAGCAGCTCGCCATCGCGTTCTGACAGATCGACCGGGGGCTTGGCCTTGCGCGGTGTCTTGCTCTTGGGGCTGCTGCGGCGCCTGTCCTGTTTCGCAGGTGGATGACGCAGGGCAACTGTCTCGCCCTGTTTCAGCACCGACCAGCCGGGTTCTGTGACCAGCCACGAGCCATATTGCGGATCAACGGAGGTCAGACCCAGCGCATACATCTGGCGGCAGATGTCGCGCCATTGGTGTTTGTCGTAATGGGCACCCAGCCCGAAGGTCGGCAACTGGTCATGGCGCAGGGTGCGCACGCGCTCGGTGTCTTCACCGCGCAGCACGGCAATCACATGCTCGAGGCCGAACCGCTCGCCGGTGCGGATCATGGCGGACAATGCCTTTTGCGCGTCCTGCGTCCCGTCATAGGTTTGCACCGGCGACTTGCACAGGTCGCAATGGCCGCACGGCCCGTGGTCGCGCTCTCCAAAGAACGACAACAACACTTGGCGGCGGCAGTTGGGCGCTTCCGCCAGCGCCAGCAGGGCATTGAGCCGCTGATGGTCGGCGCGCTTGCGGTCGTCCGGTGCGTCACTGTCGTCAATCTGCAAACGGCGCAGTTTGATATCGTCAATGCCGTAAAGCGTCAGCGTGTCGGCAGGCAACCCGTCGCGGCCCGCGCGGCCCACTTCCTGATAGTAGCTCTCCATGCTCTTGGGCATGTCGGCGTGAACGACAAAGCGCACATCCGGCTTATCGATGCCCATGCCAAACGCAACCGTGGCGCAGATGACAATGCCGTCCTCACGGGTAAACCGGTCCTGACGGATCTGCCGCGTTTCGCCGTCGAGGCCTGCGTGATAGGCCAGCGCTTCCACGCCCTTGGTTTGCAGGTGCTCTGCAAAACTCTCCGTCTTGGCGCGGGACGAGCAATAGACAATGCCCGCTTCGCCTGTGTGTTGGGCAACAAAGTCCGCCACCTGCGTCTTTGGCTGCGCCTTGGGCTCAAACGCCAAAAAGAGATTGGGCCGGTCAAAGCCGCCGAGAAAAACCTGCGGCTCCTGCGTGAAGAGTTTTGACGCAATCTCGCCGCGCGTTTCTTCGTCAGCCGTCGCCGTAAAGGCCGTGATCTGCACATGACCCAACTGCGCACTCAGCTGGTCACGCAGGGCACCAATCTTCAGATAGTCCGGCCGGAAGTCGTGGCCCCACTGGCTCACGCAGTGCGCTTCGTCGATGGCCAGCATGGACACGCCCGCCCGCTGCAGCAATCCGCTGGCAATGGAGAGCCGCTCCGGTGCCATGAACAGGAGCTTGAGCGCGCCATCATCTATCGCCTGATGAATGCGCTCGGCTTCATAGGGATCCGTGTTGGAGGTCAGCGCGCCTGCTTCCACCCCATTGGCCTGAAGGGCAGCCACCTGGTCCCGCATGAGGGCAATGAGCGGTGACACGACGACGGTCAGCCCGTCACGCATCAGGGCAGGGAGTTGGTAGCAAAGCGATTTGCCGGCGCCCGTCGGCATGATGGCCAGCACATCCTGACCCGCCAGAATGGAGGCCACGATCTCTTCCTGACCCGGACGAAAATCGTCAAAGCCGAAAACGGTCTTGAGGAGTGCACGGGCGTCAGTCATCAGATCTGCGCCCTCATCTGCCAGCGCGGCGGCGGAACTTGCGGTGCTAGGCATCCGTAAACGTCATGATCAGGTCTTTCGCGTCAATGGTGATGCCCGGTTCCACCATGAGCTCTGCAATCACGCCATCGCGCTCGGCGGTGACACTGGTCTGCATCTTCATGGCCTCAAGGGCAACAAGCGTATCCCCTGCTTTAACTGAGTCGCCCGGTTTTACCGAAATCTGCACAACCAGCCCCGGCATGGGCGCGCCCACATGGTTGGGGTTGCCCGCATCCGCCTTGGGCCGTTCAGCAGCCGGCGCGGCAAGATGCGTATCCAGCACTTTCACCTGTCTGGGCTGCCCGTTGAGCTCAAAAAAGACCCGGCGATAGCCCTCCTGGTCGGCTTCCGAGACCCCAAGGCAGCGAATGACCAGTGTCTTGCCCTTGTCGATATCAACGGAAATTTCCTCTCCCACATCCATGCCCGTAAAGAAGACCGGCGTCGGCAGCACCTCCACGTCGCCATTGTCCATCTGGTGGGTTGCAAAATCCGTGAACACTTTTGGATACATGAGATAGGCCGCAAGGTCCTCGTCACTCATGTCGCGGCCCACGGCTTCCGCCGCCTTGGCCCGCTCCGCCTCAAGGTCCGCCGGCGGCAGATGCGCCCCGGGACGTCCCGTGAGCGGCGTCTTGCCTTTAAGTACCCGATTGGTGATGTCATCCGGGAAGCCGCCGGGCGGTGTGCCCAACTCACCATTCAGGAGCTGAATGACGCTTTCAGGAAAGGCAATATCCTTGTCCGGGTCCAGCACGTCTTCCACCGTCAGGCCGGACGACATCATGTAGAGCGCGAGGTCCCCCACCACCTTGGAGGAGGGCGTCACTTTCACGATGTTGCCCAGAAGCTTGTTGACCGCGGCATAAGCGCCCGCCACTTCCGGCCAGCGGTGGTCCAGCCCCATGGCCTTGGCCTGCTGGCGAAGGTTCGTGTACTGACCGCCGGGAATTTCATGGCGATAGACATCAGACGTACCTGCGCGAATGTCGCTCTCATAAGGCCGGTAATGTTTCCGGACCTGCTCCCAGTACGTCGTGACGGCAATGAGCGCGTCTGCATCCAGCCCCGTGTCGCGCTCCTGATGGCGCAGGGCGGCGGCGATGGAGCCAAGATTGGGCTGCGACGTTACACCGGACATGGAGTCGATGGCCGCATCAACAGCATCAACGCCTGCGTCAGACGCCGCCAGCACGCTGGCCGCCGCTGCACCGGACGTATCGTGCGTATGGAAGTGGATCGGCAGGTCCGTTTCCTGCCGCAGGGCCGTCACCAGCTCGCGGATGGCTGCGGGCTTGCACAGCCCCGCCATATCCTTGACGCCGATGATGTGCGCGCCGGCCGCCTCAAACTGTTTGGCCAGGCCCAGATAATAATCGAGCGTGAACTTGGTCTCGGCGGGGTTGGTGAGATCGCCGGAATAACAGATGGCCGCTTCACATAGCTTGCCGGTCTTCGCGACCTCTTCGATGGCGGGCACCATGTTCTCTGCCACGTTCAGACAGTCGAACACGCGGAACAGGTCAATCCCTGCATCTGCGGCCCGATCAATGAAGTAGCTCACCACATTGTCGGGATAATTGGTGTAGCCAACCGCATTGGCCGAGCGCAGCAGCATCTGCGTCAGCACATTCGGCATCGCTTCGCGTAACTGATGTAGCCGCGACCACGGGTCTTCATGCAAAAAGCGCATGGCCACGTCGAACGTGGCACCGCCCCAGCACTCGACCGAGAACAGTTCCGGCATGGCCTGTGCCATGTAAGGCGCAATCGCCACAATGTCATTGGTGCGCATGCGCGTGGCGAGCAGGGACTGGTGCGCGTCCCGCATGGTGGTGTCGGTTACCAGCAGACGTTTTTCATCCCGCATCCACTGGGCAAATTTCTCTGGCCCCATGGCATCGAGCAGCTGCTTGGTGCCGTCCGGTGGTGTCTGTGTCTCGAGGCGCGGCGCATGAACAATGGCCCGCGATACGGTATCGGCGGCGTCTTTCGTTTCCGGGTTGCCGTTGACGGTCACCTCACCGATGAATTTCAAGAGCCGCGTCGCCCGGTCCTTGCGCGGCTTGAAGTCAAACAGCTCCGGCGTTTCATCAATGAACCGGGTGGAGTAGTTGAGTGCCAGAAATTCCTTGTGGTCGATCAGGTTTTCAAGAAACGCGATGTTGGTCTGCACACCGCGAATACGAAACTCGCCCAGCGCCCGGCGCATCCGTTTGATGCACTCGTCCTGGGTTGGTGCCCACGCGGTGACTTTCTCGAGCATGGAGTCGTAGTAACGATTGATCAGCGCGCCGGAATAGGCCGTGCCACCGTCCAGCCGGATGCCAAAGCCGTTGGCCCCGCGATAAATCTGAATGCGGCCATGGTCGGGGATAAAGTTCTGTTCCGGGTCTTCGGTGGTAATGCGGCACTGCATGGCATGGCCGTTGAGATGCACATCGTCCTGGGCGGGAATGGCCCCGCCGCCGATGCGCGCCCCTTCGGCAACTGCCAGCTGTGCCTTCACAACATCCACGCCCGTCACTTCTTCAGTGACCGTGTGTTCCACCTGAATACGCGGATTGACCTCGATGAAGTAAAACGCGCCGGTCTCCATATCCATGAGGAACTCGGCGGTGCCGGCATTTTGATAACTGGCAGCCTCCGCCAGTTTCAGGGCCGCGTTGCATACCTCCTGTCGCTGTGCCTCGTTGAGATAGGGCGCTGGTGCCCGCTCAACCACTTTCTGGTTGCGGCGCTGGACGGAGCAGTCGCGTTCATAGAGGTGAATGACATTGCCGTGGGAGTCGCCCAGCAGCTGCACTTCCACGTGCCGCGCACGCTCCACCAGTTTTTCGAGATAGACCTCGTCATTGCCAAACGCCGCCTTCGCTTCGCTGCGCCCGGCCTGCACTTGGCCCTTCAGTTCATCCGCCGTGTAGATCCGGCGCATGCCACGCCCGCCGCCGCCCCAGCTTGCCTTGAGCATCAACGGGTAGCCGATCTTCTCGGCAATCACCGCAACTTCATCCAGGTCAGTGGGAAGGGCGTCTGACGCGGGCACCACCGGCACGCCCGCCTCAATGGCGAGATTGCGGGCCGACACCTTGTTGCCTAGGCGTTTCATCACTTCTGCAGGCGGACCCACAAAAGTGAGCCCTGCCTCTGCGCAGGCTTCCACAAAATCCGGACGCTCGGACAAGAAGCCATAGCCCGGATGGACCGCATCCGCGCCGGCCTCTTTTGCCACGCGGATCATTTCATCAATGGAGAGATAGGCTTCAACCGGTCCACGGCCTTCGCCGATCAGATAGCTCTCGTCAGCCTTGAAGCGGTGCAGCGCAAGCCGGTCCTGTTCTGAGTAGACAGCTACCGTCTCGATGTCGCGTTCCGCTGCCGCCCGCATGACGCGAATGGCAATCTCGCTTCGGTTGGCGACGAGCAGCTTCTTGATCTGGCGGTCCGGCATCGATTTAGGCCCCGATTACACTACGAATTGGAATAGGATGGCCGGGCAATCGGGGGTGGGCAAGGCCTGTGGCACCGGTTGGAGACATGTCGCAGGAATGGAACACAAATGGGCTCAATCCTTATCAATCTGATCCTTTTGGTCGGTGCTGCGGTACTTTATGGACTGGGCGAGTTCTGGGTGCCGATCATCGTGGCGGCTGTTGCCGGCCCCATGCTCGGCATGTCGATCGTCAAACACTTTGGTGGTGAGTAGTCAGTCCGCGCCAATCACCCAAACATGAAAAAGGCGGAAGCGCTTTGCAGCACTCCCGCCCATTCACTTGCCCTGGGGCAATAATATCAGCTTGGCTTAGAAGCCTTTGCCTTCAGTCACGGCCCAGGTGCTGACGCCAGCTTCGCCTGGAATCTCGCCTGAGGCACCAACAGTCGGTGCTTCTTCAGTCACGGTCACGCAGGCTTCGTCTTCGCCCGGGAACGCTGTGCAGATGTCCTGACCATTGACGGACCATGTGCCTGAGGCTGTCGAGCCATCAGGAGCCTGGCGCTCAACGGTGGATGCATCTGGGTAGTACAGAATGACGCTTGCGCCATCTGGGCCGGTCACAGTGACCGAGTTACCCACAAGACCGGAACCAACATTGGCAAGAGCAGCAACAGCGCCCGCACCGGTCAGCAAGGCAGCAAGTGCCACACTCTTTAGAATTCGCATAGAAAATCTCCCTGGATTTCCGTGGATTAGGTGTCCCACGCGGGCAAAACGTTAACCACGATGGCGCGGCGATGCCACACATTTCTTGCGGGAAACAGAAAGGAAGATACTCGGCCTAATTGCGCGGCGGCCGCATCATGAAAATGATCAGCCACAGGGGGATAATCACAACAATTCCGAGCATCAGGTTGGGCAGTGCTAACGCCCAGCCGCGGGCAATCAGCGCCCCGATATCAGCCGGAGTCGCGTTGATTTGCGACAGGACTTCCGTCGCGTCAGTACCGAGAAAATGCAGGATTACTGCGATGGCAGCTGACACAACCGCCAGCCGCCACAAAATCGATACGAGATCAAAAAGCATTCTGCCTCTCCCGCAGGCTCATTCCCCCAGCGCCACCGGACCGCTGATTCTAAGCGCGCGGCGCTGCTGGCGATAACCTACTACCCTTTGCACCGGATTGACGAGATGGCGTGTCCGACTAGGCGCTCATTAGGGGAGCGCAGGCGACGTGCCCTGTTCGTGGGCGTCCAGCCAGGCCGCGAACTGGGTTTCAATGTCGTTGCCGTGGTCTGCCCAAAAGTCCGCATTGTCGGCCAGTCCGGTAACCGCGATGTCGTGCGACGGCGCTGTGGGCAGCAAGGGTGCAAGAGACGCAGGCATCATGTCCCACGCCTGCGGATTGACCGGCCCTGCCAGCAAGGCCGCTGCCAGCGACGCCTGCCCATCGGCTGAAAGCACTGTGGTGAGCAGGTGACGCACCGTCTCCTGGTCGGAAGTGGCGGCGGGCAAAACGACAAGCCTCTGCACCCGATAGATCTGCCCTGCAAAAGAAATCTGGAATGCTGAGGACGTGTCCAACTCCTGCTGATCTTGTTGAACGATATGCGCTGCGTGCACTGACGGGAGTGCCGCTGCTGCTACTGCGTCTGCCCGCAATAGTGCCACGGCATCATCCGGTGTATCCCAGAACACGATCTGTGCCTGCGTGAAAAGCGCGTCCAGCTTGTCGAGTGCGCGGGTGATGCCTTCGGGGGTTTCCAGCAGGGCGTACACATCAGCCAGCGCCACCCCATCGGCCATCAAGGCGATCTCCAGTGTGCCTCGCGCCCCGCGTGGCAGGGCCCGTGCACCCGGAAAGCGCTCTGCATCGAAAAATGCAACCCAACTGTCAGGGCCGTCTGATCGCGTCGCCAGCACGAGCGACGTCACCAGATATCCAACGCCGCATTGATGCATCACATCCGGTGTCAGTGAACGAGGAAATGCCTGGGCTAACGAGGGATCAACCGGTTGCGCCGGGCCATCGTCACACATGAGGTTGGCGGCATCCGTTTCCGCGTCCACAAGTGAGGCCGTGCTGGCAGCGGCATCAAGTGACCCGTCATACCGTTCGACGATCACCGGCAGGTCAGGCGACGTCGAGATCTCCGCTGCAAGGGCGTCGCCCCAGTCGCCGTCATAGGTCAACACTTTGACCTGCGCGTTCGCGGTGCTGGCAACACCTGCAATCAGGACCGCAACAGCACCTATGAGGCTAAGACGCATCCAGACCCCGCATGCGTTCGGACCGGCGCCGCAACAATTCAACTGCCGTCAGCAACGCGATGGAAACCAGGACGAGGGATGTCGCGACCGCCAGAATGGTCGGCGATATCTGCTCGCGAATGCCGGCCCACATCTGGCGCGGAATGGTCCGCTCTTCAAAGCCGGCCATGAAAAGGACAACCACCACTTCGTCAAAGGACGTGACAAAGGCAAACAGCCCGCCGGAGACGACGCCTGGCAGAATAATCGGCATGGTGACCTTGAAGAACGCCACATGGGGTGGTGCGCCCAGCGACAAGGCCGCCCGGGTCAGGTTTTGATCATAGCCTGACAGCGTGGCGGTCACGGTGATGATGACAAAGGGAATGCCAAGGGCTGTATGAGCCAGGATGATGCCCAGATGCGTCTGCGAGAGCCCGATCGACGAATAGAAGAAGTACATGCCGGTGGCGGTGATGACGATCGGGACGATCATCGGCGAGATCAGCACGGCCATGATGGTGCGGCGATAGGGCATGGCGGGGCTCGCCAGCCCAAGCGCTGCCAGCGTGCCCAGACCCGTTGCCATGAAGGTGGCGGCGATGCCGATCACGAAGCTGTTGCGGATTGAATGCAGCCACTGATCATTCTCGATGATGTCGCGATACCACCGGCCCGAAAAAGCCTCCGGCTGAAGCGCCAGCATTTCCGGTGTAAACGTGAAGTAGGGCTGCGCGTTGAACGACAGCGGGATGATCACCAGCAGAGGCGCGATGAGAAACACGAAGATCGCGCCGCACAGAACCCGGAAGCTGTAGTACCAGACGCGCTCACCAGCGCTTGCATAGACGGGAGGAGGCATCGTTATCCAAGCCTCATCTTGTCTATGCCAACGAGCCTGTCATAGAGCCAGTACAGCGCCAGCACGCCAGCCAGGAGGAGGGCGCCAAGGGCCGCCGCGAGACCCCAGTTGAGACTTTCCTGCATGTGGAAGGCGATGAGGTTTGAAATCAATTGGCCCGTACGCCCGCCCACCAGCGCCGGGGTGATGTAGTAGCCAACGGCGAGAATGAACACGAGCACAGCGCCCGCGCCGATGCCCGGTGCCGTCAGCGGCAGATAGACCCGCATGAAGGCCGTTGCCGGCGTTGCCCCCAGCGACAGGGCCGCCCGGGTCAGTGATGGCGGAATGCCGCGCATGACCGCGTAGAGCGGCAGCACCGTAAAGGGCAGCAGAATATGCGTCATCGCCACGACAGTGCCGATCTGATTGTAGATCAGCTGAATGCGGCCATCGTCCGACACCAGCCCCGCCCAGACCATCAGATCATTCAGCACGCCTTGCGTTTGCAGCAGCGCGATCCACGACGTTGTCCGTACAAGGAGCGATGTCCAGAAGGGCAGGAGCACAAGGATCATCAGCAGATTGGCCCGTGCGGACGACATATGCGCCATCAAATAGGCAATGGGAAAGCCAAGAGCGAGGCACAGCACCATGACCAGTGCAGAGACCCACAGCGTGCGCCAGAATAGCTGCACATAAAGGCGCTGTTCTTCGGCATTCAGCACAATCGACCCATCGGCGGTTTGGGCACGGTCGAGAGCGGAGAGATAGAAAGTCGGTGTCACCGGTTCTGAAACCCGCTTGATGGCGGCCCATATCTCGCGCTCTCCCCATCGTGGATCAAGTGCCGGCAGGCTTTCACTGTAGGGGGCGTCGAGCCTCGCAACCCGTCGGGCGGATCGCATGACAAGTGATCTTGTGCCCGGCACTTCATAGTTCAGCCGGGTGGCAGCCTGCCCGATGGTGCGCTGCGACCGTGCGGCCATCATGTCGGTCACGAGGATTGCAAAGACTGCTTCATCGGGAATGCCGTCGCCGTCCCAGTTCTGCACCGCCTCACTGAGATGCGGCAGAACCTCGCCAAATGCCGGCGAATACACACTGCGGGTCAGCATGGAGAGGATCGGCACAATGAAGGTGACGATCAGGAATACCAGGAGTGGCGCGACAAGCCCCAGCGCTTTCCACCGCGCAAGCCGATTGGCCCGTTGCAGCTGGCGCTTCAGTTCGGGGGGCGGTGTGTCATAGGGGGCTGCGTCTGCAGCAGTCATGGGTGATCCGGGTATGGCGACAGCAAAAAGGCTGATGCTGCACATGTGCAAATCACCAGCCCTTTTCTCTTATCAGGTTGCGCGCCACTCCGGAACGCGCCACACCGGAACGTGCCCTAGTCTCGACTTTCGTGGGTTTACTGCGCCAGCCACGCATTGAAGCGCTGTTCCAGCTCGTCATTGTAATCTGCCCAGAACTCGTAATCGTTCTGCAATCCGTTGGCGAGGCGCTCCGGCGTCGTCGGCATGTGGGATTTCATGTCCACATCGGGATATTCCGCGTGCGCACCAACCAGTTCGAGGGTTGATTTGCGTGACGGGCCATAGGCAATCCAGCTGGCCTGGCCTGCAAGCCCCTCTGTTGAGGTGGCAAAGGACACAAAATCCATGGCCGCATCGAGGTTCTTGCCGCCCTTGGGCATGACCCACAGATCAAGGTCCCATATCTGCCGGTCCCAGATGATCTCAAAAGGCTGTTTCTCGGCAATTTGCGCGTTGAAGATACGGCCGTTGAATGCACTGGTCATGACCACTTCTCCGTCCGCCAGAAGCTGCGGTGGCTGCGCACCAGCTTCCCACCAGATGACCTCGTCCTTGATCGTATCAAGCTTGGCAAAGGCCCGATCGACGCCTTGAGGCGTAGACAGCACCTCATAGACTTTGTCAGTGGCAACGCCGTCAGCCATCAAGGCAAACTCGAGATTGAACTTCGGAATTTTGCGAAGACCACGCTTGCCCGGATAGGTCTCAAGATCAAAAAAGTCGTCCAGCGTCGAAGGCGCAGTCTCAGGATACTTTGATGCATCAAAGGCAAACACGTTCGACCACACCGAAATGGGAACCGCGCACTCAAACAATGTGCCGGGCAGGAAGTCTTTGAGCGCCGGTGTGCCATCGGGAGCCGGAGGCAGGGATGAGTGATCGACCGGAACCGTCAGACCTTCATCACACAGACGCACGGCTTCAGCGGTCTCAACGTCAACCGCGTCCCAGACCACGTTCCCGCTTTCCACTTGTGCCTTGATGGGGGCGATGTTGCCGTCATAGTCGTCCGATTGAATGATGATGCCAGTGCGCTCACTGAAGGGTTTATGAAATCCTTCAATCTGCGCCTTCGTGTAGGCCCCGCCCCAAGACACGATTGTGAGCGTGGTCTCAGTGCTCTGCGTCGCTTCCTCAATGGGAGTGTCCGGCGTCGCGTCGGCAACAGCCGCATCTGGTGTTGCGGGTGCTTCGGCTGCGTCATTGTTGCCGCTGTCACAGGCGGCAAGTCCAAGGGCCATGATTGCGGTTGCTGTCAGCAATCTGGGCGCAAGCGATGGTGCGAAAGTCATTGCATGTATCTCCCCATTGATACGTAAGCTCTAGGCCGCAGCCCGTGGGCCGTCGGTCTCAAATTCCATATAGTCCAGCGCGTGTGCATCATCTGCTGACCAGCCGACACGTACTTTGTCGCCCCGCGCCAAAGACGCAGAGCCTGCCATGTTGGGCACCTTGACCACAAAATCGTCATTGCCGCCAAGTGTCAGGCGGGCGCGCACATGGTCGCCGAGATAAATCAGTTCGCGAACCGTGCCCTCAAACACATTGTCAAAAGACGCCGTGTCATCAGCGCTTAGAACGTGCACCCGTTCAGGCCGGATGGACAGCAAGGTCCGCGCGCCGGTCTCGTGGACTGCCACAGGGGCCGCGAGCACCAGCCCATTTGAGCCGTCTAGCGCAACAGTGACCTTGCCGCTCACTGTGCCACGTATCTCGCCGGCCAGCCTGTTGCTCTCGCCAATGAAGGACGCCACAAAACTGTTCTGTGGTTCTTCATAGAGGCGGGCAGGCGGGTCGACCTGCTGAATGACCCCGTCATTGAAGACGGCGATGCGGTCAGACATTGTCAGCGCTTCGCCCTGATCATGGGTCACGTAAACGATGGTGATGCCGAGGTTCTCATGCAGCCGCTTGATCTCCAGCTGCATCTGCTCGCGCAACATGCGGTCAAGCGCGCCCAGAGGTTCATCCATCAGCACAAGCTTGGGTTCAAACACCAGCGCGCGCGCGACGGCAACACGCTGTTGTTGACCACCTGACAGCTGCGCGGGCATGCGACTGCCAAAGTCTTCCAGCTCCACCATGTCCAGGGCATCAGCAATCTTTGTTGCAATCACACCGGGCGCCATGCCGCGCACCTTAAGGGGGAAAGCAAGATTTTCTGCGACCGACATATGGGGAAACAGCGCGTAGTTCTGAAACACCATGCCGATGTCGCGCTTGTGCGGCGGCAGCGTGGTGATGGGGTCGCCATCCAGAAGAATGTCGCCGCCCGTGGGCATTTCAAAGCCAGCTAGCATCATCAGGCAGGTTGTCTTGCCTGAGCCCGATGGCCCCAGCAGGGTGAGAAACTCGCCACGGGCAATATCAAGGTCCAGACCTTTGACCACCAGTGTTTCGCCGTCATATGTTTTTTGAACGCCGCGAAATCGCACCAATGGATCAGCAGTGCTGCCATCAGCGCGTGCGTCTGGGGTCGCGGTTTCAGGCAGCGTCTGGGTGTCCATGGAGCCTCTGATAGTCAGGCAAATCAGCCGGTTTCGGCGAGCCTAGACGATCAACCCATCGATGCAAACCGCAAGCCCATGGGCGATCAGCTCTGCTGACTACCGGCCAAACAATCCCTTGAGGAGGTCTTCGGGATTGGGCTGCTTGTTTTCTTCCTTGGGAGCTTCTCCGGAGGAGTTGTCGGAGGAGCCGCCCTGGCCCAGCAGTCCCCGAATAATGTCCTTGGGCTGAATTTTCTCGAGGCTCTCAACACCTTTGAGAAGATCGGTCGGGTTGGAAAGGACCGCCGCCAGATCCGGTGCAAATTTCGGATTGGACCATGTGCCCGTGACGATCACGGGAATATCCAAGCCGGACTTGTCCGCTGTGCCGCCCTGACCTTCAAGTGAGGCAACCAGCTTGGGCTTCAGGCGGTAATTGATCGACTGCTGCACGATGCTGGTTGACCCGGCACCGGTGAGCCGCAGGAGAGGCCCGAGCATCTTGAGGTCGTTGTTCGACAGCACCCCGTTGGTGATGTTGAAGGAGCCATTCAGCTCGCTGAAATCCGTGTCTGAAGACGCTGCATTGCTCCAGCCCGTGATCGGATCAGTCAACGCTGTGCGAATGATCTGCGCCAGGTTGATGCCCTTGATGGCGCCGTTCCTGAAATCAATGTTGCCGTTCCCGTTCAGCGTGTTGACCATCTGTGCCTGAGACGCGCCGCTGGCCGTCACGGCGATGTTGAAAAGGCCGGTCCCATCCAGACGCTTGAAGCCTGCCGCGGCATTGAGGAATGGCTCGAGGGCTAGCCCGGACAGATTGAAATTGGCTGCCAGTGATGGCGTGGCACGACGGCCATTGAGGGTCAGCTTGCCGGTTCCCGAGCCCTGATAGAGTGCCATCTTGGTGAGGTTCGCGACCATTGTGCCATTGGTGATGTCGAGGCCAAGCGCACTTTCACCAATGACGACGTTGCCAAAGATGATTTCACTCGCGGAGAGATTGAGGTCTGTATCGACAGCTTTGAGGCCTGAAAAATCGATCGCGTCCGTGCTCCAGCCCGCATCGCCCTGGCCGCTATAGACATTGGTATCAATCTGATCGACTGCCAAAGTGCCTGACAGCTTGGGCCGTGCGCCTGCGGTTTCCACAACGAGGTTGCCGTTGGCGTTCATGCCGTCCAGTGACATGGTGGCATTGGAAAATGTGTAGCGCGTGCCGGCGCTCGCCAGCTGTCCGTTCAGCGCAAGCGGACCAAAGCCGCCGCCTTCTGCCATCGGACTACCCGTCCATGCGGAAAGCTTGCGCACTGAGGGAACATCAAGGTCAACAGTGCCGCTTGTTGCCAGTGCAGTGCCAAACGTCACGTCACCCGCATAGTTGAAAGTCACCGGATTGGACGAGACGGCAAGCGTTGTTGCCGTGGTCGCTGCTTCAAGCACTGCACGGGGGCGCTCAACGGTGGCGTCAATATTGACCCGTTCGGCGTTCCAGGTGAGCGCGCCTGCCACGTTCAGCTGCTCATCGAGGCTTGGCAGGTTCAGCGTCACATCCACGTCGCTGAAATTGTAAGCCGCACCGGACTGGGCATCGCTGTAGCTGATCTGACCGTTTTCAATGGTCATGTTGGCCAGGGAGACTTCCGCTGGTGCCAGACCGCCACCACTGCTGCCGTCAGTTGGTGTCGTGTCGCCGCCGCCTGATGATGTGTCCTGCGGTGCGGGGGTGGGATCAGCCGGCGCAGCCGCTGGTTCAAACTGCCAGTTCGGCGTGCCGTTGCGCGCAATCTCCAGATTGATGACAGGCTCGCGCAGCACGAATTCATCGACCTGCACCTTGCCGCTCAGCAGCGGCATGATCGCCAGCTCCGCGCGCAACTCCCTCATGGTTGCCATGTTGTCTGACTTGCCGCCCGGCGCATTGGCAAACGTCACGTCGCCGATATTTGCTGCCAGCGCCGGCCAGGCGCTGATGGAGACGTCCCCTGCAATGGTGAGTTTGCGCCCCGTCGCGCTTTCAACGGCCGCTTCAACTTCCTGCTTCACCAGATCGGCAGAAATGAACATGGGCGCAAGAAAAACCGCACCTGCCACAAGAGCAACGACGGCGATAACGAAATAGAGCAAGGCGCGCATTGGGTTTCTCCGGTGCGGTCCCTTGGGTTTTAGTGGCCAAAGGGCCATGAGGGACGCGGGCAGGTGGTGGCGTGTTGTGGCAATCGTACCGCGCTTTTCGCAGTCCTGCCATGCATCACGATTTACTTACTTCCACATTCGCGAAATCCTGTGGCATTGTCATGACCGTCTCATCCATTCGGGGTGAGGTTTTGCGATTCACGCGCTGGTGTACCCCTTAAGGGATGCCAGCACCCAGGAAGAGTTGTCGATGAAAAACGATACTCCCCGCGTGATCGCGTTTTCCAAGCCTTGTCGGCATAGGCATCGCGTCTAGAGACAAGGCTTAGACAAACGCGGTTGGCGTCAGCGGTCTTTCCCGGCGATAGCGGGGCAGGCACGCGACCCTCCTCAAGCTCCCGATTGTATTCGGGCGCTAACCGCATCGTTTGGCCGGGCGCCTGCCCCCAAGTTTGTCCAATTCCGAAAACAAATTTCTTCCTGGGACAGCTCCGCGCAAAGACGTGGGCTGTGAATATCATGACCAATCTAACTACCTTTGAAACAGCCCGCTTTGTGTGGGTCTACTGGATGCGGTACCCACGCCTTTTCTGGGCGTGCGTGGCACTCGTCGTCGGCATGGCAGCGCTTGATGTGGCCCTGCCGCTTGTCGCCGGGCGCTTTGTCGATGCCATTTCAAGCACACTGCCGGAAGATCAGGTGTGGCGGCTGCTGTTCATCGTCATCGGCGTGACAATCCTCTATTTCACCGTGCGCTACATCATGTATCGCGTGTGGATCGTCTTTGCGGCCAACGTCATGCGACATCTGGTGGGCGATGCGTTTGAGCGCGTGCAGCGCTTTTCGTCCGAGTGGCATGCCAATGAGTTTGCCGGCGCAACAGTCCGCAAGATCAGCCGCGGCATGTGGGCCTATGACACCTACGCCGACACGGTGATCCATGCCTTGCTGACGGCCGTGCTGACGCTGATCGGTCTCACCATCATGCTGACCATCCTCTGGCCGGTCATGGGACTGACGGTTGGTGTGCTCATCGCCCTGCATCTGGGCGTTGGCTATTGGCTGTCTGCCAACTGGGTGGCTCCCGCCAACAACATCCACATGGCGGCAGACAGCCGCATTGGCGCCACCATGTCAGACGCCATTACCTGTAACGCCGTGGTCAAGAGCTTCGGTGCGGAGGAACGCGAAGACGTGTCCTTCGAGCGGGTGGTGCGCGACTGGGCGGGCAAGGCGCAGTTCACCTGGATTCGCGGCGAGAACGCCGTGATGTTCCAGGTCGCCATGCAGATCCTGATGATGGCGGCTCTGCTGGGCTTTTCCACCTATTACTGGACCCAGGGACTGGCAACTCCCGGTGATGTGGTGCTGGCGCTCACGACCTTCTTCGTGATCGACAGCCATCTGCGGCACGCGTCCTATCACATCAGAAACGCCCAGCAGGCAATCAACGAACTGGACGATCTGGTGTTGTTCCAGCGTCAGTCCATGGGCGTGGCGGACAGGCCAAATGCCGCGAACTTTGTGCCCGGTTCCGGACGCATTGCCTTTGAGAATGTGCAGTTCGCCTATGCCAATCAGCCGGACCCTATCTATGAGGACTTCAACCTCACGATCCAGCCCGGCGAGCGTGTGGGTCTTGTCGGCCGCTCCGGCTCTGGCAAGAGTACTTTCGTGAAGCTGCTGCAGCGTCTGCATGATGTGGATGGCGGGCAGATTGTCATTGATGGTCAGGACGTGGCGGCGGTCACCCAGTCGTCCCTGCGCCAGTCGATTGCTCTCGTCCCGCAGGACCCGGCCTTGTTCCACCGGTCCTTGGCGGAGAACATCGCCTATGCCCGACCGGACGCCACCCGTGAGGAAGTCATGGAGGCTGCAAGGCGGGCCCATGCGGACGAGTTCATTATGAACCTGCCGCAGGGCTATGACACGGAAGTGGGCGAGCGCGGTGTAAAGCTCTCCGGTGGTGAACGCCAGCGGGTGGCTATTGCTCGGGCATTTCTGGCGGACGCGCCCATTTTGGTGCTGGACGAAGCCACCTCAAGCCTCGACTCCCATACCGAGAGCATCATTCAGGATGCGATCGAGGAGCTGATGCGGGGCCGCACGACGATCCTGATTGCCCACCGGCTGTCTACGCTGCGCGATGTGGATCGTATTCTCGTGTTCCGGCAGGGCCGTATTGTGGAGCAGGGCACCCACGCCCAGCTCATGCAAAGGCCTGATGGTGACTTCAAACAATTGTTGGAAACGCAAGCTGCAGGGCTGGTCTTCTAGATTGGCCCTGCTTCAGGCTTTGATTTCAGGTCGGCGGGGCGGTATCGGTTTGCCATGACAGATCACACCACACAGGCTGCGGTTCTGTGGGAACCCGAAACGCCCGCCGACACGCCCATGGGTCAGTTTGCAAAAACGGCCGGTGTGCGTTGGGAACGATCCCTCGACGATTGGAAGAGCTTGCACGCATGGTCAGTCGATCATCGTGAGGAGTTCTGGCAATCAGTCTGGGATGAGTGCGGCATTGTTGGCGATGCGGGCGATGTGGTTCTTGAGAATGCGCACGCCATGCCCGGCGCGCGGTTTTTTCCCCAGGCACGCCTGAACTTTGCTGAAAACCTGCTGGCCCATGCAGGCAAAGACGACGATGTGGCGCTGGTCTTCCGCTCTGAAACCGGAGATGCCTGGCGGATGACCTGGGGCACGCTGCGCGAAGATGTGGCCAGCGCCCAGCGCGTGTTTGCCCGCTTGGGTGTTGGTCCCGGAGACCGTGTGGCGGCCATGATGCCCAACATGCCTGAGACAGTGGTTGCCATGCTTGCTGCGGCAAGCATCGGGGCGGTCTTCTCCTCCTGCTCGCCGGACTTTGGCGTAAAGGGTGTGCTGGACAGGTTTGGCCAGATCGAGCCGACGCTTCTGATTGGCTGCGGCGGCTACGCCTATGGCGGCAAGACCCACGACACCCGAGACAAGCTGCGCGAGATCGCTGATGGCCTTCCGAGCCTGGCAGGCGTGCTGGTTGTACCCTATATGGCCGACGACCATGTGGGGGCCGTGCCCAAGGCTGAACTCTGGCGCGAGGCGCTGGACGCGGAAGACCCGGACGACCTCAAATTTCTGCCGATGCCATTCGGTCATCCGCTTTACGTGATGTTTTCGTCAGGCACGACCGGCGCCCCCAAATGCATTGTGCATTCTGCGGGCGGCACCTTGCTGCAGCACGCCAAGGAGCATCGTCTGCATTGCGGGCTTACCTCTGACGACACGCTGTTTTACTTCAGCACCTGCGGCTGGATGATGTGGAACTGGCTGGTGTCCGGCCTGCAGGCTGGCGCGACGCTGGTTCTCTATGACGGGTCGCCGTTCCACCCAGGACCGGAAGTTCTGTTTGACGTGGTGCAGCAGCAACGCGTGACGCATTTTGGAACCTCCGCCAAATACATCGACGCGCTCAACAATGAAAAGCTGCGCCCGCGTGACACCCATGACCTGTCTGCCTTGCGCATGTTGCTGTCCACCGGGTCACCGCTGGTGCCTGAAGGCTTTGACTATGTGATGGATGCCATCAAGCCGGACGTGCATTTGGCATCGATTGCTGGAGGCACCGACATCGTATCCTGCTTCGTGCTTGGCAATCCGCTGCTGCCGGTGCATCGCGGAGAAATCCAGGCGGCCGGTCTGGGCATGGCGACGCAAATCTGGAACGACGACGGCAAGCGTGTCTTCAACGAAAAAGGTGAGCTTGTGTGCGTGCGTGCGTTCCCGGCTATGCCCATCGGCTTTTGGAACGATGATGACGACGCGCGCTACCGCGCCGCTTATTTCGAGCGGTTCCCCAATGTCTGGCATCACGGCGATTTTGCGGAAGAAACGGACACCGGCGGTTTCATCATCCACGGACGATCGGACGCGACGCTGAACCCCGGCGGCGTGCGCATCGGCACGGCGGAAATCTACCGGCAGGTGGAGCAGCTGCCGGAGGTCACAGAGTCCCTCGTGATCGGTCAGGACTGGCAGGGTGACACCCGGGTGGTGCTGTTCGTTGTTCTGGCAGATGGCGCGACCCTCGACGCTGACCTTGAAGCGCGCCTGCGCAAGCAGATTCGCGAAGGCGCCAGCCCCCGACATGTCCCTGCACGTGTTGTGGCGGTGGCGGATATCCCGCGCACCAAGTCGGGCAAGATCACCGAATTGGCGGTGCGCGACGTGGTCCATGGCCGAGAGGTCAAAAACCGTGAGGCTCTGGCAAATCCTGAAGCCCTGGACCTCTATCGGGGCCTCGACGCGCTCAAATCCTAGCCTTTACGAAACCCCGGGATTGCTGACTCTTCTGCTTGACATGAGAATGGTTCTCATATTCAGTTGCGGCAATTGCGCGGGCTGATCGCGCGGTTTTTGTAATCTCTCGGAGTGCTGATCCAATGCGTCTTCTGGTTGCTGCTGCGGCGGCTGTCATTGCTTTTCCTCTCGCCGCGCAGGCCGCGGGCGAAGTGAACATCTATTCTTCTCGTCACTATGATACGGACGAGCGGCTCTACTCTGATTTTGAAGAAGCCACCGGCATCACCGTCAACCGGATTGAAGACAAGGCCAACGTGCTCATCGAGCGCATCAAGGCCGAAGGCGAGAATTCTCCTGCTGATATTCTGCTGACAGTGGACGCGGGCCGTCTCTATCAGGCAGATCAGGCCGGTATCTTCCAATCGATCGACTCCGACACACTGGAAGACCGTATTCCGGAAAACCTCCGTCACCCGGACGGCCACTGGTTTGGGTTCTCCACCCGTGGCCGTGCCATCTTCTATGACAAGGCCAAGATCGACCCGGCTGACGTCCAGACCTATGCAAGCCTCGCTGATCCCAAGCTGAAGGGTCTCGTCTGCACGAGGTCCTCATCAAACATCTACATGCTGTCGCTTCTGGCATCTGTTGTTGAGCATCGCGGCGAAGAAGATGCCAAGGCGTGGGTTGAAGGCTTGTGGGCCAACCGCGCCCGCGACCCTGAAGGCGGCGATACGGACCAGCTGCGCGCCATTGCGTCGGGCCAGTGCGCCATTGCTGTTGCCAACACCTACTACTTTGCCCGTGCGCTCTCTCAGGACGTACGCGACCTGGCCAACCCGGACGACACGGACCGCATCGGCATTGTGTTCCCGGATCAGCCGACTGAGGACAATGACGCAAACGGCACCCACGTAAATGTGTCGGCCGGTGGTGTAGTGGCAAATGCCCCCAACCGCGACAATGCCATTGCCTTCCTGGAGTATCTGGCAACCGATGCGGCGCAGAAATACTTCGCCGACGGCAACAACGAATACCCCGTCGTTGAAGGTGTCGAGGCTTCATCCGCTGTTGAGTCACTGGGTGCATTTGAGGCAGACGACCTGCCGCTCATCAAGCTGGGTGAAAACCAGGCCACAGCTCAGAAAATCTACAACGAAGTCGGCTACCAGTAAGATCCTCCCTGGCAGCAGGCATACTTGGGGCCCGGTCGCTTTTGCGATCGGGCCTCCTTTTATTTGCCAGTCTTTTTATTTGGGCGTCTTGCTGCCGGGCCGTGACGCCATGATCGTCCGTGACAGGATGATCACCGGCAGGAGGCCGGTTGCGACAATCATCAAACTGGCGGTGGATGCTTCCGCCAGTCGTTCGTCGCTTGCAAGCCGATAGGCCTGAATGGCCAGCGTATCGAAGTTGAAGGGCCGCATGATCAATGTGGCCGGTAGTTCTTTCACCACATCTACAAACACAATGAGGCCGGCGGTCAAAAGACTGCCCCGCATCAGCGGTGAGTGAACTTCAATCAGTGTGGCCAGCTTCGAGCGCCCAAGCGACCGGGCAGCCGCATCCATATTGGGCGTCACCTTGGCAAGGCTTGCCTCAACCGTGTTGATGGACACCGCCATGAAGCGGACGATATAGGCGAACACGAGGCCAACGATGGAGCCTGTCAGGATAAGCCCTGTTGATATACCAAACGTCGCGCGCATCCATGCGTCCAGCGCGTTGTCCATATTCGCCAGCGGAATGAGCACACCCACGGCGATCACTGATCCGGGGATCGCATAGCCAAGGCTCGTCATCCGGTTGGCAAGGCGTGCGAGCGGGCTGCCCGAGAGCCGGACTGCGTACGCCATGAGCAGCGCCAGAGCCACGGCCAGCACCGCGGCAATCCCTGCCAGTGTGAAAGTGTTGAGTGTCAGCGTGATGTAACGGCTGCCGAACAGATCATGCCCGCCAACAAAGTTGAGATAGATGAGAATACCCAGCGGCAGCAGGAAACCGAGTGTCACCGGCAAGGCGCATGCTGCAAAGGCGAGGGCACCGCGGATGCCTTTGAGCTCATAGTCCGGCAGGCGCTGCAGCCGCGTTGTGGTTTGCTCGTAGGTGGCGCCCGACCGGCTGAGGCGTTCTACAAGAATGAGCAGCGTGACAATGCCCAACAGTCCAGCAGAAAGCTGGCCCGCCAACACCCGGTCCCCAAGGGAAAACCAGCTTTGATAGATCGCCGTCGTAAAGCTGCGCACACCAAAGTGCGAAACCGTTCCGAAATCAGCCAGCGTTTCCATGATCGCAAGCGCAGCGCCCGCCGCAATGGCAGGGCGGGCCAGGGGAAGCGCCGTCTTCCAGAACGCGCCCCAGGCTGACTGGCCAAGGGTGCGGGCGGCTTCAAGGGCGCAGACTGATTGTTCAAGGAATGTCGCGCGCGCCAGCAGATAGACATAGGGGTACAGCACGAAGGAAAACACGAACACCGCGCCCCCTTCGGAGCGAATGTTGGGGAACCAGTAATCCTGCGCACCCCATCCGGTAACGTCGCGCAGCAAGGTTTGTACGGGGCCGGGGTGGTGCAGAAAGTCCGTATACGCATAAGCCACCACATAGGCGGGCACGGCGAGGGGCAGGATCAGCGCCCAGTGGAAAATCTCGCGACCGGGAAACCGGCACATGGTCACAAGCCATGCGGTTGAAACCCCGAGCACAAGAACGCCCGCCAGCGTGCCGGTCGCAAGGATGAGCGAGTTGGTCAGCAACTGGGCCATGACGGACTGGCCAAGACCCGAGAGGCTTGCGGTTGTCGTATCAAACAGGCTGGAAATGACCGCCAGCGCCGGCAGAGAAATGACCAGTGCCACAATAAAGGCGCTGATAGTCAGCGTGCGCCCGGCCGTCCCTGTCGAAAAGAGCCCGCGCAGCCGTGCCGCTAGCGGAAGTCCCGCGTCTGGCAGGCCCCGGTCTGGCAGGCCCCTGTCTGTCAGGGCAGAATGTGACGGCTCTATGAGGGCCATAAGATGAAAAACGTCTGGCTGTGAACTGGATCAGGAAGCGGCTTAGGCTTACTGAGAATGAGTGTCAATAAACTCATCCCATTTGGCCAGACGCAATTGGTCGCGCCCTTAACCCCCGTCAGGACCCCGGTCAGGTCGCCAGCACGGCCGTTGGCGGGAAAACCGCACGAACCCTGGTGCCTTCGCCCGGTGTACTCTCAATCTCAAAGGTGGCCTTGTTGGCCTCAACCAGCGTTTTGGCCAGCGGCAACCCAAGGCCCAGGCCGCGTCCCAATCCATGTTGACCGTCTTTTGCCTCGGCCAGGTCAGCCTGTGCTTCTTCCACCTGGCCAAATGGCTCAAGCGCGGCTGCCAGCTGGGCGTCATCCATGCCGATGCCGGTGTCGACCACAGACAGGGCAACGCCACCGTCATCGGTCACACGCACACCAAGAGTGATCGTGCCGCCTGACTTGGTGAACTTGATAGCGTTGCCCAGCAGATTGATCAGCACCTGCCGCAGGGAGCGGGCGTCCGCCACGACCGGTGGGACATTCGCACTAATCTCGGCAAACAGGGTGAGGCCGCGGTCCGCAGCTTCCGCACGCAGAAGATCACTCATGGCATGCACCATGTCGGCCAGATCAACAGCTTCAAACGACAGTGTGCGCCGCCCGTTTTCAGAGCGGGCCATTTCCAGCAGATCATCCACAAGGCCAAGCAGGTGTTCGCCGCCCGTGTGAATGTCGCGGGCATATTCGAGATATTTTTCGTTGCCCATGGGCCCGAAGTGTTCGTTGGCCATGACCTCGGAAAATCCGAGAATGGCATTGAGCGGCGTGCGCAATTCGTGGCCGACGCGGGACATCAAGGCACGCGCTTCAAGAGCTGCAGTCTTGGTATCGGTCCCGGCGGGCTGGGACGTGGCCGTCGCGGGCGTATCGGCATTGGGTGCAGCCGGGGCAGGGGCTGCCAGAACCCGTGCCCTGTCTGCGATGTCATTGAAATAGGCCGCGACCGCTGCCCCGCCGCTATTGGGATCAAGGGCCCGGGTCAGGGTGACGCGCGCAAGGCGTGCGCCAAACCGCGTGCCAATGCGGAAGGTTGCAGACGAGAGCCCCTCTGCCAGCGCGTGCCCGGTCAGCCTGAGCGCGGCTTTGGGGTCGCCAAGCAACTCCGCAAGGTCTGGTGTTTTTTCACCCAAAAGGGCGATAGACGCATCATTGCCGGCAAGCCAAGTGCCGTCGGCGGCAAAAAGAGCGCCGGGCGCTGCGATGGCTTCACCCAGCGCCGCCACGCGCGCTTCCGCACTGTCTGGCTCGGCATCAACTCCGACCACCACGGCAAGGCCGATGCGTCCGTCGCTCAATGGTTGAAGAGAGACAGTGACGTCGAGTGGGTTTCCGCCTTCGGGGTGGGGCATCCGTCCGTCAACGGAGGATATCGTATCCTGGCGGGCTGAGGCCGTTGCCATCAGCTGTGTGAGTGCGGCTGCAAACCGGCCCTGCGGTGCGAAGGGTCGTTCGATTAGATCAAGAATGCCGACTTCACCAAACAGCGCTGCGGCTTCTTCATTAGCCTCAGCCACGCGGGCGCGCTCGCCATCCCAGACAAAACGGGGGTCAGGCCGGGTATCAAGCCCGGTGGCAGGCGTGGTCGGTGTCTGGTCGTCGATGGACGTCATGCATGACCGTTCGGGCAGGTGGCACCAGGATACGTAGCCAGCCTTAAGGACCAGCTACGCCAGAAAACCGTGCACATAGGAAAGCGATTGTCTCGGCACAGTGTGGTTGTTCCCCAACAACCTTGTCCACCAATGACATGCGCGCTCCCCCAAGCACACTCAAAGACTATAGCCTCAAACGCGGCACCCTGTGACCCCTCGTAAGTCCAATAGGGCACGGACCTGTGGCAAACGGGCAATTGTCCGCTTAGGCTTGTGAAAACGGCCCAGAGACACGAGGCCGAGGGATAGGGAAAACCAAAATGGCGACAGCTCCAAAACGTAAGACCACGGCCAAAAAATCCACCAAAAAGACCGCTGCAAAGCGCAAGACAGCCTCACGCGCCAAGGCGTCCGGCAGGCCCGCAAACAAGGGCTCCCAGGGCCAGTGGGTGCTGATTACAGGGGCATCGGCCGGTATTGGAGAAGCGCTGGCAGGAAAATTCGCCGCCGGTGGCTTTGATCTCGTCCTTGCGGCACGCAGCAAGGACAAACTCGCAAAGCTGGGGAAAAAGCTCTCAGCCGAGCACGGCATCGCGACCGAGGTGGCCCAGATTGACCTGTCGAAACCCGGCGCCCCTCGTGACCTGTTCAACGAGATGGCAAGCCGGGGCATCGATATCGACGTGCTGGTGAACAATGCCGGTGTGCTGGAAATGGGCCCCTTCAAGAGTCAGGAGCCGGAAACGCTGGGCGACATGATCCGCCTCAATACGGTGGCTTTGACGGAACTCGCAGCCCTGTTTGTGCCGCCCATGGCCAAACGAAAATCCGGACGTGTACTGAATGTTGCCTCTGTTGCGTCGTTCCAGCCGGTTCCATCACTGGCCGTTTACGCGGGCACCAAGGCTTTTGTTCTGTCTTTGACCGAGTCCTTGGCTGAAGAACTCAAGTCCGATGGCGTGACCGTGACAGCGCTGTGCCCTGGCATTACCGAGACCAACATGTTCGGCACCATCAAGAGCAGCAATGAACGCACCGAGCGTATTCCATCCTTCCTCGTGGGCGATGTGCAGGAAGTGGCACAGGAAGGCTATGACGCCTGCATCAAGGGCGACGTGGTGCGCGTTCCCGGGCTGGCCTATGCGATGACAACCAGCATTGGCCGCGCATCCCCGCGGTGGCTTACCCGGCTTGTGGCCGGGGCTATTGGGCGGCAGATGATGTAGCTGTCGCCATTTCTTGAGGGGGCGGCGGCGCAAGGCGATTGAGGTCTGCTGCCTGTGGCACCGCAATGCCACCCAGCCATGCGGCAATCATGGCATTGACGGTTTCCGGCGCCTCCTGCTGCACCCAGTGAGAGACGCCCGGCAGCCGACGCAGGGTGAAGTCGCTCATGAGCGGGTCCATCTTGTCCGTGGTCTCAACACACAGGGCTGAATCTTCTTCCCCCCAGATCATCAATGTCGGGACTTCGATCACTGGCGGTTCGCGCCACAAATCGTGATAGGGCGTCTGGCGCCGCATGGCCGCGCGGTAGTAGTTGACCATAGCAGTGAGCGCCCCCGGCTTGAGTGCGGCCTCGCGATAGACATTCAGGACGTCGTCTGGAAAGCGCGATTTGTCGACCGCCATATCGTGGAACGCGCGGCCAATGGCTTCGGCCTTCTTGGCGCCCAGCAATTTTTCAGGCAGCCAAGGTATCTGGAAAAAGAACGTGTACCAGGAGCGCTTGAACTGCTTCCAGGTTTTGAATTCGTCCACGAAGCGTTTGGGATGCGGCAGGTTCATAACGATGAAGCGATCAATCTCTCGCTTCTTGCCGAGCAGAAAACTCCACGCAATCGCACCGCCCCAGTCATGGGAGACGAGGCAGATTTCATCTGCGAGGCCCTCAGCCTTTGCTACATCAATCAGCCCGGCCACATCATCAATCAACACATCCAGGCGATAGGCATCAATGCCTTCAGGCCGCGAGGTATCGCCATAACCACGCAGATTGGGGGCCCAGACCGTGTAGCCCGCATTGGTGAAAGTGGAAATCTGGTCACGCCAGGAAAAATTGAGTTCCGGGAACCCGTGCAGCAGCAGCGCCAGTTTGCGCTTTCCGCTGACCTGGCTGCCTGCAGCGCCCGCATGGACGGGCTGCGCGACAGCAACCTCAAAACGAATGCCGTTGGCCTCAATGAATGTCGTCTGCGTGCCCGGAACCATCTGCCACCCTGCCTGCAATGTGTTTTGCGGGCAGTCTAACAGCAGGTTACGCGCCGCTTGTAGGGCTTAGTTGGTGGCAGGAGCCAGGAGCATTTTGGGCGGCACGTTGCGTATCGTATCCCAGATGGCATGGGCGATCTTCTCATTGCGCTCTGCCGTTTCGTTCCACATGGCTTTTGTGTCTTCATCGATGAACAAGAAGAGCTTTTCGTCGGCTACCTGCCAGGCTGGGCTGCGCTCGGGGCGCAGCTTCTTGCCCATGCGAACACCCATCGCGCCATAGCCGCCAAATTGCGGGGCCAGCGCTGCGGGATCTTTCAGGAAGAGGTCACGATTGTCCGTGCTGACAAAACGATAGATCGCCCCATCATGGGTGGCGGTAATGTCCTTGTCGCCCTTGAGGGCCTCTCCCTTGGTGAAGAACGCCACCACGTCATAGCCAACAGCAGCCACGCCAATCCAGTTGGTTGCCACATGAGAGGGCCGGTCCGCGAGGGCTGCTGACAGATCATCGGGCGCTGCCTGCGCGGGGCCGGCGCTGCCATACACAATAGCGGCCACCACCACGGCAATGGCGGCAAGGGCATTCAGGGATCGGTTGGCCCAGTCCATCATCGGCTTTCCTCAACTCACAGGCCCGACAGGGGCATTTGATGGAAGAAAGCCTAAAAGACGAGGTCTCAAGGGGGCGGTAATCCAAAAGCTCAAATTTGAAGCGAATTCGGTGGGGACTCCGTGCGGGCAATCGGGGATTTTGGCTGGAACAGGCCGAAAAAGCCGCCATATCCCTTCTTGCAATCGCCATGGCGGGACGCTAGTTTCCGCCTCCGCAACCGGGTTGAGGGCGAAAGTCCTGTGTGCGCCGGTTGGCTGAAATGTGCCGCCTTAGCTCAGTTGGTTAGAGCGCCGGTTTGTGGAACCGGAGGTCCTTGGTTCGAACCCATGAGGCGGTACCATTTCCCTTTTTCTCCGGAAAATCACCTGCCGATGAGTGCCTTGAGGTCCGCCAGTACCGGCATGTCCTCCAGATCCTGATGTGTGATGACTGACCAGTCGATGCCTGTAGGGGCGTCCGGCGGTGAAGCAATCTCCAGACTGTGCGTCGGCATAACAATGAACGTCAGCGGTTCATCCGTCCCCACCTGGGGGAAATCATCCACCAGCTGCACATCATGAATCGTGGTGGCAACGGGCACCGGGGCATGCCCCAGTTCCAGCAAAATGCCGTATTCCCGGTCAGCGTAGCCTGCGCCCTTGCCGCATCTTTTGCCCGAGGGCGTGACGGCTACGGAGCCGGACACGATGGCATCCATCTGCGGCAGATCCTTGAGCACCACCTGCGTTGCCCATTTGGGCATGGTCGACATGGCCGCCGCCTGCCGAACCGCATCATGGGGCACAGCGGCCGCCTCGATGCGCCAGAAGCCACCGGCCAGCTTTGGCGTCGGCACATAGACATCAATGCCGCGCCGTAAGGCTTCCGCCCGCACAGCGCTTTGGGCGGAATCCGGATTGATCTTCAGCGCTGTCGCGTTGGCAAAGACGGGAATATCAAACAACCGCTTCGCCGCTTCGCCAGCGCCCTTGAAGTTGGGAATGCGCCCATGCGGCGGGAACGGGAAGGCGGCCAGCTTTTCATTGCTCAGCCGGTCCCACACATGGGTGCGCGCCGCGTCCTTGGTGGTGAAAGAAAGCGACGTGCTCATCGTCGTCCCTTTCCGCCACCCGCCTTGCGGGTGCGCTTGTGGAAATCTGCCGGGCGCTTGCGGACCCATTTGATGAAGGCCGCAACATCTGGATGGTCAGTAAGCGCCTCCACCGTGTGGAAGGACTGCGCCAGCTCGCTCTCCGTAAACAGCGAGTGGATTTTTTTGTGGCAGATGGGATGCAGCGGCACGGTCTGGGTCCCGCCCTTGAGGCGCGGGATCAGATGATGCTTTTCCACCCGGTCCCCCAGCGGGCGGGCGCACAAGGCACACACCGGCCCCTCGTCGGATGCATCTAAGAGCGACGCTGTCGGCAGGTCTGGCAGGGGACTGAGACGGCGGTCTGTCATGCAGAGGAAATGGCGTGTCGGCGGCGAAAAGTCAAAAACACCTGACAGCGGGCGTCAGGTCGCTAGACTGCGTCGGAACACATTTCAGGGAGGTCTTCAATGGACACCAAAGCAGACGACGCAATCACCCAGATGGCAACACCCGTGGTGCCGCCTGCATCCGGCGAAGCGCTGCATATCGGCGAAGACGATCTGCCATTTGTGGACCTTGGAGATGGCACCAGGATCCAGCTGCAGCAGGTTGACCTGACCCAGGGGCTGTGGGTCTTGCGCACCAAATTCTCGCCGGGCTATCAGGTGGCAACGCACTATCACACAGGGCCTGTCTTTGCAGTGACCTTCACCGGCAGCTGGCACTACCGCGAATATCCCGACGTGGTGAACTCAAAAGGATCCTATCTGTTTGAGCCTGCAGGTTCGGTCCACACTCTGATTGTGCCGGATACCAACACCGAAGAAACGGATGTGTGGTTTGCCATCTATGGTCCCAACATCAACACAGATGAAACCGGTCAGGTCACCGGCATTCTGGATGCCAACAGCATCCTCAATGTCTATCGCGCCATGTGCGATGAACAGGGCCTGTCCTATGACAAGCTCATCGTGATCGGTGAAGACCTCTAGGTCTGCCACACGATAGAACACAAAAGAAAAGCCCGGGCGGTGCAACCGCCCGGGCTTTTTTGTCAGCAGGTTTTAGCCGCCGATTTTGTACAATCCCGTCACGATGCCGGAGTTGCTTTCGTACCGCATGATGTGGGTGCCGACGAGAACATCCGTATGTGACGGACACTCCGAAATCTGCCCCTTCAGCCATGCCGGGATCGGTTTTGCCCGCTTGAGCAGGCCCGGCGGCATCAACTGGCCTTCCACCAGCCCGGCCTGGATATAGTCCGGAAGCGGGCGTTGTGGATGAGCCATGCGCTCATAGTAAGCGTCGAAGGCTTGCTGCTCGGCAATCGAGAACCCACTCGAACAGGCCGCTTCGAACTGATTGTCCAACACAGCATCTGACGGCGCAGTCGTGCCCGACGGTTGCGCGGGGGCCGTCTGCGCAGGTGCAGCCTGAGGCTCCGGTACGGCCGGCGCGTTTTGTGCCGCTGGTTGCTGCGTTGGCTGGGCTGTCGGCTGCGTTGTCGGCTGGGCAGCCGGATCCGCAGCAGGCGTTGCCGGGGACGAGGCAGGGGTTGCAGGCTGCGCGGGCGCAGCAGGAGCCTGCCCGGCAGGTGCCGGCTGTCCCGTTCCCGGAGCAGAAGGCGCGGGAGCCGACGTTGCAGGAGCAGACGGTGCGGGCGCGGCTGGCGCCGTGCCTGCGGGCGCCCCAGGCGTGCCGGCATTGCCGCCCGCACCTGCAGCACCTGCTGCCGCATCATCACCGCCGCCAAGAATGGCAGCCCCAATGCCGACGGCCGCTGCGCCGCCAACAATCGCTGCCGCCGTGCCAGCGTCTATGCCGCCAGACCCGCCTGTCGAGCCGGACGTAGCAGGCGGTGTGGGTGCGCTAGGCGTTGCAGGCACAGAAGGCGTCGTAGGCGCTGGGACCGCAGGTGCTGGCGGCACGA